>JBAYRO010000033.1:0-33883 GCA_041676645.1 Burkholderiaceae bacterium | reverse complement strand
TGCGCCATCTACTCAGGCACGGGCTCATACGCCCCAGCGGATACCAGGCTGCACGGTCCGGTCCAGACGCCTTCTCGGCCTCCGGACTCTACCGTGCCGGTCTGGTCTAAAGATACAAGCGGGCCCCGGGCAGGCTCCGGACCGGATCAGGTGCCCTGGCCCACGGCCACCGGGCGCGACGGATCGCTGCACCACTGGCTCCATGAGCCGGGATACAGCATCGATCCGCGCAGGCCGGCATGCTCCATCGCGAGCAGGTTGTGGCAGGCGCTGATACCCGAGCCACAGAAGTGGACGACGGCCTCGGGCGCGTGGTCACCGAGGAGTTCGGCGAAGGCCTGGCGCAGGACGGGGGCGGGCAGGAAGCGGCCATCGGGCCGCAGGTTCAGGCCGAGCGGGCGGCTCAGCGCTCCGGGGATGTGGCCGGCAACCGGATCGAGCGGTTCGGTCTCACCGCGATGGCGCTCCGCGGTACGCGCATCGACGAGCTTCAGCGTCGGCCGGGCGAGGTTGCGTTCCAGCGCGTCGACATCGACCTGGCGCGTGAGCGCATCGCGCGGCTCGAGCGTGGCCGGCGCACGACGCGATGGCGCCGCCTCGCCTTGGTCCAGCGGATAGCCGGCGGCCTGCCAGGCGACGAGGCCGCCGTCGAGCACCGCTACCGAATCGTGGCCCAGGGAGCGGGCGAGCCACCAGAGCCTGGCGGCCATCGCGCCCCCGGCGTCGTCGTAGGCGACGAGCTGGGTGCCCCGGTCCAGGCCGAGTTCACCGAGCCGGCGAAGCAGTTTTGCGGGATCCGGCAGGGGATGACGGCCGGTATGCGATCCGGTCGGGCCGGCGAGGTCCTCGTCCTGGTGCAGGAAGCGGGCGCCCGGTATCCGGCCCGCCTGCCAGGCACGACGGCCGGCATCGGGGTCGGCGAGATCGTGGCGACAATCGACGACGAGGCAGTCATCCAGCCGCAGCGCGAGTTCCTCGACATCGATCAGCGTGGTCCAGCGCATCAGTCGTCTCCCAGCTCGATGTGGTGTCGATAGAATTCGTGGAAATGCTGCATGCCGTCTTCCATCGGGCTCTGGTAGGGCCCGGTTTCGTTGACGCCACGCGCCAGCAGGGCACGGCGACCGGCATCCATGCGCAGCGCGATCTCGTCGTCCTCGACGCAGGTCTCCATGTAGGCGGCCTGTTCGGCCGCGACGAAATCGGGCTCGAACAGCGCGATCTCCTCGGGGTAGTAGAACTCGACGATATTGGTGGTGCGCTGCGCACTGCGGGGAACCAGGGTCGAGACCACGAGCACGTTGGGGTAGTACTCGACCATGATGTTCGGGTAATAGGCGAGCCAGACTGCGCCGAAGCGAGGCAGTTTGCCCCTGTAGCTGCGCAGGACTTCCTCGTGCCAGCGCTTGTAGGTCGAGGTGCCCGGCTTGCGCAGGTCCTGGTGGATCCCGACCGTCTGGACCGAGAACCAGTCGCCGAAGGTCCATTCGAGATCGTCGCAGGAAACGAACTTCCCGAGCCCCGGGTGAAACGGCTCGACGTGGTAGTCCTCCAGATAGACCTCGAGGAAGGTCTTCCAGTTGTAGTCGCACTCGTGGATCTCGACATGGCCGAGCATGTAGCCGCCGAAGTCGATGCTGTCCTCGAGGCCCACCGCGCGCAGGTCGGCGGCGATGTCGCGCGGGCCATCGAACAGCATGCCGCGCCAGTTCTGCAGCGGACTGCGCGCCAGGCTCGCACAGGGCTGTTCGCGGAAGTGCGGGGCGCCGAGCAGCTCGCCGCGCAGATTGTAGGTCCAGCGATGCAGCGGGCACACGATGCTGCCGGCGTTGCCCCGGCCCTCGAGCATGATCGCCTGGCGGTGGCGGCAGACATTCGAGAGCAGTTCCACGCCGCGGTCGTTGCGCACGAGGACCCGCCCGTCGTGCTCGGCGGCCAGGGTGTGGAAATCGCCCGGCTCGGGGACCATCAGCTCATGGCCGATATAGCCAGGACCGCGCCGGAACAGGATCTCGATCTCGCGGGCGAGGAGCGCTTCGTCGAAGTAGGCGGAAACGGGGAGTTGAGCGCGCGAGGGGGAGAGGAGCTCGCGCCGACCCAGGTCCGACATTCTGAACCTCCAGAAAAGTCGAAGGACGGGACCAAGCCGCGCCGGGCGAGCGTGTCGCGCAAGGCGGGCCCCGGCTCGAAGGGGCACAAGGATACCCGAAATGCCGTCCCGGAGGGCATGCGCACGGGCCCGCGCGGGGCTCGTGGAGCCGCTTCCGACAGCTCATGGCCGATCGCAGTAAAATCGGTTCATCAGCAATGCCGGGCGATGCGCGAAGCGCAGCGGCCACGGCCAGCGTCAGCCCCAGAACCATGTCCAGCAAATCCCCAGAATCCGCGGCGCCCGACCAGGCATCCCAGGCGTCGGTCGAGCCGCTCGCATCGGGCGAGCCGATCGAATTCGATGCCGCGGTGAGCGAGCTCGAGGCAATCGTCGAGCGCATGGAGGCCGGTACCCTCAGCCTCGAGGAATCGCTCGCCGCCTATCGTCGCGGTGCGGAACTGGTCGCCCGCTGCCGCGAGAGCCTGGCGGTGATCCAGCAGCAGGTGCGCATCCTCGAGGCCGATCTCCTCAAGCCGCTCGGCGGCGACGCCGATGAAGAGCGCTAGCGCGGTGGCCGCCGCGGCAACACCCGATTTCGCGGCCTGGTGCCGGGATACCGCCGCCGGGATCGAGCTGGCGCTGTCCGAGTCACTGCCCGGCGCCGATGTCGTGCCTGCCCGCCTGCACGAGGCGATGCGCTATGCGAGCCTGGGCGGCGGCAAGCGGGTGCGGCCCCTGCTGGTGCATGCCAGCGCGGGGGTCTCCGGCGCGAGCCAGCGGTCGACGATGGCGGCGGCCTGCGCCGTCGAGCTGATCCATGCCTATTCGCTGGTCCATGACGACCTGCCGTGCATGGACGACGACGATGTCCGGCGCGGCCGTCCGACGGTGCATGTCGCCTTCGACGAAGCGCTCGCGATGCTGGTCGGCGACGGCTTGCAGGCGCTTGCCTTCGGCCTGCTCGGCGAGGCCGGGCTCGCCGAACCGGAACTGCCGACCGCCGCGCTGGTGGCCGAGCTGGCCACCGCGGCCGGCTCGGGCGGCATGGTCGGTGGGCAGGCGATCGACATCGAGTCGGTGGGGCGCCGCCTCGAGCGGGATGCGCTCGAACGGATGCACCGGCGCAAGACCGGCGCCCTGTTGCGCGCATCGGTGCGCTTGGGCTGGATGGCGGGTCCGGCAGCGGCAAGCGATGCCGCCGGTGGTCGAGCGCTCGATGCCTATGCCGACGCGATCGGCCTGGCCTTCCAGGTCATCGACGACGTCCTCGATGTCGAGGGCGACAGCGCGACGCTCGGCAAGACGGCTGGCAAGGACAGCGAAGCCGGCAAGCCGACCTATGTATCGATAATGGGGCTCGACGAGGCGCGTTCGCTCGCTCTGGCCCTGCGCGACGAGGCGCATCGCGCGCTCGAGCGCTTCGGTGACCGGGCCGAGCGCCTTGCGCAGCTTGCCGACCTGATCGTGTTGCGCAAGTCCTGAACTGGAGGCCCGGTGTGGCATCACAAGCATTACTCGAGACCATCGATGATCCGCGACAGCTGCGCGAGCTCGGTCGCGATCACCTGCCGCAGCTCGCCGACGAGTTGCGCCGCTTCATCATCGATTCGGTGGCGCGTACCGGCGGGCATCTTTCGTCCAACCTCGGCACGGTCGAGCTCGCGATAGCGTTGCATTACGTGTTCGACACGCCCCGCGACCGCCTCGTCTGGGACGTCGGCCACCAGAGCTATCCGCACAAGATCCTGACCGGTCGGCGCGAGCGCATGGCCAGCCTGCGCCAGTACGGCGGGATCAGCGGCTTCCCCAAGCGCGACGAATCCCCGTACGACAGCTTCGGCACCGCGCATTCCTCGACATCGATCTCGGCGGCGCTGGGCATGGCGGTGGCCGCGCGCAACACCGGTGAGAACACCGGTCCGGACCGGCGCAGGCATGTCGCGGTGATCGGTGACGGCGCGATGAGCGCGGGCATGGCCTTCGAGGCCCTGAACAATGCCGGCGTGACGCCGGACATCGACCTGCTGGTGATCCTCAACGACAACGACATGTCGATATCGCCGGCGGTCGGTGCGCTCAACCATTATTTCGCGCGGCTGCTCTCGGGACAGTTCTACACACGGGTCAAGGATGTCGGGCGTGCCGTGCTGGCGCATGTCCCTCCCATGATGGAGTTGGCCCGCAAGCTCGAGGAGCATGCCAAGGGCCTGGTCGTTCCGGGCACGATGTTCGAGGAGTTCGGCTTCCACTACGTGGGCCCGATCGACGGTCACGATCTCGACGCCCTGGTGCCGACGCTGCAGAACCTGCGCGAGCTGCGCGGCCCGCAGTTCCTGCACATCGTCACGCGCAAGGGGCATGGATACAAGCTCGCGGAGGCCGACCCGGTCCTCTACCACGGGCCGGGCAAGTTCGACCCCTCCCGGGGGATCGAGCCTGCGGGCCGTCCGCGAACCACGTTCACACAGGTGTTCTCGGACTGGGTCTGCGACATGGCGGCGCTCGACGAGCGCCTGGTGGCGGTCACCCCGGCAATGCGAGAGGGCTCCGGGCTGGTCGAGTTCGAGCGTCGCTATCCGAAGCGCTACTTCGACGTCGGCATCGCCGAGCAGCATGCGGTCACCTTCGCCGCCGGCCTGGCCTGCGAGGGCATGAAGCCGGTCGTGGCGATCTACAGCACCTTCCTGCAGCGAGGCTACGACCAGCTGATCCATGATGTCGCCCTGCAAAACCTGCCGGTGGTGTTCGCGATCGATCGCGCCGGCATCGTCGGAGCCGATGGCGCGACGCATGCCGGCGCCTACGACTACGCCTACCTGCGCTGCATACCGAACACCATCGTGCTGGCGCCCAGTGACGAGAATGAATGCCGGCAGATGCTGTTCACCGCCTTCCAGCACGATGGGCCGTCCGCGGTCCGCTATCCGCGCGGAGCCGGCGTGGGGGCCGAGATTCGCAAGGATCTCACGGCGATTCCCATCGGCCGTGGCGAGGTCCGCCGGCGAGGCCGACGACTTGCGATCCTCGCGTTCGGGACGGTCCTGGCCGACTGCATCGGAGCCGGCGATGCGCTCGATGCGACGGTGGTGAACATGCGCTTCGTCAAGCCGGTCGACATCGAGCTGCTCGACGAGCTCGCGCGCAGCCACGATGCCTTCGTGACCGTCGAGGAGCATGTGATCGGCGGTGGGGCCGGATCCGCGGTATCGGAGGCGCTGGCTGGCGCCGGTATCGTCAGGCCGATCCTGCACCTCGGCCTGCCCGATCGTTTCGTCGATCACGGCGACCAGCGCAGCCTGCTGGTGGAGCTCGGACTGGACGCCGCCGGGATCGAAGCCTCGATCCGGGCGCGCTTCGGCGAACTCTGCAGCGGCGGCGCATCGCCGCGGCTGGTTTCCGCGCGCGGCTAGGGGCCAGGCTTTCCGCGCGCGGCTAGCCGCCTGCGCGCCTCACCGGGCCTTGTCGTCGGCGGCGAGCCGGCGCATGAGCATGGCGGCGATACGCTCGTTCTGCATCTCGGTCGTGCCGTCGACGTAGTTCGCGATGCGGGCGCCGACCAGGTGGCGCCCGATCGGGCAGCTCTCGCGCAGTCCCGCCGCGCCGAGGACCTGCATGCAGTCGCGCAGGCGGCGCTCGGCGATTCGCACGCTGAACTTCTTGGCATGGGCGGCGGCTTCGACGGCGTCCTCGCCCGCATCGATCAGGGCGGCGGCGCGTTCGGTGAGCAGGCACGAGGCCTCGAGGTCGGTGGCAGCGTCCGCGAGCATCCAGCGCAGGCCCTGGCGATCGGCCAGCGGACTGCCGAAGGTGTGTCGTTGCTGCGCATGCGCCACCGCGATCCGCAGAGCGGTGTCGAGCATGGCGTTGCACATGGCGGCGACATAGGTGCGCGCGCCATTGATGCTTGCCAGGGCTCGTCCGAAGGCTTCGCCGGGCGGATAGAAGAGGCCGTCGGCGTCGAGCTCGACCCCTTCGAGGCGGAAGCCCCCGGCGCCGATTGCGTGGCCGCCGACCAGCGGCTCGACCTGGCGAGCGCTGACACCGGGCGCGGCCAGGTCGACGAGGAAGCCGGCGATGCCCTTGTTGCCCGCGGCCGGGTCGGTCTGGGCGTAGACGACCGCATGGTCCGCGCCGGCGGCATTCGTCGCCCAGGCCTTCGCGCCGTCGAGGACCCAGCCTTGTCCGTTGCGGCGCGCGCGGGTGGCGATCGCCGGAAAATCACTGCCGGTGCCGGGTTCGGTCAGGCAGACGGTGCCCACGGAAGTGCCCGACAGCAGGCCGGGCAGCCAGCGCTCGCGCTGCGCCGGGCTGCCGTCGCGGGCCAGGCGGACGGTTGCATTGTGGGCATTGACCCAGGCGAACGAGAACGCCATGTCGTAGCGGGCGAACACCTCGACCACGCGCATCTTGACCGTGAAGGGCAGGTCGTAGCCGCCCTGTTCGGCCGGCACCTGGATGCGATTCAGGCCGATCGATGCCGTCGTCGCGAGCGCCTCGCCCGGCCATTGGCGTTCATGCTCCCATTGCGCGGCGCTTCGAGCGATCACGCTGGTGGCGAAGGACTCCGCCCGCGCGATGAGGGCTTGCGCCTCGACTTCGGTGGCGGGCGCGGAATGGGGGGGCATCGAGGGAGATGTCGGCACTCTTGTTCCGCCTCGGGCGGCTCCAGGCTGGTTGCGGTCAGCCTCTATACTGGCACGATCCACGGATTCGGGCGGGTGGCCCGTCCCTGACGCAGGAGGAGAGACGACCATGCAGGATGCACTGGCCCGGATGCTGGATTTCCATCGCGCGGCGCGGCATTGCCCGGGGGCGGTGGTACTCGTGGAACGCGATGGCGCCGAGCTGGCCCGGCTGGTGTCGGGAGCCCTGCACGGCGAAGCGCCGGGCGACGCAGCGGGCGAACCGATGCGCGCCGATGCCCTGTTCCGGATCGCCTCGCTTACCAAGCCGGTGGTCAGCTTCCTCGCCATGATCCTGGTCGACGAAGAACGGCTCGGTCTCGACGACCCCGTGGCCCGGCATCTGCCCGAACTCGCCGCGATGCGGCTTCCCGATGGCGCCGCCCCGGCCCGCCAGCCCACGATCCGCGATCTGCTGCGGCATACCTCCGGGTTCGCCTACGGTCGCGAGATCGCCGAAGCCGATGTGGCCGAACGCATCCTGGCCGAAGGGCTCGATGAACGCCTGCCGCTGCTCGAGCCGGCGGCTGTCCTCGCGTCGCTTGCCCGCTTGCCGCTGGCCAGGCAGCCGGGCACCGCGTTCCGCTACGGTTATTCGACCGATGTGCTCGGCCTGGTGATCGGGCGGATCCTCGGCCAGCGCCTCGGCGATGCGCTTGCCGAGCGGATTTTCGGCCCGCTCGGCATGCGCGAGACCGGGTTCGCGGTACCGTCGCAGCAGCGTGAACGCATGCCCACCGCGTTTCCCGAGGATCGGTCCTGGCACGGCCTGTCCGGAAAGTACGTGCAGGCTGATGAGCTCGGCACGCCGATGCACAGTGGCGGAGGTGGGCTCGCATCGACGATCGACGACTACGCCCGCTTTGCGCGACTGCTCGCCAATGGCGGCGTCCACGAGGGGCGCCGGCTGTTGTCCGAGACGGGATTCGCGGAGATGGCGCGCGACCAGCTGCCCCGGGGGGTCGATGGTCCGCTCGGATTCACCGGGCCGGGTTTCGGCTTCGGCCTCGGGCTGGCGGTGCGCCGCGCCGGTGGCGCCGCCGCCTACCCGTGCGCCGTCGGCGAGCTCACCTGGTCGGGCATGACCGGCACCGCGCTGTTCGTCGACCCCGCGACCCGATGGTTCGCCCTGCTGTTCAGCTGCAACACCGTCTCGCGGCTCATCGCCCGCTTCGAATTCCGCCGCGCGCTGGGTTGAGTCCGTTCAGGCTTCCTCGTCGCGCAGCAGCCGGCGCAGCACCTTGCCGGCACCGGTCGCCGGCAGGGAATCCCGGAAGCGCACCTCGCGCGGCGCCTTGTAGCTGGCCATGTTCTCGCGGGCCCAGGCGATGATCTCGTCTGCGCTCACGGTGGCGTCGGCTTCCTTCACGACATAGGCCCGGACCACTTCGCCGCGGGCCGGATCCGGTATGCCGAGCACCGCCGCCTGGCGGATCGCGGGATGGCGGATCAGGATCGTCTCGACTTCCTCGGGGAACACGCTGTAGCCGGAGACCTTGATCATCTCCTTGAAGCGCCCCACGAAGCTCAGGTAGCCGGCTTCGTCGAGCCGGCCCATGTCGCCGGTATGGACCCAGCCATCGCGCAAAGTGCTGGCGCTTGCCTCGGGCTTGTTCCAGTAGCCCTTGAATGAACCGGGGCTGCGCACGATGATCTCGCCGAGTTCGCCCTGCGGTCGGTCGACGCCGGTATCCGGATCGATGATGCGGATCTCGACGCCCGGCATCGGCCGGCCCTGGGTGCCCCAGCGCACCGCATCCACCGGCATGTACGTATCGCAGGTATGCGTTTCGGACAGGCCATAGGCGGCCTCGTAGGTCGGGCAGCCGCCGGTGAACTCCGCCCACTGCCGCGCGAGCGGTTCGGTGAGCGTGATGCCGAAGCTGGTCGCCGGGTTGATCCGCAGCGAGGACATGTCGAAGCGCGCCGCCTCGGGATGCTCCATCAGGGCCACGTTCATCGGTGCGATGCTGTACCACCAGCTCACCCGGTGGCGATCGATCGCCTGCAGTGTCGCGAGCGGATCGAAGCGATGCATCAGCACGGTCGTGGCGCCGGTGTACACGGTGACGTCGATGCCCATCAGCATGCCGGCGATGTGGTACAGGGGCGCGATCGCGAGCAGGACATCGTCGCCGCGCACATCATTGCAGTCGGCCGTCACCGCGGTCTTGAACAGGGCATTGCGCAGGGACAGCATCGCGCCCTTGGGCATGCCGGTGGTTCCCGAGGTGTAGGTCATCAGGGCGACTTCCTCGAGATCGGGCGAGTACGATGGCGGCGCCACTGCCTCGAAATCGCCGAGCGTGGCGAGCAGGTCGCGAGTTCCCGGCGGCAGCGTGGCGTCGGCCTTGCGCTCGGCGTCGAGTTCCTCGGGGATCGCGATCGTCGGGTCGGCCGGCAGCATGTCGGCATGGCCGGTGAGGAACACATGCTCGATCGCGGTATCGGCGCGGACTTCCTCGACGATCGGTGCCAGGTGGCGGGCCGCGACGATCACCTTCGCGCCAAGGTCGTCGAGCTGGTAGCGCAGCTCATGGGCCTTGAACAGCGGGCCGCAGGGCCCGACGATGGCGCCGATCTTCTGGATGCCGAAATGCGCGATCACGTACTGCGGGCAGTTCCCCGTGTACAGCGCGACACGGTCGCCCGCGGCGACGCCCAGCGAATACAGCAGGCTCGCGAAGGCGTCGCTCGCCCGATCGAGCTCGCCATAGCCGATCTCGCGGCCGTACCAGATGAAGGCCGGTCGATCGGGCTGCTCGCGCGCATGGTGGCGCAGGTACTCGTGCAGCGGCATCTCGCCCTGGCGCCAGTCGGGGAGGAGGGTCGGGATGGCGTCGCTGCCCGTCCCGGGGCCGGTTCGCGGAGTCGTGTCCTTGTTCATCACCTTGCTGTCATCCCCGGCTCCCGGCCAGTCGTTCGATGAGGGTTTCGTCGAGACCCGCCTCGCGCAGGACCTCGGCGGTGTGTTCGCCGAGCCGCGGTGCGGGCCGTCGCAGTGCCGCCGGTGTCGCGGAGAACTCCACCGGATGCCGGGTGCCGACCAGTTCGCCTTCGTGCGGATGCCGGTAGCTTTCGAAGAAGCCGACCGCGCGGAGATGGGAATCGTCGGCCAGATCCTCGATCGCGTTGATCCGGGCATGCGGGATGTCGCTGTCGCGCAGGAGCTCGAGCCATTCGGCGGTGCTGCGCCGGGCGACTTCCCCGGCCATGAAGGCGTAGACGGCCTCGGCATTGCGACTGCGCTGCGCCTGGGTGGCGAAACGCGGGTCTTCGGCGAGATCCTCGCGGTCGAACAGCCGCAGGACTTCACGCCATTGCTTGTCGTTGTAGGGCAGCAGGGCGAGATGGCCGTCGCGGGTGGGGTAGGGCTGGCGGCCGCGCGAGACGATGCGGGAGTAGCCCATGCCTCCTTCGGGCGGGTCGAAGCTCGCACCCCCGAGGTTGTCGGCCAGCACGAAGGCCGACATGGTTTCGAACATCGGCACCTCGATGGCCTGGCCGATGCCGGTGCGCTCGCGCGCATAGAGTGCGGCGAGGATCGCGTACACGAGATGCAGTCCGCTGACCCGGTCGCAGAAATTGATCGGCACGTAGGTCGGGCGATCGCCCTCGGGGCTGGCGGGCAGGACCCTGCCGAGCAGGTCCGCCGATCCGCTCATGGCCTGCATCAGGTCGTCGTAGGCGGGACGCGCTGCGTAGGGCCCGGACTGCCCGAAGCCGAAGCCACCGGCGTGGATGATGCGCGGGTTGACGGCCCGGACATCCTCGTAGCCGAGTCGCAGGCGCTGCATTGCCGCGGGCCGGATGTTGTAGACGAGGACGTCGGCCCCGGCGCACAGTGCAAGCAGGGCATCGCGATGCTCCGGGTCCTTCAGGTCGAGCACGACGCTGCGCTTGTTGCGGTTCGCATTGAGGAACACATGGCTCATGCCCGGCGAGCGTCCATGGCCGGCGGCACGAGCGACATCGCCGCCCGGGGGCTCCACCTTGATCACGTCGGCACCGAGATCGCCGAGGATCTGGGTCGCCGAAGGCCCGAGGACGACGGTGGTGAGGTCGATCACGCGCACACCGGTGAGCGACCCGGCGGCGGGCGCCTGGCTGTCGGTAGGAATGCTCATCGTCTCCTGCGGTTCGGTTGTGGCTGTCCGCATTATCGCGCCGCCCGGCCGCCCGAAGCCACTGATAGCCCCCCTGGGCGGCAGCGAGCGATAGCGAGCGTGGGGGCTGTTGTACTTCAGTCCCGGAAGTTCTCGAAGGACAGCGGCAGCTCGTCGACCTTCTCGCGCAGCAGTGCGATCACCTCCTGGAGGGCATCGCGCTTGGCGCCGGTCACCCGCACCGAATCGCCCTGGATGCTCGCCTGGACCTTGAGCTTGCTGTCCTTGACGAGCTTCACGATGCGCTTGGCGTCGGCGCTCGACACGCCGTTGCGCACCGTGATCTCCTGCTTGACCTTGTCGCCGCCGATCTTCTGGATCTCGCCGAAATCCAGGAAGCGGACATCGAGCTTGCGCCTGGCGCATTTCGACAGGAGGACGTCGCGGACCTGCGAAGCCTTGAAGTCATCGTCGGCGAAGATGGTCAAGAGGTTCTCGCCGAGCTCGACCCGGGCGTCGGATCCCTTGAAGTCGAAGCGGTTGGATACTTCCTTGTTCGTCTGGTCGACCGCATTGCGAAGCTCCACGGTATCCGCTTCGCAGACGACATCGAATGAAGGCATCGAATTCTCCTCGGATGGGGTTCAGGACCGGCATCGCCAGGCGATACCGGTACCGGAACGGTCGGCGCGCTTGTCAGGTGCCCCGTTCTGTGGACTAATCATGCCCAGCCGCATGCAGCCGGCCAGCTCTTATGGCATTCTTCCCATTGCGATGCAACACGACCAGACGAACATGAGCGACGGTCCGGGGGATACGGCCGCGCCAGCGGCCGGCAGGAAAGGGGGCAAGCCCGCGGGCAAGAGCTCGGACCGGGTGCAGTTCGCCTGGCTCAACGGCTTTCGACGCGAGCGCCGTCCGATGGAGGTATTCCTCGTCAACGGCCATCGCATCGCGGGGCGGATCCGCTCCTTCGACCAGCGCGCCATCCTCCTCGAAGGCCCGGGTGGCGACGACATCCTGCTTCTGCACCATGTCATCAGCACGATCCAGCCGGCGCGCGGCCGTGGCGGTGGCGGCGGTCGTGGGGGCAAGCCGCGCGGCGATTCCCCGCCCCGACCGGCGCGGCCGTCCTTTTCGCGCCAGCCCTACGGGGGCGAGGCGGAGGACGAGCCGGTCGAGCGCGCTCCGGCCCCGGCCAAGAAGCCGACCGTGACCATCGTGCGCAAGCATCGCCGTATCGTCCGCGACGACTGACAATCGAAAAAGGGGTCAGACTCCATTTCATCTGAAATGGAGTCTGACCCCTTTTTCCTCAGCCTTGCCGCTTGCGGCCCGTCTTCCTGGCGGCCTGCCTCGCCCCGATGCGCAGGCGGAGGGCGTTGAGCTTGATGAAGCCCTCGGCATCGGCCTGGTCGTAGGCGCCGGCGTCATCGTCGAAGGTCGCTATCCGGCTGTCGAAGAGCGACTGTGGCGAGCTGCGGCCGACCACGATCACATTGCCCTTGTAGAGCTTGACCACCACCTTGCCGTTGACCATCTGCTGGGTGTGGTCGATCAGGGTCTGCAGCGCGATGCGCTCGGGCGACCACCAGTAGCCGTTGTAGATCATGCTCGCGTAGCGCGGCATCAGGTCGTCCTTGAGGTGGGCGACTTCGCGGTCGAGGGTGAGGGATTCGATCGCGCGGTGCGCCCGCAGCAGGATGGTGCCGCCGGGGGTTTCGTAGCAGCCGCGCGACTTCATGCCGACATAGCGGTTCTCGACCAGGTCGAGCCGGCCGACGCCGTGGCTGCCGCCGAGGCGGTTGAGCTCGGCAAGCAGTTCATGCGCCTTCATGCGCTTGCCGTTGATCGCGACGAGATCGCCGCGCTCGAAGTCGAGCTCGACCAGCTCGGGCTTGTTCGGCGCCTTTTCGGGCGACACGGTCCAGCGCCACATGCCCTTTTCGGGCGGCGCCGCGAAGGGATCCTCGAGGTCGTTGCCTTCGTAGGAAATATGCAGCAGGTTGGCGTCCATCGAGAACGGCGCCGGGCCCTTGCGCTTCTTGAAGTCGACCGGGATGCCGTGGGCATCGGCGTAGGCGACGAGCTTGTCGCGCGACAGGAGATCCCATTCGCGCCAGGGCGCGATCACCTTGACCTCCGGCATCAGCGCGTAGGCGCCGAGTTCGAAGCGGACCTGGTCGTTGCCCTTGCCGGTGGCGCCGTGCGAGATCGCGTCGGCTTTCTCGAGCCGGGCTATCTCGACGAGCCGCTTGGCGATCAGCGGGCGGGCGATCGAGGTGCCGAGCAGGTATTCGCCCTCGTAGACGGTGTTGGCGCGAAACATCGGGAAGACGAAATCGCGCACGAACTCCTCGCGCAGGTCCTCGATGTAGATGCTGCGCACCCCGGCGGCGGTGGCCTTGGCCCGCGCCGGCTCGAGTTCCTCGCCCTGGCCGATGTCGGCGGTGAAGGTCACCACCTCGCACTGGTACGTATCCTGCAGCCACTTCAGGATGACGGAGGTGTCGAGTCCGCCGGAGTAGGCGAGGACGACTTTCTTGATCTTGCTCATGGGCGGGTCCGGAAGAGGCGCGGTCGAAGCCGGCGGGGCGGGATTCAGCGCCGCATTATAAGTCGGGCCTTGCCCGGGGCGAAGCGTCCCGAACCCGTCTCAGTGGCGACCGGCTGCCCCAGGAGACCGATGGCTCGTCAGGCTGGCGCACCTGCCGAATAATGGAGTCAGACTCCATTGATCAATGGAGTCTGACCCCATTATTCGGCGCGCGCCGGATCGGTTACCCTAGCGGGCTCCCTTGACGCAAGAATCGGGCACATCGACGATGTCAGACACTTCCAGTGCGGCCCCGCCAGCAGGTCGCGTTCCCTCGCAGGAAGAAGCCGAAGAGGCCGTCCGGACCCTGATCCGCTGGGCCGGGGACGATCCCCGGCGCGAAGGCCTGCTCGACACGCCGAAACGTGTCGTGCGCGCCTACCGGGAATTCTTCGCCGGCTATGCCGAGGATCCCGCCGCCGTACTGCTGCGCACCTTCGAGGAGGTCGAAGGCTACGACGAGATGATCGTATTGCGCGACATCCGTTTCGAGAGCCATTGCGAGCACCACCTGCTGCCGATCATCGGGCGGGCGCATGTCGCCTACCTGCCCGACCGGCGGGTGGTCGGCATCTCGAAGCTGGCGCGGCTGGTCGATATCTACGCCAAGCGCATGCAGATCCAGGAGAAGATGACCGCGCAGATCGCCGACACCCTGGAGGAGGTCCTCCAGCCACTGGGCGTCGGTGTGATCGTCGATGCGGCCCACCAGTGCATGAGCACCCGGGGCGTCCACAAGCCCGGCGTGTCGATGGTCACCAGCCGGATGCGCGGCGCTTTCCGCCACGATGCGTCGACCCGGCGCGAGTTCCTGGCGATCGTGGGGCAGGCTGGCGGCAACGGCCTGCCCAACACTTGAGAACCTGCGAACGGGCGCGTCCGACCCGTTCGCAGGTTCTTAGCCCATCCGGCCGCGCACGAGGTATTCCATCAGGGCCTTCTGGATGTGCAGCCGGTTCTCGGCCTCGTCCCAGACCACCGATTGCGGGCCGTCGATGACCTCGGCGGTGACTTCCTCGCCGCGATGCGCCGGCAGGCAGTGCATGTAGACCGCGTCGGGATCGGCATTGGCCATCATCTCGGCGTCGACGCACCAGTCGGCGAAGGCGCGGCGACGCTCCTCGTTCTCGGCCTCGAAGCCCATGCTCGTCCAGACGTCGCTGGTGACCAGGTGGGCGCCCTTGCAGGCTTCCATCGGATCGGCGAACTGCTCGAAATGATCGAGCCCGAAGGCGCCGGCGCGATCGGGTTCGACCTCGTAGCCCGGCGGGGTCGAGACGTGCACGTTGAACTCGAGCAGTTCGGCCGCCTGCAGCCAGGTGTTGCACATGTTGTTGGAGTCGCCGATCCAGGCCACGGTGCGCCCCTTGATCGGGCCGCGATGCTCGATGAAGGTGAAGATGTCGGCGAGGATCTGGCAGGGATGGTATTCGTTGGTCAGCCCGTTGATCACCGGCACCCGCGAGTTCGCGGCGAAGCGCTCGACGATGGTCTGCTCGAAGGTGCGGATCATCACGAGATCGCACATGCGGGAGATGACCTGGCCGGCATCCTCTACCGGTTCGCCGCGACCGAGCTGGGAGTCGCGGGTGTTCAGGTAGATGGCCGCGCCGCCGAGCTGGTGCATGCCGGCCTCGAAGGACAGGCGGGTCCGGGTGCTCGCCTTCTCGAAGATCATCACCAGGGTGCGATCCGAAAGCGTGTGATGCGGCTCGTAGGCCTTGAAGCGGCGCTTGATCACCCGTGCCCGCTCGAACAGGTAGTCGATCTCCTCGGCCATCAGGTCCTTGAACTGGAGGAAGTGCTTGATCGACATGGGGTTCGGCCGCAAGGATGGACGGGCAGGGCGTTGCGTGGTTCAGGCGTCGAGCCGGGCCGCGATCAGCGGGACCAGCTTCTCGACGAGGTGATCGGCATGTTCCTCGTCGAAGACCAGCGGCGGTAGCAGCCGGATCACATTCGATGCGGTGACGTTCAGGACCAGTCCCGCGGCCAGCGCCTTCCCGACGAGGTCGTCGCAGGGGCGATCGAGCTCGATGCCGATCATCAGGCCCTGGCCACGCACGTCGACGAGCCCGGGATTGCCGGTGAAGGCCGAGCGGATCGCGCTCATGATCCGCTCCCCGGTCGCCTCGGCCCGCTTCATGAGGCCGTCGTCCTCCATCACCTCGATGGTGGTGATGCCGGCGCGCATCGCCAGCAGGTTGCCACCGAAGGTCGTGCCATGGCTGCCGGGCCCGAAGAGGTCGGCGGCCCGGTCGTCGGCGACGACCGCGCCAACCGGGATGCCCGAGGCGAGGCCCTTGGCGAGCGGCATGACATCGGGGCGGATGTCGGCCCACTGGTGGGCGAACCAGCGCCCGGTGCGGCCGGTGCCGCACTGGACCTCGTCGATCATCAGCAGCCAGTCGTTCTCGTCGCACAGGCGGCGCGCCTCGCGCAGGTAGTCGGCGCGCGCCGGGTTGATGCCCCCTTCGCCCTGGATCGCCTCGAGGAAGACCGCGCAGACGTTCGGTCGTTCGGCGGCGATCCGGCCCAACGCCTCGGTATCGTTCAGGGGCACCCGGATGAAACCCGGCACCAGTGGCTCGAAGCCCTTGTGCACCTTGGGATTGCCGGTGGCCGACAGGGTCGCGAGGGAGCGGCCGTGGAAGGCGTGTTCGTAGACGACGATCTCGGGCGTGTCGATGCCGCGGCGATGGCCATGCAGGCGCGCCAGCTTGATTGCCGCTTCGTTGGCTTCCAGCCCCGAATTGCAGAAGAAGACGTTCCTCATGCCGGAGCGGTCGACCAGCATCTGCGCGAGCTGGTCTCGCAGGGGATGGGTGAACAGGTTCGAGGTATGGATCACCGCGCCGATCTGCTCGCGCAGGGCCGCGGTGAGCCGGGGGTGGTTGTAGCCGAGGGTATTGACGGCGATGCCGGCGAGGGCGTCGAGATAGCGCCGACCGTCCATGTCGTAGAGCCAGGGTCCGTCGCCGTGGCTGAAGGCCACCGGCTGCGGGAGATACGTCGACATCAGCGGCGAGGATGCGGCCATGGTGGCTCCAGGGGCGGTGTGCGCGAAGGGCCGCATCCGGCGGCCTGCGAACAGAAAGGACGGCGCCCGGGTCGATGTCCCTGGCGCGCCGTCCAACTGTTTGAATTGTAGGGGAATGTCCAGAGCGATCCAATCGAATGCGGGAATCCGCGAGTCTATAATTCCGGTTCGCGCGGCATCGCCCTTGCGGCGCCGCGCCGCTACGGGCATGCCATGATCGAACTTCCCCCCGCGCAGTCCTTCGTGATCGTCGGCATCGACTCCACGGGGCGGCGATTTCGCCCGAGCGACTGGGCGGACCGGCTCTGTGGCGTGATGTCCTCGTTTCGTCCCGATGCCATGACCGGCGATCCCCTGCGCTACTCCCCGCTCGTGCAGCCCTCCATGCGTGGCGACCAGCGCTGCGTCGTGGTCGACGCGCGCCTGCGCGACATCGAGCCGATGGCCTATGATTTCCTGCGCAAGTTCGCCCGCGACAATGATCTCCGGGTCGAGGAGGGCATCGGGTCCGAGCTCAGGAATTCGCCTCAGGCGAAAGCTTAAGAAGAGCGGCTAAGCGTGGGGAAACAAACGACTTTTTTGCGACACGCACTTGCATGCCTGGGACGATTCGGGCATAAGACCGGCAAGCCGGTCCGCCAGGGCGGCACCGCGCCGGACACTGACAGAAGAATTTCACCGGGGGAACACGAGCATGATGTCGCCGCAGGAAACCGGCGCACCCGGCGGGTCGCCGTCGGCAGATGCGCAGCGGCCGGTCTATCGCGTGGCTGCGTTCGGGCTGGCGACCCGCCTGCGCAAGCTGCTCGAGATCGTCCTTCGGCATGCCCGCCACAATCGCTACCACTACGCGGTCGCGACCGATCCCGCCGCCGGCGCCTTCGACATCGCCATCGTCGACATGACGGCCGATGGCGGCCCGGAGATCGCATCGACCCTGCAGCGCGCCCTGCGGGGACGGCCGGTCATCAAGGTGGGGCGGCGCAGCGACCCGCAGCGCCCGCGCGACGATCTCCTGCATTCGGTGTTCGTGGCCGACCTGCTCGGCGCCCTCAACGGCTTCGTCGAGACCCAGCTGCGCCAGCCGCCGGCGGTCGCGGCAAGTCGCCCGGGCTGGCCCGGGCCGATCATCGAGAACGGGGTGACGCGACGTCCGCGCGCCCTGGTGGTCGACGACAGCCCCACCGTGCGCCGCCAGCTCGCGGTGGCGCTCGGGCAGATGGGGATAGATTCCGAGGCGGTCGACAATGCCCGCGAAGCGCTGGATGTCCTGCGGCTGCGCCGCTACGAACTCTGCTTCGTCGATGTGATCATGCCCGGTATCGACGGCTTCCGGCTCACGCGCGAGATCAAGCGCGATCCCGTGACCCGGCCCACCTCGGTGGTGATCCTCACCAGCCGCTCCTCGCCGCTCGACCTGGCCCGGGGCGCCCTGGCCGGTTGCAACTGCTACCTGGTCAAGCCGGTATCGATGCAGTCGCTGCGCGAAACCGTGGCGCGCCAGCTGCGCCGGCCTGCGCGCCGCGGCAGCGATTCCGGCCTGCGCCTGGCCTGAACCGGCTTCGGATTCGGATTCGGATTCGGGCGTAGGGCAAGGCGGGGCGACGCAGACAGTAAGGTTGTACGGCAAGGAGCCCCAACGCGGTCATGCGCCCGAATCGGAATCCGAATCAGGCCTTGACGCGGTTGCGGTACTCGCCGTTGCGCGTATCGATCTCGATCAGGTCGCCGATCTGCACGAAGGCGGGGACCTGGATCTCGTAGCCCGTGGGCTTGATGCGCGCCGGCTTGAGCACCTTGCCCGAGGTGTCGCCCTTGACTGCGGGCTCGGTGTACTCGACCTCCCGCACCAGCGAGGTGGGCAGTTCGACGGAAATCGCGCGGCCATCGTAGAAGACGACTTCGCAAGTCATGCCGTCGTCGACGTAGTTGAGCGCGTCGCCCATCGAGTCGGCTTCGACCTCGTACTGGTTGTATTCGCCATCCATGAAGACGTACAGCGGATCGGCGAAATACGAGAAGGTGACTTCCTTGCGATCGAGCATCAGGACATCGAATTTCTCGTCGGCCTTGACGGCGGTTTCGGTGCCGGAGCTGTTCAGCAGGTTCTTGAGCTTGAGCTTGACGACGGCGGAGTTGCGGCCCGACTTGTTGTATTCGGTGCGTTGCACGACCATCGGCTCGCTGCCGACCATGATGACGTTGCCGGTACGAAGTTCCTGGGCGGTTTTCATCGATAGGACCCTGATTTCATTGCGATGAACAACCTTCTATTCTAGCCGGTCGCGGATCAGTGCCGCCAGTCGTGTGCAGCAGTCGGGCTGGGCCTCGAGGTCGTCGACCCAGGTCGCGAGCTGGCGGCCGATGGCGGGAAGGGCGTCGCGGAATCCCGGCCAGCTCGATGCGACCGGCCCATCGCCCGACCAGGCGTGCGCGAAGCGGCGCAGGCTCTCCGCGATGTCTGCCGGCGCGCCGGCAAGCGCGCCGTCGAGAAAGGCGTCGAGCTTCGCCAGATGTGCGCCGTCGGCCTGGATGTAGGGTTGCCAGACGAAGGGGCGTCGGGCCCAGTGGGCGCGGATCCAGGAATCCTCGCCGCGCACGAAGTTCAGGTCGCAGGCGAGCAGCAGTCGGTCGTAGTCGACCTGCGGCATGAAGCGCAGGCGCTGGAGGGTGAGCGAACCGCGCCGCAGCAGGCGCCCCGGGGCGGGTTCGGCACCGAAGAAGCGGGCGATTGAAGCGGTGGCGACCCCATGGGCGGCGAACAGGACGGTGGGCTCGGCATCCGATGCGAGCGTGTCGAACCAGTCGTCGGCCGGCGCTTCCGGATAGCAGAACAGGGAGATCCGGCGGCCCGGCCCACGGGTCACCCCGATGCGCTCCAGGAAGGCGTCCTGGTGGCTCCGGTCGAAATCGGCGCGCATCGCCGCGAGGCTGCGCTCGCGGATCAGCCCGCCGCTGCCGGCGGTGAAGCCGGGCATGAACATCCATTCCTGGCTGCCATCGGCCTTCAGGGCGGGTAGTCCGTGGCAGCTGTCGATCCAGGGCTCGGCGCTCAGGTATTCGAAATGCACCCGCAGGGTGGCATCGCCGGCACCGCGGATGCGGGCCCGCGCGGTATCGCCGATCCGGCTGTCGAAGGTGGTCAGGAGCACATCGCGGGCGCGGTAGTCGGCCTCGAAGCGATCGAGGTGCCGGACCTCGACGTGCGGGGCGCCGGCCGGCGCCATTGCAGCGATCATGTCCGGACGATCGATCCAGAGGCAGGTCCGGAAGCCATGTTCGAGCGCCAGGCCGGCGGCGAGGCGCCAGCCAATGCCGGCGTCGCCGTAGTAGTCGACGACGCGGCAGACGATATCGACCGCCGGGCGGGAGCCGCCGGGGGCTGGGGCGAGGGGATCCATGGTTCTCGGAGAACAGGCCGGGCGCCGGGGCCCGATGATAAGCCCCGGGATGGCTGGCCGACGGGAAAGGAATCATACTCGCCGGTTTCGCATCCAGTTCGGGAGATTCCATGGTTCTCGAAGGCAGGGCGGCCGTCGTCACGGGCGCGGGCCAGGGCATCGGCGCAGCGCTCGCCCGTGCCCTCGCGGCCGAAGGCGCGCTCGTCGTGGCGAACGACATCGATCGTGACCGGGCCGAGGCGACCGCTGCCGCGATCCGGGCCGCCGGTGGCAGCGCCGCCGCGGATCCCTCGGATGTCTCGACCTTTGCCGGTGCGGATGCAGTGGTCGACAGCTGCGTGCGCCGCTACGGCCGCATCGACGTGATGGTCAACAATGCCGGCATCCTGCGCGATCGCATGAGCTTCAACATGAGCCAGGCCGACTGGGATGCGGTGGTCGCCGTCTGCCTGACGGGCAGCTTCGCGTGCTCCCGCGCTGCGGTGCGCTGGATGCGCGCGGAGAAGGTCCCGGGCCGGATCATCAATGTGTCGTCGCGAGCCGGCCTGCGCGGCAGCATCGGGCAGGCGAATTACGCGGCGGCCAAGGCCGGGGTCCTCGGCATGACCCGCAGCATGGCCCAGGAGGTCGCGAAGTACGGCATCACGGTCAATGCGATCGTGCCGCGGGCGGTCACCGACATGACCGACAGCATTCCCGCCGAGCGCAAGGCCGCCAAGGACGCGGGCTGGGTCGGCTCGGCGGTCACGCTGCGCGGCACGCCGGCGCAGGTCGCCCCGGCGGTCGTCTATCTTGCGAGCGACGAGGCCGACTGGGTCAACGGCCAGGTGATCGGCATCGCCGGCGACAAGCTCTCGATCTGGACCCACCCGAGCGAGGCGGTCGAGGCCTTCATGCCGGGCGGCTGGAGCCTGCGCAATTTCCGCGAGCTGTTTCGCGCCACCGTGGGCACGGCGCTGCAGGGGCTCGGGCCGAAGGACTGATCGGCCCTAGTCGGCCGGAGGCGTTCCGAAGAGGTCGTCGAGCTTCGCGCGGGCTTCGTCGCCGGTGCCGGCACGGCCCGCATCGGACTGCGGGTATTCCTCGGCGATCCGGTCCTCGTAGAAGCTTCCCGGGTTCGGCGAAGCCACCAGGCGCCGCCAGACTTCGGCCGGCACATGCCGGAAATGCCTGATCCGACCGTCGACGAACTCGAGTTCGAGCAGCTGCTCGCTGCTATCGTATCCACCGGACTTCAGCGCACCGCCGGAAAGTCGCTGACGCTGCATGACCTGATCTCCCGACCTTCTTCGGAAACGACATGACCTTAACCATCGACAGCCGATCTGCCAAGCAGCCTTCGACGATCGCTTCGCTCGTCGCCGCCATCGCCGGGGGCGCCATCGCCGGGGGGGATGACAGCTGCGTTGCCGCCCTCGGCCGCGCCCGGGATGCCGCCGAGCGCAACGCGGTGCTCAACTCGATCGCATGGGTCGACTGGCAGGCGGCCGAAGCGGCCGCCGCCCGGATCGACGCCGATATCGGCGCCGGCCGGCTGGCCGGTCCGCTCGCCGGCGTGCCGATATCGATCAAGGACCTGTTCCAGGTCGACGGCATGCCGACCCGAGCCGGCACCCGTGCCCGCCTGCCCGATCCCGGCGCCCGCGAAGCGAGCCTCGTGACTCGCCTGCGGGCGGCCGGTGCGCTGATCTTCGCGAAGACGAACATGCACGAGATCGCCCTGGGCGCGACCGGTGAGAACACCTGGACGGGCGACGTGCTCAACCCTTTCGACCATGCGCGCCAGTCCGGCGGCTCCTCCTCGGGAGCCGGCGCCGGCGTCGCCGTCGGGATCGGCGCGGCGGGCATCGGCAGCGATACGGGTGGCTCGGTACGGATTCCGGCATCCTTCTGCGGGATCACGGGATTCAAGCCGAGCTTCGGGGCGATTCCGCTCGACGGCGCCCTGCATCTCGCCTTCAGTTTCGACCATGCGGGTCCGCTCGCGCCCACGGTGGACGATTGCGCGATCCTCTACGAGGTCATGTCGGGCCGGGCGGTCGAGGCCGCGGCGCCGGCCCGCCCGCCGCGCCTTGGCGTGCCCCGGGACTGGCTCGCGGGGCGGCTCTCGGTGCCGGTGCGCGAAGCCTTCGAGCGCACGCTCGCGCTGCTGCGCGGCGAGGGCGTGAGCATCGTCGAGTTGCCCTTGCCGCTGCTGGGCAAGGCATGGAACGCCTACACGCCGATCGTGCGCTCCGAGGCCGCCTGGGTCCATCGGGAGGCGATCGCCGCGGGCGGCGAAGGTTTCTCCGAGGGCGTGCTGGCCACGATGCGGGTGGGCGCTGCCCTGATGGCGACCGACTACATCGAGGCGCAGCACCAGCTCGAACGGATCGCGGCCGATCTCGACGCGGGGCTGGCCGATGTCGATGCGATGATCCTGCCCGCCTGCGCGGTCGTGCCGCCGCTGCGCGGACAGATGGACGTTGATGTCGAATCCGGTTCGACGACGGTGCGCGAAGCCGTACTCGGCCAGACGGCTCCATTCTCGGCCTGCGGGGTGCCGACACTGTCGCTGCCCTGGGTGCGCATCGACGGCCTGCCGGTCGGACTGCAGGTCGTCGGCAGGCGTTCGGCCGATGCCGGCTTGCTGTCGATCGGGCGCTGGATCGAGGCCTGCTTTGCGGCACGGGTTGACGAAACGCTTCGATAAGGTCAAAAGGGAACTGGGATGGACGGCTGCCGCGGGTCGGGCAGGTCGGGACCACGAAGCCGCCGGAGGAGGAAATGAGATCGATGCGAACGCTCGCCATGGCGCTCGGTGCGACACTGCTGGCGGCGGGCTGCGCCAGTTCGGGCCCGGGAGCGACCTACACCTTGGGGGAGATCGCCGGCGACTGGAACCTGGAGGTTCTCGACGACCGCGATGTCACCGCTTTCGAGCCACGGATGCGGATCGACGCGACCCGCGGCCGGATCGGGGGCTTCGATGCCTGTGGTCCGCTGGAAGGCGAGCTCGCCGTGGTCCAGATGCGATTGCAGGCGTCCCGGATGAATCCCACCGTCGTCTGCGAGGGACGGGCGCAGGATGTCCGCGACGCGTTCCGCCTGGTGCTCGGCGTCGGCGGCCGCATGCTGCCGGTGACCCGTGAGGGCAAGCCCCTGCTGGTGCTCGAGGGCGCCGGGCATACCCTGCTGTTCGTGCGACCCTGAGGGCGGTTGCAGGCGAATCCGTACGATCGGCATCGCCGGCATCGCAAAGGGGCGCCGCGGCGCCCCTTTCCCTTTGTCCAGTGCCGGACCGGGCTTATCTCGGCGCCATCCGGATCGCGCCGTCGAGGCGGATCGTCTCGCCATTGAGCATCGTGTTGGCGAAGAGCTGGCCGACCAGGTTCGCATATTCGTCGGGCCGGCCGAGCCGCGGCGGGAAGGGGACCTGGGCGCCGAGCGATGCGCGCGCAGGCTCCGGCAGGCCCATCATCATCGGGGTCAGGAACAGGCCGGGCGCGATCGTGAGTACCCGGATGCCGTCGCGGGCGAGGTCGCGCGCGATCGGCAGGGTCATGCCGACGATGCCGCCCTTGGACGCCGAGTAGGCGGCCTGGCCGATCTGGCCGTCGAAGGCGGCGACCGACGCGGTGTTGACGCAGACGCCGCGCTCGCCCTCGGCGTTGGGCTCGTTCTTCGCCATGGCGGCGGCGGCCAGCCGGATCATGTTGAAGCTGCCGACCAGGTTCACCATCACGATCTTCGTGAAGTGCGGCAGCGGCATCGGGCCGTCCTTGCCGACCGTCTTGGCGGCGCCGCCGATCCCGGCGCAGTTGACCACGCCGACCAGCTTGCCCATGCCGACCGCTGCATCGATCACGGCCTGGCCATCGGCTTCGGATGTCACGTCGCACTTGACGAACTTCGCATTGGCGCCGAGCTTCGCCGCGTGCTCCTGGCCGAGCTTTTCCTGGACGTCGGCGATGACGACCTTGCCGCCGGCCTTGACGATGAGTTCGGTGGTGGCGCCACCGAGACCGGATGCGCCGCCGGTGACGACGACCACGTTGCCTTCGAATTGCATGGAGAGCCTCCTGGTGAGAATTCAGTCGGCCACCGGCATGCCGGCGGCCCGTGTCCGCAGGAAACGAATATAACCCGGCGCGGCACGCTGGAATCCACGAAAAAAGGGCACCCGAGGGTGCCCTTGCGATATCGGACCCTTCGGGGCCTACAGCAGCGGCACGATCAGCAGCGCCACGATGTTGATGATCTTGATCAGCGGGTTGACCGCGGGGCCGGCGGTGTCCTTGTAGGGGTCGCCGACCGTGTCGCCGGTGACCGACGCCTTGTGCGCCTCCGATCCCTTGCCGCCGTGGTTGCCGTCCTCGATGTACTTCTTGGCGTTGTCCCAGGCGCCGCCGCCGGTGCACATCGAGATGGCCACGAACAGGCCGGTGACGATGGTGCCCATGAGCATGCCGCCCAGCGCCTCCGCCCCGAGGATCAGGCCGACGAGCACAGGCACCACCACGGGCAGCAGCGACGGAATCATCATCTCCTTGATCGCCGATGCCGTCAGCAGGTCGACCGCCCGGGAGTAGTCGGGCTTGCCGGTGCCGTCCATGATGCCCTTGATCTCGCGGAACTGGCGGCGGACTTCCTCGACCACCGAGCCCGCCGCGCGGCCGACCGCCTCCATGGCCATCGCGCCGAACAGGTAGGGGACCAGCCCGCCGATGAACAGGCCGACGATCACCATGTGGTTCGACAGGTCGAAGCTGGCGACGATGCTGGCCGACTCGAGCGCGTGCGTGTAGTCGGCGAAGAGCACCAGCGCCGCAAGGCCCGCCGAGCCGATCGCGTAGCCCTTGGTGACCGCCTTGGTGGTGTTGCCGACCGCGTCGAGCGGGTCGGTGATGTTGCGGATCTCCTCGGGCAGCTCCGACATCTCGGCGATGCCGCCGGCGTTGTCGGTGATCGGGCCGTAGGCGTCGAGCGCGACGATGATCCCGGCCATCGAGAGCATGCTGGTCGCCGCGATCGCGATGCCGTACAGGCCGGCGGACGCGTACGAGGCGATGATCGCGGCGCAGACGAACAGCACCGGCCAGGCGGTGGATTTCATCGAGACCGCGATGCCGGCGATGATGTTGGTCGCATGGCCGGTATTCGAGGCCTGGGCAACGTACTTCACGGGGCCGTACTGGGTGCCGGTGTAGTACTCGGTCACCCAGACGATCAGCCCGGTCAGCACCATGCCGACGACCACGCACAGCCACAGCCCCGTCACCGAGATGCCGCTCGCGGCGATGTCGACGCCGCTGAACATCCAGGCGGTGATCGGGTACGAGACCACGGTGGCGATGCCGCCCGCCCAGATCAGGCCCTTGTACAGCGCGCCCATCACGTTGGTCTGCCCGTCCTTCGCCTTGACGAAGATCGCGCCGATGATCGAGGCGATGATCGACATACCGCCCAGCGCCAGGGGATAGACCACCGCCTGGAACTCGGCGCCGGCGAGCATCAGCGAGCCGAGCAGCATCGTGGCGATCAGCGTCACCGCGTAGGTCTCGAACAGGTCGGCGGCCATGCCGGCGCAGTCGCCGACGTTGTCGCCGACGTTGTCGGCGATCACCGCCGGGTTGCGCGGATCGTCCTCGGGGATCCCGGCCTCCACCTTGCCGACGAGGTCGGCGCCGACGTCGGCGCCCTTGGTGAAGATGCCGCCGCCGAGACGGGCGAAGATCGAGATCAGCGAAGAGCCGAAGGCCAGTCCGATCAGCGGCTTGATGACGTCATGGACATTGCTGCCGGCGGGGATGCCGCCGCGCATCAGGATCGCGTAGTAGCCGGCGACGCCGAGCAGGCCGAGGCCGACCACGAGCATCCCGGTGATCGCACCACCGCGGAAGGCGACGTCGAATGCCGCCGAAAGCCCCCGGCTGGCCGCCTGCGCGGTGCGCACGTTGGCGCGCACCGAGACGTGCATCCCGATGTAGCCCGCCACGCCGGAGAGAATCGCACCGATCGCGAAGCCGATCGCGGTGGGCCATGACAGGCCGGGCACGAAGCCGATGACGAGGAACAGCACGACGCCGACCAGTCCGATGGTCCGGTACTGTCGGTTGAGATAGGCCTTCGCGCCCTGCTGGATCGCCCCTGCGATTTCCTGCATGCGCGCATTGCCCGCGTCGAGCGAGAGAATCCATCGGCTCGAAACAATGCCGTAGATCACTGCGGCGAGGCCGCAAACCAGGGCGAGCCAAAGGCCAGCCGATACGGCTCCTGTCATTATTTGCCCTCCGAATCAGTCGTTATCAGTCTGGAGATCATTGCGAGATCGCCCGCAATATTACGCGCTCCGCCCGCCGGTTGCCCGCCGGCGGGGTCCGGGAGATTCTATGATTCATGCTTGCCGCGACGTTCGCGTGACTCCGCGGGCCCGGGCGAGCACTTCATGAAACCGGTCCGACCGGCATGATTCGGGGCCGGCCGGGCGGTTCCGGGATCGCTATTCGAGGACTTGCAGCGCCCGGGTGGTGATCTCGTCGACGCTGCCGGTGCCGGAAATGCTGTGGTAGCGCGGCGCCGCCGCATCCCCGCTAGCAGCCCATTTCGAGTAGTACTCGACAAGCGGCCGGGTCTGCTCGTGGTAGACCTCGAGGCGCTTGCGCACGGTGTCCTCGCGATCGTCCTCGCGCTGGATGAGTTCCTCGCCGGTTTCGTCGTCGCGGCCCTCGACCCGGGGCGGATTGAACCGGACATGGTAGGTCCGGCCGCTGGCGGCATGGACGCGGCGCCCGGTGATCCGTTCGATGATGGCCGAATCCGGAACGTCGATCTCGAGCACGTGGTCGAGGGCGACCGCCGCCTGCTTCATCGCATCGGCCTGGGGAATCGTGCGGGGAAAGCCGTCGAACAGGTAGCCCCTGGCGCAGTCGGGCTCCTCGAGGCGCTCGGCGACCAGGCCGATGATGATCTCGTCGGAGACCAGCCCACCGGATTCCATGACCTTCTTCGCCTCGAGACCGAGTGGGGTGCCGGCCTTGACGGCGGCGCGCAGCATGTCGCCGGTGGAGATCTGCGGAATGCCGAAGCGCTTGCAGATGAAGGCGGCCTGCGTGCCTTTTCCGGCGCCCGGGGCGCCCAGCAGAATCAATCGCATGAGTGTTCCGTCCAGAAAGGGGGCTGAGGGTATCCGCAATGCATGGGGGGGTCAATTTTGCCGGCCGCCGGCGATTGCGGTCCTGACCCGCGCCAGGTCCGCGGGGGTGTCGATTCCGGCCGGCGGCGCATTGGCAGCCTGGTGGACCGCGATCCGATAGCCGTGCCAGATCGCCCGCAACTGTTCGAGCGACTCGATCGATTCGAGCGGCGAGCGTTCCAGCGCCGGGTAGGCGCGCAGGAAGCCGCAGCGATAGGCGTAGATCCCGATATGGCGCAGCGGCGCCGGTTGCCCGCTGGCCAGCGCATCGGGCAGCCGGCGGGGAAAGCCGCCCATGTGGTCGCGGTCGAAGGGAATCGGCGCCCTCGAGAAGTAGATCGCCCGCATTCGCCGGTCGCAGACGATCTTGACCACGTTGGGATCGAGGAAGTCGTCGATCGACGCGAGCGGATGGCCGGCCGTGGCGATCGCGGCCTCTTCGTCGGTGGCCAGGCGGGCGGCGACCGCCGCAACCAGGCCGGGTGGCACTTGGGGCTCGTCGCCCTGCACGTTGACGACGATCGTGTCGTCGGCCAGGCCGAGGATCGCGGCGGCTTCGGCAAGGCGGTCGGTGCCGCTGGGGTGGTCGGCGCGAGTCATGATGGCTTCGTGACCGGCGGCGACGACCGCAGCCGCGATGCGCTCGTCGTCGGTGGCGACCGCAACCCGTTGCGCTCCGGCCGCCCGGGCGCGCGCGGCGACGTGAACCACCATGGGCTGGCCGGCGATATCGGCCAGGGCCTTGCCCGGCAGGCGGGTCGAGGCCATCCGCGCCGGAACCAGGGCGACGAAGGCCGGGACCGGCCCCGGCGCGGTTTCAGGCGCCATGCTCGAGGTCGATCCGGCGCGCCTCGTCGGCCAGCATCACCGGGATGTCGTCGCGGATCGGATAGGCGAGCCGATCGTGCTTGCAGACAAGCTCGGCGTCGACCGCCGGCGCGCCCGGCGGGTCGCGGTGCAGCTGCAGCGGACCCTTGCAGAGCGGGCAGACGAGGATTTCAAGAAGTCGTTTGTCCACGGACAGCGGCCTCCAGCCAGTCGATCAGGGATGGGTCGCATTGCGCGACGGATCGCAGGGCCCACAGGCCGCGCGTTGCGACATCATCGTATTTTACGGCGTCCTTCATGGTCATCACGACGAGTTCCTCGGGGCGACCGGCCAGCAGCGCGGCGTCGATGCGGGCATGGTCGCCCAGCGCCAGCTTGCGGCTGTGCAGGCCGAGTCCGTCGAGCACATCGAAGAAGCGCTGGGGCGAGGCGATTCCGGCGATCGCGAGCAGCTCGCGACCGGCGACGTGGCTCGCGAACCGATGGGCCGGGATCCGCTGCGAGGGATCGTCGAGGCAGACGAACTCCACCGGCACGAGGCGGGAGGTGAAGGTCCGCGGATGCGCGACCGGCGACGGGCCGCCGCCGTTGATCACTACCGCGTCCATGCCGCGGACATGGGCGAGCGGCTCGCGCAGCGGACCGGCCGGCAGCAGGCGGCGGTTGCCGGCGCCACGCGCATCGAAGACCGCGATCTCGACATCGCGGGGCAGCGCGACATGCTGCAGGCCGTCGTCGGAGACGACGACCGCGATGTCCGGATTGGCATCGAGCATCAGCGCGAGCGCCGCCCGCCGGTCGGTCCCGACCGCGACCGGCAGGCCGGTCTCGCGGGCGAGCATCAGGGGTTCGTCGCCGACTTCCTCGGCATCGTCGCCGGGCGCGACCAGCACGGGTTCGGGCGAGCGGCGCCGGTAGCCTCGCGACAGGATTCCACAGCGCCAGCCGCGGGCGTCGAGTTCGCTGGCGATGGTGGCGACCAGCGGGGTCTTGCCGGCGCCGCCCACCACGAGGTTGCCGACCACGATCACCAGCGGCGTTTCGCGGGGGCGGGCGCGCATCGCCAGGATGCGGCGGCGCCGGGCACCGGAGACCGTGGCGGTCAGCATCGCCAGTGGGCTGAGCGCGAGTTCGGCGAGTGTGTCGACGAGCCCGCCCGAGGGGCGGAACCAGAAGCGCGCGAGCGCGGCTTCGACGCGCTCGCGCAGGGCCCCGGGCATCTCGGTGGACGCTTCAGCGCACGCCGCTGTCGGCCGCGAAGGTGACCCGATCGAGGCCGGCGCGGCGCGCCGAATCGAGGACCGCGATGACCGACTGGTGCGGCGCGCCGGCATCGGCGTAGATGACGAGAACCGGTGGCGTGGGCCCCTGCGCTTCACGATGCAGCTCGTTGATCAGGGCAACCGGCGACAGCGCCGTTCCCGATCCGGCGATGCGGTACTGGCCGTCGGCGGAAACCGCCACCACGACTTCCCGGGGGCGTTCGGCAACGGGCGCCGCGCTCGACTGGGGCAGGTCGACCTTGAGTTCCGTGAACTTCGAATAAGTCGTCGTGACCATCAGGAAAATGAGGATGACGAGCAGGACGTCGATCAGGGGAACGAAATTGATCTCCGGCTCCTCGCGTCGGATACCGCGCCGGAAGTTCATTTGCGATCGCTCATCAGGACATCGACCAGTCGCAGCGACTGCTGCTCCATTTCGACCAGGTAGCTGTCGACCCGCGCCCGGAAATGCCGGTAGGCGATCAGCGCGGGGATCGCCACGAGGATGCCGAATGCCGTGTTGTAGAGGGCGATCGAGATGCCGTGGGCGAGCTGCGCCGGATCGCTGCCGGTCGGCCCCTGGGCTCCGAAGATCTCGATCATGCCGATGACGGTACCGAACAGGCCGAGCAGCGGGGCGGTCGAGGCAATGGTTCCGAGCGCGCTCAGGTAACGCTCGAGATCGACCGAAACGGCCCGGCCACTTTCCTCCATGGCCTCCTTCATCAGGTCGCGCGACCCCCCGCGATGGCGGATGCCGCTCGCCAGCACCCGCCCGAGTGGTGAACTGAGCGCCAGGCGTTGCGCCATCTCGCCGGTGATCTGCGAATTCCGGCAGACGGTGAGGACTTCCTCGAGGACACCGGGAGGGATGACCTTGTCGCGTCGCAGGGAAATCGATCGTTCGACGATCAGGGCGACTGCGACGATCGAGGCGACGATCAGGAACCAGATCGGCCAGCCGGCGGCTTGGATCAACGAGAACAAGGCAGGATTCTCCGTATGCCGGGATTGCGAGCACGGGCCGCCTGGCTCGCGCCACGAGGCGGGCGTGCGTCCCCGGATGAGGGCGAATTGTCGGTGTTTTTTACCCGCACGGGCAAGCGCGGCTGCCGAACGGCCGCCGGAAATCGTCCATGATCGGCCGGAAAGGCGCATACCGGGCAAGCGCATACAATCATCGGGTCGAATTCGCCCGCGGCGATCCATGCCGCTCCCGAGCGCGTGCAAGCCTTTCCACGATCCCCATCGACGACGGCCGGCGGCCGCGAGATCCTGAGCGTCTCCGAGCTCAACGGCCGGGTGGCGCGGCTGCTGGAGGCCCATGTCGGCCTCCTGTGGGTGGCCGGCGAGATTTCGAACTTCAGCCGGGCGGCGAGCGGGCATTGCTATTTCACCCTGAAGGACAGCGACGCCCAGGTACGCTGCGTGATGTTCCGGTCGCGGGCCCAGGGGCTGGACTTCCCTCCGCGCGAAGGCGACCGGGTCGAGGTGCTCGCCCAGGCTTCGCTCTACCGTGCCCGCGGCGACTTCCAGCTCGGCGTGGAACAGATGCGCCAGGCCGGCGCCGGCGATCTGTTCCGGGAATTCATGCGATTGCGGGCGCGGCTCGAGGCCGAGGGCTTGTTCGACCCGCAGCGCAAGCGGGCGATCGCCCCGCTGCCGCGGGCGATCGGCGTGGTCACCTCGCCGGGCGCCGCGGCCCTGCGCGATGTCCTGTCGACCCTCGCGCGGCGCGCACCCCACGTGCCGGTGATCCTGTATCCGACGCCGGTCCAGGGCGTGGAGGCGCCGGCGGCGATCGTGGCGGCGCTGGGCCTGGCCAATCATCGCCGGGAGGTCGACGTCCTGCTGCTGGTGCGCGGTGGCGGCTCCATCGAGGATCTCTGGTCCTTCAACGACGAGCGGGTCGCCCGGGCGATCCATGCCTCGGGGATTCCGGTGATCGCCGGCGTGGGCCATGAAACCGATGTCACGATCGCCGATTTCGTGGCCGATGTCCGGGCGCCGACCCCGACCGCCGCGGCGGTGCAGGCCGCGACCGACCGCCGCGAACTGCTCGAGACGATCGAGCGCCGGGCCGCCGAGCTCGTCCGCTGCTCGCGACGCTGGCTGCGCCAGCAGGAGCAGCGTCTCGACATGGCGACCCGGCTGCTTCGACCCCCGTCCGAAACCCAGGCCCGCCGGGCACATCGATTGCGGGAGCTGGCGGGACTCCTCGCGAGCCGGCAGGCCTTGCGGCTCGTGGCCGCGACGAACCGGCTCGCGGGGGCCGAGGCGCGTCTTGCAGCGCCGCCGGTCGCGACGGTGACCGGGCGGATCGACTGGCTTGCCGGCCGGCTCCAGCGGGCCGGGGCCCGGTCGCTGGCCGAAGGCGAGCATCGAGCCCGCTCGGTAGCGGCGCAGCTCGAGCTGGTCAGCCCGCAGGCGGTGCTGGAGCGTGGCTATGCGATCGTCCGGCGCGAGGACGGGATGGTCGTGCGTGGCGCCACCGATGCGCCGCCGCGGGCGGCGCTTTCTATACGCCTGGCCCGCGATGAACTGCGGGCCCGCGTCGAAGACGGCCCGGCGCCACGGTCCGCGACCTAGCGCACCGGGCTGCGTCGGGCAACTGCGCGGCGCCCGTCATACCGTCATAGAATCGATGGATCATTCCCTCTCATATGTTTCCAAGCCAAGAGCCAGGAGGACAGCCATGGAACACAAGCAACCCGAACTCCCGTATGCGATCGACGCGCTCGCGCCGCATGTTTCCAAGGAAACCCTGGAGTACCACTACGGCAAGCATCACGCGACCTACGTCACGAACCTGAACAACCTGATCAAGGGCACCGAGTTCGCCGACGCTTCGCTTGAGGACATCGTCCGCAAGTCCTCGGGCGGGATCTTCAACAACGCCGCCCAGGTGTGGAATCACACCTTCCTGTGGAACTCGATGTCGCCCAAGGGTGGCGGCGCGCCGAGCGGTGCGCTTGCCGCCGCGATCGACAAGAAATGGGGCTCCTTCGATGCCTTCAAGGAGGCCTTCAACAAGTCGGCCGCCGGCAATTTCGGCTCGGGCTGGACCTGGCTGGTCAAGAAACCCGATGGCTCGGTGGACATCGTGAACACCAGCAACGCGGCCACGCCCCTGACCACCGACGACAAGGCGCTGCTGACCTGCGATGTCTGGGAGCATGCCTACTACATCGACTACCGCAACAGCCGGCCCAACTATCTCGCGGCGTTCTGGAATGTCGCCAACTGGGACTTCGCCGCGAAGAACTTCGGCTAGATCAGGTCGCCCGCAAGGGCGGTAGCGCAGAAAACCGGTCGCCGGGCCCGGGCCCGGCCCAAGCTCAGGGGAGTGTTTCCATGTCGATCATCTGGATGATCATCGTCGGGCTGGTTGTTGGTGCGGTTGCCAAGCTCATCATGCCGGGCGACCAGGGCGGCGGCATCATCGTCACCGTATTGCTGGGCATCGCGGGATCGATCGTGGCGGGCTATCTCGGTGGCGCCGTGGGCTTCTACGCGCCCGGCGAGGGCGCCGGCTTCATCGGCTCCGTCGTCGGCGCCCTGATCGTCCTGTTCGTCTACGGACTGATCAAGAAGAAGGCCTGATCGAGAAGGCCTGATCGCCTTCGGCTGGAGGCCTTCAGGGCCGGCGTGGCGCCTGCGGCGTGACGCCGCCCTGCGGGCCGAACAGTGGGTCCGCCCGTAACAGGGCTCCCTCTCCTATGCCGCGCCGGGCGAACCAGCCCTGCGACATCTCCAGTGCGAACCGCACCGGCCCCACCGGGCAGTGGTTGCTGTCCTCGTCGAAAGGCTCCATGTCGGCGATGTTCAGGATCCGGCCATCGTCGTCGATGAAGGCGATCGACAGGGGGATCCGTGTATTGCGCATCCAGAAGCAGTGCATGCCGGATTCCTCGAAGACGAAGAGCATGCCGCCATTGGGCGCGAGCGAATCCCGGTTCATCAGCCCGAGGCTGCGCTCGGCGGGCGTGGCGGCGACTTCGGCCTGAATCAGGTGCATGCCGGCGCTGATGCGCTGGACGGGCAGGGGCGGGTTCGACCGGCCCTGCGCCTGGGCGGCGAACATCGCGGCGGCCAGCAGGCCGGCGAGCATCATGCGCCGTGTCGCGTACCGGATTCCCGTGGGTTTCATTGCAGCCATCGTGGATTGCGAGTTTCCATGAACTGTACCCCCGGTTCGATACGGCATAATGATCGGCTGGTGGCCACAAGCCGCATCCGACCCTACTCCAGCGGAGCCCCTGAATGTATCAACACGTGAAGATCCCCGAAAAAGGCGAGAAAATAACCGTCAATGCGGACTTTTCGCTGAATGTTCCCGATCAGCCGATCATTCCCTACATCGAGGGCGACGGCACCGGCGTGGACATCTCTCCGGTCATGCTGAAGGTCGTCGATGCGGCGGTCGCCAAGGCCTACGGTGGCAAGCGCCAGATCCACTGGATGGAGATCTACGCGGGCGAGAAGTCGACCACGGTATACGGCCCGGATGTCTGGCTGCCCGACGAGACGCTCGACATCCTCAAGGAATACGTGGTGTCGATCAAGGGGCCGCTGACGACCCCGGTCGGCGGCGGAATCCGCTCGCTCAACGTGGCGCTGCGCCAGCAGCTCGACCTGTATGTCTGCCTGCGCCCGGTGCGCTGGTTCCAGGGCGTGCCGTCCCCCGTGCGCGAGCCCG
>JBAYRO010000032.1:0-34843 GCA_041676645.1 Burkholderiaceae bacterium | reverse complement strand
TACCCTGGTCGTGACCCACATCACGATCGCCTCGGTCACCATCTACCTGCATCGCTGCCAGGCGCATCGCGCCCTGACACTGCATCCGGTGGCTTCGCACTTCTTCCGCGCCTGGCTGTGGCTGACCACCGGCATGGTCACGAAGGAATGGGCGGCGGTCCATCGCAAGCACCATGCCAGATGCGAGAACGAAGGCGATCCGCACAGTCCGCGCGTGTTCGGCCTGCGCAAGGTGCTGCTCGAGGGCGCCGAGCTCTACCGGGCGGAAGCGGCCCGGCATGATACCGTCGAGCGCTACGGCCACGGTACGCCCGACGACTGGATCGAGCGCAATCTCTACACCCCGTATTCGGTCGTGGGCATCTGGATCACGCTCGCGATCGACCTGCTCCTGTTCGGGGCGGCCGGACTGATCGTCTTCGGCGTGCAGATGCTCTGGATCCCGGTCACCGCGGCCGGCATCATCAACGGCCTGGGCCATGCGCGTGGCTACCGCAATTTCGACTGCCCCGATGCGAGCACCAATCTCGGGCCACTGGGCATCCTGATCGGCGGCGAGGAGCTGCACAACAACCACCATGCCTACGCGAGCTCGGCGAAGCTCTCGGCCAAGTGGTACGAGTTCGATATCGGCTGGATGTACATCCGCATTCTGTCGATGCTGGGCCTTGCGAAAGTCCACCGGGTCCTGCCCAGGCCGAAGTTCACCGATGCCAAGCCGGTGGCCGACCACGAGACGCTGCAGGCCGTGATCGTTCATCGCTACGACGTGATGGCCCAGTTCGCCCGCAGCCTGCGGCGTGCCTGCATCGAGGAGGCGGCGCGCCTGCGGGCGCTGCGCAAGCCCGAATTCCACCTGCTCGAGGGCGCGCGGCGCTGGCTGGTGCTCGATGCCGACAAGTGGACCGAGCAGAATCGCGCCAAGCTGGGCGAGGTTCTCGCCGCCTCCGACCGGATCAAGATCCTCGTCGAGATGCGTCGCGAACTTTCCGCGGTATGGGAGCGCTCGAACATGAGCCGCGAGCAGCTCGTCGAGATGCTCCAGAACTGGTGCCACCGTGCCGAGAGGAGCGGGGTCGCGGCTCTGGAGGATCTCTCCCTGCGGATGCGTCGCTACGCGACGGGCTGAGCGGGCTGGGCGGGTTCCTGGTGGCCGGCATCCGGGGCGGCCGGAATCCGGCTCGGGTCGCCATGGCCGCCAGGGCCGGACGCCGTCCGCCCCGCATCCCTTCGAGGACCGCCGGCCCTGTCGTGGCGATCGACCCGACCGATGTACTCGATCGTGCCATCGGCGCGCAGGCGCCCGAGGTCCCCGCTGCGGTACAGCCGGGCATCGGCTGAATCGGGATCGGGGTCGGCCACGAAGCGCTCGGCATCGAGGTCGGGACGGCCGAGATAACCGCGCGCGAGTCCATCGCCGCCGATGCAGATCTCGCCGGGCGCATCCAGCGGCACCGGGCGCAGGCCGGCGTCCAGGATGCGGATGCGGCAGTTGCCCGCCGGGCGCCCGATCGGCACCGGGCCGTCGTCGGCATTGCGCAGCCAGCGATGGAAGCAGGCGTCGATGCTGGCTTCGGTCGGTCCGTACAGGTTGACCAGGGCGATTCCGGTGTGCCGGTACCACTGGCGCGCCAGCTGCGGCGCGAGGATGTCGCCGCCGACGAAGACCCCGCGCAGGGACGGGACACCCGAACCGGGTTCCTCGGCGAAGATCTCCACCAGGGCTTCGATCTGCCGCGGTACGCTGTGCATGAGGCCGATGCCTTCGGCGCGCACGAGTTCCAGCAGGGCGGGCGGGTCGTCCGCCTGCCTGTCGTCGGCGATCACCAGGCAGCCCCCGACGATCAGGGTGGGCCAGATCTCGGCGCCGGCCGCATCCCGGGCGAGGGCGGTGCGCTGGAGCGTCACATCGCCTGCGCCCAGGCCGAACTCGGCGGCGAACCAGCACGCATGGTTGAGCAGGCCCCGGTGCTCGATCATCACGGCCTGCCCCGGCCACCCGGTCGATGCGGATGTGTACAGGATGCAGGCGAGCGAGGAGGGCAGCGCAACGGCGCCGTCCGGGCCCGCCACGCTGGCGACGCCGGCGCCCGTCGGGCGCAGGGCCGCCTGGTTCCGTCCCGCCGGATCCGGTTCGGGATCGAGCACGACCAGGCCGGCCATGGCGGGAATCACCAGGCCATCGAGGTGGCGGCGGTGGGCCAGCACCGCCTTCGGCGCGCAGTCCTCGAGGATGGCGTTGCGCCGGGCGTCGGGCAGGTTCCGGTCGATCGGCAGGTAGGCGCCCCCGGCCTTGAGGATCGCCAGCATCGCGACGATCGCGTCGGGGCTGCGCTCGGCGCACAGGGCCACCCGCTCGTCGGGCGCCACGCCCAGCGCCTGCAGCCGCCTGGCGAGACGATTGGCCGCGTCGTCGAGTTCGCGATAGCTCAGGCGCATCCCCGCCTGGCGCACCGCGGGAGCGTCGGGCCGGCGCAGCGCCTGGGCTTCGAACTCGGAGACGATGGTGGCCAGCGGCGAGGGCGGCATCGGCGTCGATGGTCCCGTGAGCCGCAGGCGGCGCAGTTCATCCTCGCCGATCATGGGCAGTTCGCCGATGCCGCGATCGGGCTCGTTCGCCACCGCCGCGAGCAGTCGCCGCAGATGGCCCGCCATCCGTTCGATGCGGTGACGATCGAAGAGCTCGGCATCGAAGACCATCACCGCATCCAGGCCCCCTTCGGAAGGAGTGACTTCGAGCGAGAGTTCGTACCGGGAGATGCGCGGGTCGCGTCGCAGCACGATCTTCTCGGTCCCGGCCAGCCGCATGCGAGGCTGCGGATCCTGGAGTTCGAAGCCGACCGGCACCAGCGGATGAACGCCACTGTCGCGCGCCGGCGCGAGTTCGGCCAGCACCCGCTCGAAAGGCAGGTCCGCGTCGCGCCTGGCATCCCGGACGCCTTCGCGCACCCTTCGCAGGAGGCTGCGAAACGCCGGTTCGCCGGACAGGTTGGCGTGCATCACCAGGTTGTTGGTGAAATTGCCCACCAGCGGCTCGCCATCGACCCGGGTGCGCGGCGCGATCCCGGTGCCGACGGCGATCTCGTCGCGGCCGGTATGGCGCATCAGCAGAACCTGGAAGCTGGCGAGCAGCACGGTGTACAGGTCCGCTTCCTCGGAGCGCGCGAGCGCTTCGAGCGCATCGGTCGTGGCGCGGTCGATCCGCCAGGCCACCCGATCGCTGGTGCACGAGGCGCGCGTTCGTACGGCGTCCATCGTGGTGAGCCCCAGGGGGCGCAGGCTGCCCAGGCGTTCGCGCCAGTGGGTCATGGCCGCCCGCGTTGCCGGGGCGTCGAAGCGTTCGAGGCGCTCGCGCGCGAAGCGGGCATACGAGGCCGCCAGCGGCGGCAGGTCGACGGGGCGCGATTCGAGCGCGGCGCAGTAGAACTCGCCGATGTCGTGAGCGACGATGTCCAGTGACTGTCGGTCGGCGATGACCGGATGCGCCACGATCGTCAGCTCGTGGCGGCGCTCATCGAAGCGCACGAGCTGGGCGCGCAGCAGCGGGAAGCGATCGAGATCGAAGCCGCTCTCGATGAAGGCGCGCTGCAGCTCGTCGGCGCGTGCGCGTCGCGTGGTGTCGGCATGGAAGGGTTCGAGAACTTCGACCTGCAGCGCGGTCCGGGCCGATTCGCCCACCCGCATGCGCAGGCGTCCATCGACGATCTCGGGCACGGCGCGCAATGCCTCGTGTCGCTCCACGAGGGCCTGCAAGGCCTGCTCCAGGAGGCCCTGCTCGATTGGACCGACGATGCGCAAGGTCTGCGCGATCGGATGCCGGGGGCCGCCATCGAGCATCCGCCGCGGCATCCAGTCGGCCGTCCCGGGTGGATCTTCCTCGCGGATCGATGCTCGGCTGTCTGCTGTTTCGGTCCTGGTGGCGGGCATGGTCGCTGGGTCGCTTGGATGGGTGGGGCGGCGGGGCCGGAGTGGCGCTCAGCCGGGCATCTCGTTGAGGGGCCGGGATGTGTCTTCGCCCGGACCCGCGTCGGCGTCCCCCGCCGGCGGGATGGCCGGCGGCACGGGCAGGTACTCCGACAGGATGGCGGCAAGCGCGACCGAATGCTCCTCGGCGAGCATGTCGTTGTGCGAAGAGTGCAGATCGCATACCCGGATCGGGCCGCCGACCAGGTCGCCCCAGCCCAGCTGCGGGTCATCGTCGACCACGCCCGCGAGTTCTTCCCGGATCGCGGCCCTGACGATCAGCATGGTGCCCTCGTACCGGCCCGGATCGTGGCGATCCCAGATGTCCATGAGGGCATTGGCCGATTCGTTCATCGACCGGGCGATCGCCATGTCCGCAAGCTCGGGCGCATTCTCGAAGAGGTTTCTTTCGGCTCTTCCGGCCCGGAACCAGGCGATCTGGTCCCTGATGTAGCCCAGCCCGCTGCGCCGGAGCGCCCGCAGGTGCATCGCGATGCGTTGCGCGAGCGGCCTGCGTGGCGGATAGCCGGGCGCGTAGCAGTCGAGCAGCGCCAGCAGGTCGACCGCCTCGCCGGCGGCGCGCAGCTGCCGCGCGATCTCGTAGACGAACTTGCCGCCCAGTGAAAAGCCGCCGAGGTGGTAGGGACCGTGCGCCTGGACGCGGCGCATGTCACCGATCATGCGGGCGGCCACCGTCGGCAACTCGATCCGGTCGAGCTCTGCGGCGGTGAATGCGGTGGTGTCCAGCACCACGAGGGATTGCCCGGGGCGCAGATTGCCGGCCAGGTCGCGGAACATCACGATCTCGCCGCCGTAGCCGGAGACGAAGAACAGGGGCGGTCGTCCATCGCCAGGGCGAACCGTGACGGCGCAGCCCTGCTGCGCTTCGGTGGAATCGCGGCCACGCAGCAATGCGGAGAATTCCCGGACCGTCGGCGAGTCGAACAGCGCGGCGACCCGCAGGACACGGTCGAACTCGCGTTCGACTTCGCCGAGCATCCGCAAGGCCAGCAGGGAGTGTCCGCCGGAGTCGAAGAAGTGATCGTCGGGCCCGAGGTCCGGCTGGCGCAGGATGGTCCGCCAGATCGTGAGCAGCTTGCCGGCGACGGCATCGAGACCACGTCGTGCATCCGGACCGGCCGGCAGGGCACCGGCGGCGGAGCCGGGTTGCGGTGTCTGCAGCATGGCCAGCAACGCCGGCCGGTCGAGCTTGCCGTTGTCGGTGACCGGCAGTGTATCGATGCTGCGAACCAGGGCGGGCACCATGAACTCGGGCAGGCGGCCGCGCAGCTCGCGACGCAGCGAGGCGGGATCGTCGATCGACCTGCCGGCTTCGGGAACCACGAATGCAACCACGCGCTTGCCGAGGTCGGGATCGTCGTCGACGATGACGGCGGCCTCGCGCACATCGCTGCATTCATGCAGCGCCGCCTCGATCTCGCCGAGTTCGATCCGGAAGCCGCGGATCTTCACCTGCTGGTCGTTGCGCCCGACATAGAGCAGGGTTCCGTCCTCGCGCCAGCGCACCAGGTCGCCGGTGCGGTACAGGCGGTCTTCCGGGCCGCCCCATGGGTCGGTAACGAAGCGCTCGGCAGTGAGATCGGGGCGGTTCAGGTAGCCGAGCGCAACGCCCGGGCCGCCGATGTAGAGCTCGCCGACCACGCCGATCGGCTGGGGACGGCCCCGCGGGTCGAGGACATGGCAGGAGGTGTTGGCGATCGGCCGGCCGATCGGCATGCCGAGCACCGTCTGCCCGGCAAGCGCTTCCGGATCGACCGGCACTTCCCAGGTGGTGGCGAAGGTGGTCGTCTCGGTCGGCCCGTAGCCGTTGATGAGCCGCGCCGGTGGATTGCCGGACTCGAGGATGCGACGTACCGACACCGGGTCGCCGGCCTCGCCGCCGAACAGCAGGCTGCGCAGCGCCCCGAACATGGCGGGCGCGGCGGCGGCATGGGCATTGAACAGCGCCGTCGTCAGGAACAGGGTGGTGATCCCGTGCGTCTCGATCGCCTCGGCCAGCCTGGGCGCCGAGAGCACCGTCTCGGGCGGCAGCGACACCAGCCGCGCCCCGTTGAGCCAGGCGCCCCAGACCTCGAAGGTCGCCGCATCGAAGGAGATGTTCGAGGCCTGCGCGATGGCGTCGTCGGTCCCGATGTCCACATAGTCGGTGTTGCAGACCAGGCGGGTGATGCCCCGATGGGTGACCTCGGTTCCCTTCGGTGCGCCGGTCGAGCCCGAGGTGTACATCACGTAGGCGCGACTATCGCCGCCGGTCCCGTTGGGCCGGCGCTGCGTGCAGGCGGAAGCGGAGGAGGCGAAGCGATCGGCGTCGCGCACCAAGCACAGCGAGGGAACGCTGGCCAGGGCCGCCTCGACCCGCGGTCCGAGCGAATCGTCGCGCAGCAGGAAGGCCGGGCGGGCATCCTCGAGCATCAGGCGCAGGCGCTCGACCGGATAGGCGGGATCGAGCGGCAGGTAGGCGGCGCCGGTCTTGACGATGCCCAGCAGCGCCACCAGCATCGGATGGTTGCGTGCCGCGCACAGCGCGACCAGGGCGCCGGGGGCGACGCCCGCTCCGCGCAGGACGTTCGCGACCCGGTTGGCGCTCTCGTCGAGTTCGCGGTAGGTCAGCGTGCCGGCCGGACCGGCCAGGGCGATGGCATCGGGCGACCGGGCCACCTGGGCTTCGAACAGCGACGCGAGGGACTTGTCCCGCGGATAATCGGCTTGCGTACCCTGCGCCCATCGTGCGACGAGGTTCGCCTGCGCATCGTCGGCGAGATCCAGGCCGGCGATCGTGGTGCCATCGTCGGCGACGACCTGCTCCAGGGTCCGCAGGTAGTGCAGGGCGAGTCGCTCGATACGGCTCGAGTCGAACAGCTCGCTCGCGTACTCGAGCGTGGCATCGATTCCGCTCTCGTCCCCGCTGAGCGACAGGGCCAGGTCGAACTTGGCCTGGGGATCGGGCAGCGATTCCGGATGGCAGCGCAGGCCGCCCAGCAGCAGCGGCTCATCCGAGGCATTCTCGAAGGAGAACGAGACCTGGAACAGCGGGTTGGTGCCCGAATCGCGCACCGGACTCAGCTCGCTGACCAGCTGGTTGAAGGGGATGTCCTGGTGGTCGAGCGCATCGAGCACCCGAGCGCGGATCCGGCCCAGCAGTTCGGCGAACGGGGGATCGCCCGAGGCATCGGTGCGCACGACGAGCATGTTGACGAAGTACCCCACCAGGGCTTCGAAATCCTCGCGCATGCGGCCGGCCACCGGCGTGCCGATCGCGATATCGGCCATGCCGCTGTGGCGTACGAGCACCGCCTGCCAGCCCGCCAGCAGCGTCATGTACAGGGTCGCACCATGGCGCCGCCCCATCGCGGCGAGCCGCTTCGCGAGGGCGGGTTCGATCCGGAAGCTGGCCTCGCCGCCGGCGAAGCTGCGTCGTACCGGCCGGGGCCGGTCCAGCGGCAGGTCGATCGGCTCGAGGCCGGCGAGATGCGCCCGCCAGTAGTCGAGCGACTCCTTGCGGGCCGGATCGGCGCCGAATTCCTCCTGCCAGTGGGCATAGTCGGCATAGGCCGTCGCCGGCTCGAGCGCCGGTGCCCGGGATTCGCGCAAGGCCGCGTAGATCTCGCCGAGTTCCTGCCACAGGACATTCATCGACCAGCCGTCGCAGGCGATGTGGTGCATCACGAAGACGAGCCGGCTGGTATCGCCCGGGCCGCGCAGCAGGGCAGCCCGCCAGAACGGGCCGGTGCCGAGCTCGAAGGGCTGGCCGACGATCTCGTTGGCCTGCGCGACGGGGTCGGCCTGCGCATCCAGTACGGTGAACGGCAGCGGCATCGTCGGATGGACGATCAGCCGCAGCCGGCTGTCGCGCGATTCGAAGCGTGCGCGCAGCATCTGGTGCCTGGCGGCCAGGATTTCCAGCGCCTTGCGCAGGAGATCGGCGTCGATCGGGCCGTCGACATGGTAGAGTTCGGCGACATGGTAGGTGGAGCGCACGCCGGTGAGCGATTCCACGTACCACAGCGCCTGCTGGGAAGTGCTGGTCGGCAGGTCGAGCGCTTCCTGCCCGGCGAGGGCGGCCGGGTCCGTCGGATCGTCGCCCGGGGCGGTCGTGTCCGGCGCCGCCGCATCGCCGTCCGGGCCGTCGGGGTCGGACGGGTCGGACGGATCGGGGCGGATGCGCTGCGCGAGCGTGGCGATGGTCGGCGCCTCGAACAGGACGGTCAGCTTGAGATCGGTCTCGAGCGCCGAGGAGATGCGCGCGACCACCCGCGCGGCGATCAGGGAGTTGCCGCCCAGGGCGAAGAAATCCTCGTCGATGTCGATGTCCTCGATCCCGAGCAGCGTCGTCCAGATCCCGGCGATCGTTTCCTCGACATGATCCCTCGGCCGACGACGAGCCTCGCCGTCCGTGCCGTCCGATCCGCCCGAGCCGAACTCCGGCGCGGGCAGCGCATTGCGGTCGAGCTTTCCGTTGGTGAAGGTCGGCAGGCGGTCCATCGCGCGGATCGCCGCCGGATGCATGTACTCGGGCAGGCTCGTGGCCAGTTCCGCGCGCAACGCCTCGAGCGAGATGTCCGCCGGCTCGATGTAGGCGGCCAGGCGCAGCATGCCGGTCGGATCGGGCGCCGCGAGCACGACGGCCTGCCGGGCGCCGGCCGCGACCAGTGCGGCCTCGACGTCGCCCAGTTCGATCCGGAAGCCGCGGACCTTGACCTGGTGGTCGCCGCGTCCGATGTATTCCAGCGCGCCGTCGGCCCGCAAGCGGCCGTCGTCGCCGCTGCGATAGAGCCGGCCTCCGACGACGAAGGGATCGTCGACGAAGCGGCCGGCATCGAGATCGGGCCGGTTCAGGTAGCCGCGCGCGACACCCGCCCCGCCGATGCAGATCTCGCCGCGGGTGCCGGGCGGGACCGGGCGCAGCTCGTCGTCGAGCAGGCGGATGATGCAGTTGGCCGGCGGCTGGCCGATCGGCACGTTGTCCTGGTCGACATCCGGATCGTAGCGATGGAAGGCGGCGTCGATCGTGGCCTCGGTGGGGCCGTACATGTTGTAGAGGGGGATGCCGGTGAGCTCGTGCCAGCGACGCGCATCATGGGGCGAGAGCACGTCCCCGCCCACGAAGATGGCGCGCAGCGGCAGCGCGGCCGCATCCCGGTCGAGCTCGTCGACCATGGCGGCGAGCTGCCCGGGCACGGCCTGCAGCAGCTTCACGCCGGCCGAGCGGATCAGGTCGAGCATCGCCCGGGGATCCTTCGTCGTCTCGTCGTCGGCGATCACGATGCTGCCGCCCGAGATCAGCTGGGGCCAGATCTCCACGCCGGCGGCATCGAAGGCGAGGGTGGTGCGCTGCAGGGCGGCCTCGCCGACGCCGACCGAGAACTCGGCGGCGAACCAGCGGGCATGGTTGGCCACGTTGCGGTGCTCGACCATCACGCCCTTGGGGCGGCCGGTCGATCCCGAGGTGTAGAGCACGTAGGCGAGATCGGACGGCTCGGTGACCCGGGGCAGGGCCTCGGACGACTCGGCCTCGATCGCGGACGCCTCGATGTCGACCAGCAGCAGGCGGGTTCCCGCCGGCGTCACCAGGCCCGATGCGACCGCGGCCCGGGTGAGCAGGACCCGGGGGCCCGCATCCTCGAGAACCAGGTTGGATCGGGCCGGCGGATGATGCGGATCGATCGGCACATAGGCGCCGCCGGCCTTGCCGATGGCCAGCATGGCGACGATCGCGTCGATGCCGCGCGTCATGCACAGGGCAACCCGCTCGTCGCGGTCCACGCCCAGGTCGCGCAGGCGCCGGGCAAGACGGTTCGACCTCAGGTCGAGTTCCCGGTAGTCGATCGCCTGGTCGCCCGCCACCACGGCGATCGCCTGCGGCGTGCGCTCGGCCTGCGCCGCGAACAGTGCCACGAGGCTTGCCTCGCCATCGGACGAAGCGGCGGCCGGGCCGCGGTAGCCGATGCCCTCGCGCTCCTCGGCCGACAGCATGTCGAGATCGGCCAGGGGCGCATCGGGCGATGCCAGAACCGCCTGCAGCAGGCGCTGGAAATGCCCGGCCATCGCCCGGACATGGGCTTCGTCGAACACCTCGCGGACGTACTCGAGGTTGGCCAGCATGCCCTCGTCCTGCTCGGTCACGCTGAGCGAGAGGTCGAACTGCACGTCCTGGGTCGGCAGCGTCGCCTGGGTGCAGGCTGCCTCGCCCAGGCGCATCGGCTCCATCGGCGCGTTCTGCAGGGCGAAGGACACCTGGAAGATCGGATTCAGGCCCGGCTCGCGCGGCGGGGCGAGCGCGGCGACGAGCTGGTCGAAGGGCACCTCGTCGTGCTGGAACGCCGCCAGCGCCGTGGCGCGGACGCGCCGTACGAGTTCGGCGAAACCGGGATTGCCGCCGAGGTCGGTCCGCATGACGAGCATGTTGACGAAATAGCCGACCAGGGGCTCATGGGCGAGCACGTAGCGCCCGGCCGTCGGCGTGCCGACGGCGATGTCGACATGCCGGCAATGGCGCATCAGCAGGGTCTTGAACAGGGCGAGCAGGACCATGTAAGGCGTCACCCGCTCGCGCCTCGCGAGGGCTGCCAGGGCGGCGGTCGACTCCGTGTCGATATGCCATTCGACGAAGGCGCCGGTACGGGTCTGCTGGCGGCCGCGGGGCCGGTCCAGCGGCAGGGGCAGGGTTTCGAGCCCGCCCAGCTGTTCGCGCCAGTAGGCGATCGATGCGGCGTGCTGTTCGCCCGGCTGCGCCAGCGCCTGTTCGGCGACATAGCGCCCGAAGCTCGTTTCGAGGGGCTCGAGTCGTGGCGGTCGGGCCTCGCTGCGGGCAGCGTAGAGCTCGGCCAGGTCACTGGTGATGACGCCGATCGACCAGCCGTCGGTCACGATGTGATGGGTGACGAGGACCAGCAGCTGCTGTGTCCCGTCGATCCCGAACAGCTTGGCCCGCATGAGCGGCGCACGAGCGAGATCGAAGGGGGTGTCGACGAACTCCGTGACCAGGGCGTCGATCTGCTCGCGGCTGCGCGCGCCGTCCGGAAGGTCGAGTTGCAGCTCGATCCGGGCTTGCGGATCGACATGCATGTGGGGTTCGCCTTCGACCGAGCTGAACCAGGAGCGCAGCGCATCGTGGCGCTCGACCAGGGCCTGCAGGGATTCGGCGAGGATCCGGGGATCGACCGTGCCATGGATCGTGATCGCTTCGCCGACATGGTAGGCCGACCCCGTTTCCGGCATCTGCTGCAGCATCCAGAGCGCGGCCTGCCTCGGTGTCGCGGGGACGCCCTCGGTCGCGCCACCGGGGTGCCGGTCGATCACGGCGACGATGGGTTTCGGATTGGCTGGAGTACTGGTTGGCATGGTCCGGTCCGTTCTCGTGCGCGTCCTGCGCCTTTCCCGCTGAAGCGGCTGGTGACGAGCTTTCCGGACGCGGCGCCGTGTGGGGCACGGTCCACTCACTACGCTGCGCGCATTGATCGCAACGCGCGATCGGAGGCGGACCTGGCCGAGGCCGGAGGATTCGATTGGTCGGATCCTTGCATCCGCGCCGTCGCGGGAGCGACACTCAACTGCCCGCTTGCTTCTGAGGCCGACGAACGGCTCGGGCATTGCCATTCGAGCCCGCAGATCGCCGTTCGTCGCGCCACAGGCGCGAGACGGCGGCCCGTGCACCACGGTCGGGGCTGGCTCTACGAAGATTGCGGTGATGAAGAAAGTGCGCTTCGATCGACTTGCCGGTGGCGCGGCATGGAACATCGCCGGCAAGGTCGTGCAGACCGTGGTCACGCTCGCGACCCTGGTGGTCATCGCGCGGATGGTCGGCCCGCAGGCCTACGGCGTCTTCGCGCTCACCTGGATCACGGTCGGCCTGATCGAGATCTTCGCGATGATGGCCCCGATCGACACCCTGGTGCAGCGTCGCGAACTCAAGCCCGGGCACCTCAACGCCACTTTCTGGGCCTCACTGGTCGCGGGCGTCCTCGGCCTGGCCTGCCTCACCTTCACCGCCGAGTCGGTGGCCGAGCTTCTCGAGGGCGGGACGATGCTCGCCGAGATCCTGCCGGCGCGGGCGGCGACCCTGCCGCTGGGCGCGCTCGCGGTGGTTCCGATCGCGCTGCTGATGCGGGTGGCGCGCTTCAAGGCGATCGCCGCGGTCGAATCCTCGGCCAGCGTGGCGGCCAGCATCGTGGGACTGGCGTTCGCCTTCGGCGGCGCGGGCGTCTGGAGCCTGGTGGCCATGGAGCTGACCCGCTCGGTGGCCACGGCCGCCTCGGCCTTCGTCCTGGCGCGCTGGACTCCCGGCATCCGGATGCGGCAAAGCGATTTCACCGACCTGCTCGGATTCAATGCAAGCACCTGGGGCGCCTGGGGAATCACCTATCTCGACGACGAGCTGCCCCGGGCGCTGATCGCGCGGTCGCTGGGGCCGGTGGCGGTAGGCCTCTACTCGATGGCGATGCGGCTCTTCGACCAGGTCGTGACCCTGCTGATCCGGCCGGCCTACCAGGTGGTGCAGACCGGCGCCGCGCGTGCCCAGGACGATCCCGCCATGGTCGGCGAGCTCGCCCACGGCACGATGCGCGCGAGCGTCGTGCTTGCCGCGCCGCTGTTCCTCGGCATCGCGGCGATCTCCCCGGTGCTGATCCCGGCGGTCTTCGGTTCCGAGTGGGTCGGCGCCGTACCGGTGATCCAGGTCATGATGCTGTTCGCGATCCGCTCGCCCGTGCCCATGGTGCAGATGGCGGTGCTGCGGGGAATGGGCAAGGCCAACTGGCACATGGGCATCGCGGCGGTGGGCGTGTGCATCACGATCGTGGTGCTGGCGGTGTCGCTGCCCTACGGACTGGTGGCGGTCGCCGCCGCCATCGGGGCCCAGGGCGCGCTGCTGTTTCCCCTTCATGCCTGGCTCGTCCGGCGCCTGACCGGGCTTTCCGTCTTCGCGCAGCTGACCGCCGGCTTCGGCGCCTCGGTGGCGGCCGCGGTGATGGCGGTGGCGGTCTGGGGCGCGCTGTCCTGGCTCGAGGGCACCGTCGGCCCCGTCGTGGCCCTGGCGATCGCCGTGCCGGGTGGCGCGATCCTCTACTGGGCCGTGCTGCGGGTGTTCTCGCGCTCGGCGGCCCGGGTGGTCGATGCGGTGGTGTTCGCGCTGGCCCGCCGTGACATCGCCGCGGCTCGTGCCGCCCTGCAGGATCCGGTGTCTCCCGCCGCGCCCCCATCCCCGGCGGCTGCGGCGAACCCGACAGCCTCGACGGGCCCGGCCACCCCGCATACCGGCGTCGGCTCGGCCTGAAGTTCGACTGCCCCGACGCGAGCACCAGGCTCGGCCCCTTCGGCATCCTCATCGGTGGCGAGGACCTTTCCCAGCGCATGCGGTGCTACGCTGCCGCCGGATCGGGTCAGCCGGCGATCGCGCGCCGCTTGCGCTCCGGTTCGACGCGCTCCTGCGGCGAGTCCGGTCGATCCGGGGCCTGCCCGGCGCCCGCTGTCGGGAGCGCATTGGCCAGGGCATGCGACGGCGCCTCGAGGAATTCCGCCAGCGTTTCCGCCAGCGCGGCGGCATGGACGGGGCGCAGCATCGACAGGTGATCCGCCCGGAGATCGCGCACGGTGACGGGGCCGTCGACCCACGTCGCCCAGCCGAGCATGGGGTCGTCGTCGATCACGCTGGCGCGTTCGCTGCGAATCGCTGCACGGACCACGAGCAGCGAACCCTCGTAGCGCCCGGGATGATGCTGGCGCCAGATCTGGAACATCGCTTCGGCCGAGTCCTTCATCGATCTTGCGATTCGGCTTTCGGCGAGCTCCGGCGCATATTCGAACAGATCGCGTTTCCGGAACCCCTTCGCCAGCCAGCCGAACTGCTCGCGCAGGTAGCGGATGTTCTCGGCCATGCCTTGCGCCAGGATTCGGTCGGCATGGACAGCCAGCCGCCCGGCCAGGCGTCGGCGTTTCGGATAGCCCGGCGCATTGCAGTCGAGCAGCGCCAGCAGCGCGACCTCCTCGCCCGATGCCCGCAGCTGGCGGGCGATCTCGTACACGAACTTGCCGCCCAGCGAGTAGCCGCAGAGGTGGTAGGGGCCGTGCGGCTGGATCTTGCGCAGGTCCGCGATCATGCGCGTCGCGACATCGGGCAGCGCGAGGCCGGCGAGTTCCTCGGCGCGGAAGGCCGCCGTATCGAGGACGACCAGTGCCTGTCCGGGACCAAGGGCGTGGGCGAGGTCGCGGAACATCACGATCTCGCCGCCGTAGCCCGAGACGAAGAACAGCGGCGCGGCCGCACCCCCGGTCTGGATGGTGACCGCGCAGCCAGTGTCGGCGTTCGATCGCCGATCGCGCAGGAGCGCGGCGAACAGGCGGACCGTCGGCGCATCGAACAGGGCGGCGACACGCGGCTCGACGTCGAACTCGCGCTCGACTTCGGCGAGCATCCGCAGCGCCAGCAGCGAATGGCCGCCGGCCTCGAAGAAGTGCTCGTCGGCATCGAGGTCGGGGCGGGCGAGTATACGGCGCCAGAGCGCAAGCAATCGGGTGGCGTCCTCGTCGAGCGGAGCGGTTTCCGCGGCCGGCTGGCTCGAGGGCGAATCCAGCGGCGCCAGGCTTGCCTGGCCTTCCCGCAGCAGCGCGACGAGTGCGGTCCGGTCGAGTTTGCCATTGTCGGTGATCGGTAGCGCGTCCAGTGGGAGGAGCGCGGCCGGCACCATGTACGCTGGAAGCTTCTCGCCGATGGCCCGGCGCAGGGATTGCTCGTCGAAGCGGCCATCGGGCACGACGAAGCCGACGATCCGGGCGTCCCGTTGCGGATTGTCGTCGACCACCGCTGCCGCGTTGCGCACACCCGCGAGAGAGCGCATGACCGCCTCGATCTCGCCGGGCTCGATACGAAAGCCCCGGATCTTCACCTGTCGGTCGTTGCGCCCGCAATAGAGCAGCGTGCCGTCCTGGCGCCAGCGTACGAGGTCGCCGGTGCGATACCAGGTCGGGCCATCCTCGTCGCCCGGCGCCGGCACGAAGCGCTCGCGCGTTGCGTCGGCTCGCCCGAGGTAGCCCTGGGCAACTCCCGGCCCGCCAATGCAGAGTTCGCCGACGACGCCGACCGGCTGGAGCTGGCCCTTGCCATCGAGCACATGGCAGCTGGTGTTGGCGATGGGGCGGCCGATGGGGACGCCGAGCTCGGTTTCACGGGCAAGGCTCGCGGCGTCGAGCGGAATCTCCCATGCCGTCGCGAAGGTCGTCGTTTCGGTCGGGCCGTAGCCGTTGACCATGCGGTGCGGCGGCGAAGCGGACTCGGCCACCTGCAGCAGGATGGCCGGGTCGGCGGCCTCGCCGCCGATGATCAGGCAATGAAGCGGGCCGAACATGCCGGGTTCGGCCGCAGCGTGCGCATTGAAGAGCGAGGTCGTCAGGAAGAGCACCGTGATCCCGCGTTCGCGTATCGCCGCAGCGAGACGGCGGCGATCGAGCACGGTCTCCGGCGACAGCGGCACCAGCGTCGAGCCGTTGAGCAGGGCGCCCCAGATCTCGAATGTGGCTGCGTCGAAGGAAGTGTTCGAGGCCTGCGCCACCACATCGTCGGAGCCGAGGCGGATGTAGTCGGTTTCGAGCACGAGCCGGGAGATCGCTCGCTGCGGGACCTGCACACCCTTGGGCAGCCCGGTCGAGCCCGATGTGTACATGACGTAGGCGAGGCTCGATCCGTCGGCGCCGGAACGAGGCGCGCTGGTCGGGTAGCTGGCGGTGTCGGTGGCGTCGCGATCGATGCGCAGCGACGGGATGTCGTCGAGCTGCGCAAAGCGCGCGCTCGACTCCCTGTCGCTGATCAGCAAGGCCGGCCGGGCGTCGCTGGCCATGGCCGCAAGTCGCTCGGCGGGGTAGGCCGGGTCGAGCGGCAGGTAGGCCGCACCGGCTTTCATGATGCCGAGCATGGCGACGACCAGCGCTTCGCCGCGCGCCAGCGCCAGCCCGACCAGGGAACCATTGCCGATGCCGCGTGCACCCAATGCCCGGGCGAGCTTGTCGGCCCGCGCGTCGAGGTCTCGATAGGTGAGGCGTCCCGCCACTGACTCGATCGCGACTGCGTCGGGATGCTCGCGAGCCTTCGCCTCGAAGAGGGCGGCAAGCGAGGCGTCGGCCGGATAGGGATTGCGAAGTCCCTGCGACCAGCGGGCCAGCGTCCCGATTTCCTCGGCATCGGCGAGTGGCAGTTCCGCGATCGAGCGATCGGGGTCGGCGACAGCGGCGGCCAGCAGGCGGGTGAAGTGACCGGCAAGCCGCTCGATGCGGTCGGCATCGAACAGCGCCGGGGGGTACTCGAGCGTGCCCTCGATGGAATCGCTGCATTCAGCGAGCGACAGGAAGAGATCGAACTTCGATTCGCCCGGTGCGAGCGTCGCGTTCGAGCAGCGGACACCGGGGATTTCGAGCGTCCCGGCCGGCGCGTTCTGCAGCGCGAACGCGACCTGGAACAGGGGGTTCACGCCCGCATCCCGGCGCGGCGCAAGCTCCGCGACCAGGCGATCGAAGCTGATCTGCGAGTGATCGAGCGCCGCGAGGGTATCGCGACGAACCCGGCCCAGGAGATCGGCGAAGCTCGGGTCGCCGGACAGGTCCGCCCGCATGGCGAGCATGTTCACGAAGTAGCCGACCAGCGGCTCGAACTCGGCGGCGTGTCGGCCCGCCGTCGGTGTGCCGACGGCGAACCCGGACTGGCCGCTGTGCCGCGAGAGCACGGCCTGCCAGGCGGCGAGCAGGACCATGTAGAGGCTTGCGCCTTCCCGGCGCGCGAGTTCGCGGGCGCTGGCAAGGACGGACCGCTCGATCGTCACGGGCAGGCGCGTGGCCTGGCCGGCGTGCCGATGCGGGCGCCGCCGGTCGGTCGGCAGTGCAATGGGTTCGACTCCGGCAAGGCGATCGCGCCAGTACGCCAGCGCCCGTTCCCGGGCCGCCATGGCGGGCGCCGCCTGCTGCTGGCGCAGGTAATCGGCGGTACTGGCCGGCAATGGCGGCAGCGACGGCGCTTCGCCGCGGCTCAGCGCCGCATACGCGGCGCCGAGCTCGCGCTGCAGGATGGCCATCGACCAGCCGTCCGTGACGATATGGTGCATCACCAGGACCAGCCAGCGCTCCCCGTCGCCCTCGACGAGGGCGACTCGCCAGGCCGGCGCGCCGGCAAGGTCGAAGCGGCGACTCACGAACTCCTGCGCTGCATCGCGCGGATCGCCTCGGGTCGCGATGGTCTCGAGCGGTATGTCGACCTCGGGGTCGATGCGCTGGCGCAGTTCGCCCGACCTGGCTTCGAAGCGTGATCGCAGGGCCTCGTGCCGTTGTGCGAGGTAGCCGAGGGCTTCGTGCAGGACAATCGAATCGATGTCGCCCTCGATCCGCCAGGCGAGCGGAACATGATAGGCGCCGGGCGCTCCGCCGGCCGACTCGATGTACCAGAGCGACTGCTGCTGGGGGCTTGCGGCTAGGCAGGGTGTGTCGGCTGTCGATACGCAAGCCGGGGTCGCCTGGGTGCCCGAGGCGGCCGCCGAGTCGACGATGGCGCCGGTGCCGGCTGCTTTGCTTGCCTCGCCCGTGATCGACATCGCGAGCCCGCGTGGCGTAGGCGCGTCGAAGAGCGCACTGACCGGGACCTCGACGCCGAACTCGGCGGAGATGCGTACGGCCGCCCGGGCCGCGAGCAGGGAATGCCCACCCAACTCGAAGAAGTCGTCGTCGGCGCCGACGACTTCGATGCCCAGCAGCCCGGACCAGATCGCGGCGATGCGCGTCGCGTTCCCGCTTGCCCGTTCGCCCTGGCGCGGCGCCGGGTGCTGCGCGATCTCCGCCTGGTGGGCTTCATGCCCGCGGAGGTCGATGCTTCCGATCGCCTTGCGATCGAGTTTGCCGTTGGCCAGCAGGGGTAGCCGGTCGAGCATGAAGGTTCGCGCCGGCAGCATCCATGCCGGCAGCCTGGCGGCAAGCGATGCGCGCAGTGCCGCGGCCTCGAGCCCCGCCGGCTCGACGTAGGCCACCAGCCGTTCGTCGCCGTTGCGATCGGGCTCGGCCTGCACGACGGCAGCGCGCGCGCCGGCGGCGAGCAATGCCGCTTCCACTTCGCCCGGCTCGATCCGATGGCCGCGGATCTTGATCTGCCGGTCGATGCGTCCGATGAACTCGATGCTGCCGTCGGGGCCCCAGCGACCGGCGTCACCGCTGCGATAGAGACGGGCGCCGGGTTCCTCGAACGGATTCGGCACGAAGCGCTCGGCGTCGAGCTCGGGCCGCCCGAGATAGCCGCGCGCAAGGCCGACTCCGGCGATGCAGATCTCGCCGACGACCCCGATCGGAACCTGCCGCAGGCGTGAATCGAGGATGTGGATACGGCAGTTGTGGATCGGGCGGCCGATCGGAACCGATCGGTCGTCGTCGACGGACTCCACCCGGTGCCAGGTCGCATCGATCGTGCACTCGGTCGGCCCATACAGGTTGAGCAACTCGGTACCGGTCGTTTCGATCCAGCGGCGGGCGTCGCCCGGCGCGAGCACGTCGCCCGCGACGAGCACGGTGCGCAGCGGCAAGGGACGGGGATCGCGCGCCAGCTCCTCGAGCAGGGGGACGAGCAGTCCCGGCATGAATTTCGCCACGCTGACCTCGTGCCGACGGACCAGCGCGAGCAGGGCATGCGGGTCGCGGGCCTGATCCTCGTCGGCGATGACCAGGCGGGCGCCGGCGACAAGCGTCGGCCAGAGCTCGACCCCGGATCCGTCGAAGGCGATCGTGCTGCGCTGGAGCATCGCGTCTCGCGCCGTCAGGCCGAAGGCGTCGATGCACCAGAAGACATGGTTGACGAGGGAACCATGCTCGACCATCACGCCCTTCGGTCGCCCGGTCGATCCCGACGTGTAGAGGACATAGGCGAGGTCGGCCGGCCCGGTGTCGCGGACCGGGCGCTCATCGGGACAGGCCGCAACCGATGCGGCTTCGGCATCGATGACGAGCAGCCGTGCACCGGCCGGCAGGCGCAGCCCGGCGAGGGTCGTCGAATGGACGACGAGGACCGTGGGCAGCGCGTCCTCGATCACCTCGTTGCGACGCATTGCAGGCTCGCGCGGATCGAGCGGCACGAAGGCGGCGCCCGCCTTGAGCGTGGCCAGCAAGGCGACAAGCATGTCGGCGCCGCGCTCCAGGCAGAGTGCCACGCGGCAGCCACGGTCGGCGCCGAGCTCGCGCAAGTGGTGCGCGAGCCGATTGGCCCGCCTGTCCAGGGTGGCGTAGTCGAGTACCGATTCCCCGGCGTGCACGGCGATGGCGCCGGGGCCGCGGCGGACTTGCGCCTCGAAGAGGCCGATGAGCGTTTCCTGCCGCGGGTAGGGTGCCGTAGTGGCGTTCCAGCGCTCGAGCAGCCCGCTTTCCTCCGGTCCGATCATCGGAAGATCGCCGATCGGACAGGAAGGATCCGCGATCACCGCCGCCAGGAGCCGATCGAGGTGCCCGGCCATTCGCTCGATTCGCTCGCGATCGAACAGTGCGGTCGCGAACTCCAGTTCGGCGTCGAGCCCACCCTCGCGCTCGGTCATCGCGAGCGAGAGATCGAAGCGCGTGGTGCCCGGACGCAGTCGGGTCGAATCACATGCGAGACCGGCGAGCTCCAGTGGTCGCTCGGCGATGTTGTGGAGCGCGAACGAGACCTGGAAGAGCGGATTGACGCCGGGCTCGCGGACGGGCGCCAGCGCCGCGACCAGTCGGTCGAAGGGAACTTGCGCGTGCTCGAAGGCGTCGAGTGTCGTGTCCCGCACACGGGTGACGAGGTCCCGGAACGAGGGCTCGCCCGCGAGATCGGTGCGCATGACCAGCATGTTGACGAAGTAGCCGACCATCGCCTCGAGATCGCTGCGGTCGCGGCCAGCGATGGGGGTGCCGACCGCGATGTCGCTGCGGCCGCTGTGGCGTGCCAGCAGGACCTGGAAAACGGCGAGCAGCGCCATGTAGGGCGTCGCGCCCTCGGCGCCGGCAAGCGTGCGCAGGGCGGCAGTCGTGACCGGTCCGATCCGCCAGTTCACCCGGTCGCAGGTCCGGTCGGGGCGGGCCGAACGCGGACGGTCCGTCGGCAGCCCCAGTGGCGCGAGCCCGGCGAGTCGCCCGCGCCAGTGCGCGATCGATCCGGCGAGCCGGGCATCGCTCGTGCGTTCGCATTGCCATGCGGCGTAGCGGGCATAGCTGGCCTCGATCGTCGGCAGCACGGGCGCCCGCGATTCGAGCCGTGCCCGGTACAGCTCCCCGAGATCGCGGGCGATCAGGCCGACCGACCAGCCGTCGCAGACGATATGGTGCACGGCCAGCGTGAGGCGATGGCGCCGCGACCCCAGCCGGAGGAGCTGGGCGCGAGCCAGCGGCGCCTTGCGCAGATCGAACCGGGTTTCGACGAAAGCGCGCGCCAGGGTTCGCGCCCGTTCTTCGATGCCATGTTCGGCCTCGGCATCCGCCGGTGCTTCGCGGTCCGGATCCTCGCGCGCGGCCGAGTCGACGGGGGCCTCGTCGAGCGAAACGGTGTCGAGCGGGATCACGGCTCGCGCATCGACATGCATTCGCAGGGATTCGCCGGAAGTCTCGAAGCGGGCGCGCAGCGCATCGTGGCGTTGCGCCAGGGCGTCGAGCGCATCGCGCAGGGCACCGACATGAAGAGGGCCGTCGAGTTCTGCCGACAGTGCCACCACGTAGGCGGAATCCGTGCCGGGCAGGCCGTCGAGCAGCCAGAGCGCCTGCTGGGCCGGTGTTGCTGGCGCCACGGCCAGCCCGCTTGGGTCCCGGGGCAAGCCGTCGGCGTCGGCAGCCACGACCGCCAGCGGCGGATCATCGACGCGCTGGCGGCGGCGCGCCTCATGCAGCAGACGCGCGAGGCGAGCGCGCTTGTCCTCGGCGTCCTGGCCCGGGCCGTTCATTCCGGAGCGGCTTCGTTTCTGTCCAATCGGATCGACGGGCTCGCGGCCTCGAGTTCGCCGAGCATGCGTTCGACTTCCTCGTCGGACATCGCATCGATGTCGGGCAGCAATCCGGCATCGGCAAGCGCGAGGGTGCCGCGCAGGGCTCCCGCGTGAGCGGCGAAACCCGCTACCGTCGGGTGGCGAAAGAGGTCGCCGATCGGCAGCGCCATGCCAATCGCTTCGCCGATGCGCGCGACGACGCGCGCCCCCTTGAGCGAGTCTCCACCCATTGCAAAGAAGTTCGCCCCTCGACCCACCCGGTCGATGTCGAGGACTTCGCCCAGGGCCTTCGCGACGATCGTCTCCATGTCGTCGGCAGGCGGCTCGAAGGTTTCCGCCAGCGCATCGGCGAGAGCCTTGTGCAGCGATGTGCGCTGCACCTTTCCTGTGGGCCCCTTGGGGATCGCATCGACGATCAGCAATCGCGAGGGAATCTTGAACTCCGCCAGCCGGCCGAAGAGGAATCCGCGCAGCTCGTCCTCGTCCAGGTTCGTCCCCGGGCGTGGCACCACCGCCGCGGCCAGATCCTCGCCCAGCGTCGGGTGCGGGGTTGCGAATGCCGCCGCCTGCGCGACGCCGGCATGCTCCAGCAGCGCCTCGTCGACCTCGCGTGGCGATACCTTCTCGCCGCCGCGGTTGACGATCTCCTTGATGCGGCCCTCGATCCGCAGGTAGCCGTCCTCGTCGAGTTGCCCGAGGTCGCCGGTGCGAAACCAGCCGTCGGTGAAGGCGGCGGCGTTGGCCTGGGGATTCGCTTCGTAGCCGGTTGTCACGCCGGCGCCGCGGATCGCGATCTCGCCGGTCGCCCCGCGTGGCAGCTGCGAGCCCGCGGCATCGAGGATGGTGATCTCGGCGCCGGCGGCGATTCCCACGGTGCCGGGCTTGCGTGTTGCCGGCGGCAAGGGATTGCTCGCCATCTGGTGGGAGGCTTCGGTCATGCCGTAGGCCTCGACCACGGGCGCCCCGAAGAGGTCTTCGAGCGCATGGAGCACTTTCGGGGGCAGCGACGCGGACGACGAGCGCACGAAGCGCAGCCGGTGCGCCGGCGCCAGGCGACGATAGGCCTCGCTGCGTGCGAGCACGGCCTGGTGGATCGTCGGCACCGCCGTGTACCAGCTTGGCGTGAACTCGGCGAGCCACTCGAAGAAGCGCTCGTCGTCGAAGCCCGGCGTGCAGACGATGCTCGCACCAGCGGCGATCGAGGCGAGCATCGAGCCGACCAGTCCGTGGATGTGGAACAGCGGCATCACGTTCAGCCCGCAGTCGCTCGGCCCGAGCGCGAGATGGCGGGCGATCGAGCGTGCCGAAGCAGCGAGGTTCGCTTGCGACAAGGGCACGATCTTCGGCCGGGCGGTCGTGCCCGAGGTGTGCAGTATCAGCGCCACCTTGTCGGCGGCCCCGGCGCCATCTGCCTGGCGCCCGTTCGACGGTGCGGCACGGGACTTCAGGGTGGCGCTGCCGGCGGGCCGGGCCGGGTCGATCTCGAGCGTGAAGAGCAACAGGCCGAGTTCCGCTGCCACCGCGATTGCGGGACTGTCCTCGCCGGCGATGGTGACCAGGGCGTCGGCGCGGGAGTCCTCGAGATAGAAGCGGAACTCGGCTTCCCCGTAGGCCGGGTTGAGCGGCACGCAGGTAGCGTTGGACGCGACCGCGACCGCGAACGCGGTCGCCGCGGCCTCCGGGCCGTTGCGCAATACCGTCGCGATACGGCTCCCCGGCCCGAGGCCGCCGGCGCTCAGGCTGGCCGCGACATGCTCGACCTGGTCGCGCAGCGACCGGTAGTCGAGCGGCGCTCGCCCGGGGGCGAGCAGGGCGGGGGCTGTGGGGTCCTTGCGGACCGCGGCTTCCAGCAGTTCGAGCAGTTCACCGGCCATCAGGGGGGCTCCGCGCATCGGGTCGCTTGCGCGACGATAGCCCTGAACCCTAGCATCGGCTCGCTGTGTCTTGTGTGACAGCATCGGTGTGGCGAGCACAAGGCTGGCGCACCGTGTGCCATTCGTCACGAGAATCGGTAGGTCGTCGCGGCGAGGGTCGACGCGGCCGGTCGCCGCGGCGATGATTCGCCATCATGTCCGGATTCGATCGCCTGGCGCGCGGCGCAGCCTGGAACGTGGCCGGCAAGTTCGTCCAGCTGGGCGTCACCATGGCGACCCTCGTCGTGGTCGCCCGGCTCATCGGGCCGCAGGCCTGGGGGGTGTTCGCCCTGACCTGGGTCAGCGTCGGCCTGATCGAGATCTTCGCGACCATGGCGCCGATCGACACCCTGGTGCAGCGGCGCGACGTTGCCCCCGGCCACCTGAACGCGACCCTGTGGGCCTCGCTGGCTGTCGGCATGTTCGGCTGGTGCGGCCTGGCGCTGGCAGCGGAACCCCTGGCGGCGCTGCTCCGCGGCGGGCCGATGCTGGCCGAGATCCTGCCGGTGCGCGCCGCGACGCTGCCGCTGGGCGCTCTGGCGGTGGTACCCGTCGCCCTGCTCATGCGCCACATCCGGTTCAAGGCGCTGGCGGCAGTGGAGTCGATTGCGAGCATCATCTCGAGCGCGGTCGGCATCATGCTCGCCTGGTCGGGCGCCGGGGTCTGGAGCCTGGTCGCGATGGAACTCGCGCGCGCCGCGACGACTCTGGCGGCGGCGTCGGCAGTGGCGCGCTGGCACCCCGGGCTGGCCATGAGCCGCCATCATTTCACCGACCTGCTCGGCTTCAATGCCAATACCTGGGGCGCCTGGGGCGTCATGTACTGCGATGGGCAGTTGCCGCGCGCCCTGATCGCGCGCTCGCTGGGGGCGACGGCCGTCGGCCTGTACTCGCTCGCGCTGCGAATCTACGAGCAGGTCGTTGCGCTGCTGGTCCGGCCGGCCTACCAGGTGGTGCAGACCGGCGTCGCCAGGGCCCAGGACCAGCGCGATGCGGTGTGGGACATCTCGATCACGACGATGCGCGCGAGCGCGGTGCTCTCCTGTCCGCTCTTCCTGGGCATCGGGGCGCTTGCGCCGGTACTGGTTCCAGCCTTGTTCGGCAAGGAATGGTCGGGCGCGGTGCCGGTCATCCAGGTGATGATGCTCTTCGCGATCCGCTCGCCCGTGGCGATGGTCCAGATGGCCATCGTGCGCGGCATGGGCAAGGCGAACTGGCACCTGGGCGTCTCGATCGTGGGCGTCTGCCTGACCATCGTGCTGCTGCTGGCCTCGCTGCCCTTCGGGATCGTCGCGGTGGCCGCCGCGATGGGCGCGCGCGGCTTCCTGCTGTTTCCGCTCAATGCGATGCTGGTGCATCGCCTGACCGGCCTGACGATCCGGGAGCAGGCCTTCGCTGGCGCCGGTGCCTTCGTCAGCGCCTTGCTGATGGCGGCGGCAACATGGGCGACGGTGTCATGGCTGGTCCTGCACCTGCCGGCGCCCATCGCCCTGGCGCTCGCCGCGGCCGCCGGTGCGCTGTTCTACTGGGCGGTGCTGCGCCTGTTCTCGCCCCGGGCGGCGCAGGTGGTCGACCGGATCCTCGTCGGTCTGGCCCGGCGCGACATGGGGGCGGTGCGCGGCGCGCTCGGTGGCGGCACGCCTCACGGCAACCCGGCAGGTGAAAGAGCTGACCACTCCGGGACGGAGAGCTGACCACTCCGGGGCGGCCCGACCATGAAAAAGGCCTCGCAATACGCGAGGCCTTTTCCTGGGGTGCTGCCTGTCTCGTGGCCATCCGGCCCACCTGGCGGGCCGCGGCGTTCACTTGATCTTGGCTTCCTTGTAGATCACGTGCTTGCGGGCGACCGGATCGAACTTCTTGATCTGCATCTTCTCCGGCATGTTCCGCTTGTTCTTGTCGGTGGTGTAGAAGTGGCCGGTTCCGGCCGTGGACTCGAGCTTGATCTTGTCGCGCATGATGGTTCTCCGCGTGGATGCTGGGCGTGCGGGGCGCCTCGGCGCCCGCCGATGACGGGAACGCTCAGACGGCCTGGCCGCGCTGGCGCAGTTCGTCGAGAACGGTCTCGATGCCTTTCTTGTCGATCAGGCGAACCGCGGCGCTCGACACGCGAAGGCGAATCCAGCGGCGCTCGCTCTCGATCCAGAAGCGGCGATAGTGCAGGTTGGGCAGGAAGCGGCGCTTGGTCTTGTTGTTCGCGTGCGAAACATTGTTCCCGACCATCGGGCCCTTGCCGGTAATCTGGCAGACGCGTGACATCTCGAACTCCTTGGCCGGATGGCGGTATCGGCATCCGGCGGCTCTCCGGCGCCATGGCCGGGTATTCAGCGGGTATTCCAGCGGATATTCGGCCCTGCTTTCGAAGTGGCCGCTGTCGGTGTTCCGACAAGGCCGCGCAACGAATACAAAGCGAAGCCAGAGATTTTAACCCGGCCTGCCCATGGCAGGCAAGTTGCCCGCTTCGTCTAGACCAGGCCCTGCTCGGCGAAGGACAACACCCGGTTGCCGGCGACGATGAGATGGTCGAGGACGCGGACCTCGAGGGGTTCCAGGGCCCGGCGCAGGGCCTCGGTGAGGGCGCGGTCGGCATGGCTGGGCTCGGCCACCCCGGAGGGGTGGTTGTGGGCGAACACCACGGCGCCGGCGTTGAGCTCGATGGCGCGCCGGACGATCTCGCGGGGATAGACCGCGGTCTGGGTGAGGGTGCCCCGGAACAGCTCGTCGGCGGCGAGCAGGCGATTGCGGCAGTCGAGGAACAGGCCGACGAAGGCCTCGTGGGGGCGGTCGCGCAGCCAGAGCGTCAGGAAGGCCCGGACCGCCGCCGGCGATTGCAGGGCGTCGCCCCGGTGGAGTTCCTCGCGCAGGGTGCGCCGGGCGATCTCGATGGCCGCCTGCAGGCTGGCCCAGCTGGCGAAGCCGACGCCGGGCGCGTCGCAGAAGGCCCGGCTGCCGCTGGCGGCGAGCGCCTGCAGGCTCCCGAAGCGGCTGATCAGGTCGTGGGCCAGCGCCACCGCGCTGCGGCCCCGGCGCCCGCTGCGCAGCACGATGGCGAGCAGTTCGGCGTCGGACAGTGCGGCGGCGCCCTGCGACACGAGACGCTCGCGGGGCCGGGTGTCGGCGGGCCAGTCGGTGATGGGCATCGGCGATACCTTAAAATCGGGGTTTGGCGATGAGGCGCATGTGCGCGGGATGGCGATCGACGTGTCGGAACCCAGCAAGATGCCGGCGGGCGAAGCAGCCCGCGTTGGCCCGGATTCTTTCCTGACCCTCCATTACCGGCTCAGTCTCGCCGATGGCGGCGGTGACGTCATTAGCACCTTCGGCGGAAAGCCCGCCACCTTCCAGCTCGGGCACGGACAACTGGCCGAACCCCTCGAGCGCCTGCTCCATGGCCTGGTCGACGGCGCCGATGCGGTGTTCGACGTGGCGCCCGAGCAGGCCTGGGGCCCGCGCAACCCGGAACTGGTGCAGCGGCTGTCGCGCGCCGTCTTCGATGCCAATGCCGATCCGGACACCAGCTACGAGCCGGGCGACGTGATCGACTTTGCCCGTCCCGACGGTGGGCGCTTTGCCGGTGTGCTCAAGTCGATCGACGACAATGGCGTGCTTGTCGATTTCAACCATCCGCTCGCCGGCCAGTCGATCCGGTTCGAGGTGCGGATTCTCGGAGTGCTCTGATGGAAACCCTGCTCGCGCAGCCTCGCGGGTTCTGCGCCGGCGTCGATCGCGCGATCGATATCGTCGAGCGCGCGCTCGAGCGCTTCGGCGCCCCGATCTACGTTCGCCACGAGATCGTCCACAACGCCCATGTCGTCGACGAACTGCGGAGCAAGGGCGCGGTCTTCGTCGAGGAACTCCACGAAGTTCCCGATGGCGCCACGGTGATCTTCTCGGCGCACGGCGTCTCGCGCGCGGTGCGCGACGAGGCCGAGCGCCGCGGCCTGACGGTGTTCGACGCGACCTGCCCGCTGGTGACCAAGGTCCATGTCGAGCTGCAGAAGATGCGTCGCGACGATCGCGAGATCATCATGATCGGGCATGCCGGTCATCCGGAGGTCGAGGGCACGATGGGCCAGGCCGACGGCGGCGTCCACCTGGTCGAGACGGTGGCCGATGTCGCGCGCCTGCAGGTCAAGGACCCGGAGCGCCTCGCCTATGTCAGCCAGACCACGCTGTCGGTGGACGACTGCCGCGAGATCATCGATGCGCTGAAGCAGCGTTTCCCCGCGATCGCCGAGCCCAAGAAGCAGGACATCTGCTACGCGACCCAGAACCGCCAGGACGCGGTCAAGTTCATGGCGCAGCAGTGCGACCTGGTGCTGGTGATCGGCTCGCCCAACAGCTCCAACAGCAACCGGCTGCGCGAAGTGGCCGCCAAGATGGGGCGCGAGGCGAGGCTGATCGGTTCGGCCGCGGAACTCGACCCCAGCTGGCTCGAGGGCCGACGCCGGATCGGCGTCACCGCCGGCGCCTCGGCGCCCGAGGTGCTGGTGACCGAGCTGGTCGAACGGCTCGCCGAGCTGGGCGCCGGGCGCGTGACCACGCTGCCGGGCATCGAGGAGAACACGGCGTTTCCCCTGCCCAAGGGGCTCGTGCGCGACTGATGCGGTAACGGCGGTAATGGGGTCAGGCGGTAATGGGGTCAGACACCATTTCATCGAAATGGTGTCTGACCCCATTACCGCCGCGCGTTACCGGTGCGAGCTGCGAGCATGCGCTGCAGTTCGCCGCTGGCGATCAGCCGCTCCAGCTCCTGGGCGCCGCCCACGAGCATGCCCCTGACGAACACCATCGGGAAGGTCGGCCAGCCCGTCCACATCTTCAGCGCATTGCGCCGGCGCCAGTTGCCGAGATAGCCGCCGTACTCGAGATAGCGATGCGGCACGCCGGCGGCGTCCAGCGCCCGGCGCGCACGCCGCGGGAACGGGTTCGCCACCATCCCGACGACCACCACGTCGTCGGTGGCGATCGCCTGCTGCACCTCGCCGACGATATCGGCGTGGTGCGTGGCGATCCGTTCGCGGATCGCCGGATGGATGCTGGCTTCATCGAGGACGGGACGGTTCATCGTGGTTGCTCCTGGCTCACTTCAGAGCACGCAGCCATGGTGCGCCGACGAGACCAGTCGCACGTACTTGTCGTGCACCGAGCCCGGGCGGATCGGATCGGCTCTTTCGGGCGCCTGCCATTGCGCCATGCGCCGGGCGATTTCCTCGTCCGGCAGATCCAGGTTCAGCGTCCGCTTGCCGGGATCGATGACGATGGTGTCGCCATCGCGCACCGCCGCGATGGGGCCGCCGCGGGCAGCCTCCGGCGAGATGTGCCCGATCAGGATGCCGTGCGATACGCCCGAGAAGCGCCCGTCGGTGATCAGCGCGACGTCCGCGCCCAGTCCGCGGCCCTGCAGCTGGATCGTGAGCATCACCATCTCGGGCATGCCCGGACCGCCCACCGGCCCGACGTTGCGCACCACCACGACGGTGCCGGGCACGATCTCGCCGGCGCGGATCGCGGCCATGGTGTCGGCCTCGGAATCGAACACGCGGGCGGTGCCGCGGAATACGCCCTTGTCGAGCGTCTTGCCCGAGAGCTTGAGCACGCAGCTCTCGGGGGCGATGTTGCCCTTGAGCACGCTGATGTGCCTGTTGTGCGCCGCGATCGGGCGCGCCACCGGGAACACCACGTCCTGGCTGCCGAGTTCCCCGACGGTGGGAACGTCGGCGAGGTTCTCGGCCAGCGTCCTGCCGGTGACGGTCATCACGTCGCCATGCAGCAGGCCGTTCGCCAGCAGTTCCTTCATCACCACCGGCACGCCCCCCACCGCATGCAGGGCCGCCATCGCGTACGGGCCGTGCGGCTGCAGGTTCGCGATGAGCGGGATCCGCTCGCCGACCGCCTGGATCCGCTCGATCGTGATCGGCACCTGGGCTTCGCGCGCGATCGCGAGCAGGTGCAGGTACATGTTGGTCGAGCCGCCCATCGCGTAGGCGGTGGCGATCGCGTTCTCGAAGGCGCGCTCGCTCATGATGTCGCGCGGCCGGATGCCGGCCTCGATCAGGTGGAACAGGGCATCGACGCTGGCGTGCGCCTGGGCGCGCAGGTCCTCGTGCAGCGCGCTGCCCGCCCGGTAGTCGGCCGCATGCGATGCGCCGCGCGGCAGCATCATGCCGATCGCCTCGGCGATCGTGCTCATCGTGTTGGCGGTGAACATCGCGCCGCAGGTGCCGCTGCCGGGCATCACGCTGCGCTCGACCTCGTGGAAGGCCTCGGTGGGGATGCGGCCGGCTTCGTGCGCGGCGCGCGCCTCGGCATAGTCGAGGATCGTCAGGTTGGTGCCCTTGGCGGCCCAGGGCTGCACCGAGACGCTGCCGGGCGAAGCGGTGCCCGGATAGAGCACCAGGCCGAAGGCGTTGGTGCGCGCCAGCGGCATCAGGGCGGCCGCGCCGGTCTTGTCGCAGCCGGAGATCACCAGCATCGCGTCGCCGTGGTGCGCGTAGTGGCCGATCTCGAAGCAGTCGGCCACCGTGTCGCGCGAGACCAGGCTGTAGCCGGCGGTGGGCGTGCCCTGGGTGAGCGCGTCGGAGACCGCCGGCGCGCCGACCACCAGGCCCTGCCCGCCGCGTTCCCCGATGAGGGTCGTCAGCAGGTCGGCGAGCTCGCGGACCCGGTTGTTGCAGCGATGGGCATTGGTCCAGGCGGCGGCGATCGTGACCAGTGCGCGGGCCTTGGCGGCGCGGTCCGGATCGAAGCCGGCGGCGCGCAGTTCGACGCGCGACCGTTTCCAGAAGATGGGGCTGTCCTGTGTCATGAGGCTCTGTTTTAAATGAAGCGTTTATTGTTTCGTTCGAAACGATACTCTATACTATCGCCAAGGATCAGCTCCCGACAAGGAGTCCATCATGTCCGCTGCACTCGAGCGCGAAAGAAGCGCCGCCGAAGATCGCGGCGCCCTGGCCCGGATGGTGATGACATTGTTCGAGCACTGGCAGCTCGGCACCGAGGACCAGGCCGCGCTGCTGGGCATCGCCTCCAGCAACCGGGCCGCCCTGGCGCGCTATCGCAGGGGCGAACCGATCGGCACCAGCCGTGACCAGTACGAGAGGGTGGGCCACCTGCTGGGCATCCACAAGAGCCTGCGCCTGCTGTTTCCCCGCAACCGCGAACTCGCCTATCGCTGGATGACCACCCGGAACAAGGCCTTCGACAATCTCACGCCGGTCGAGGTCATCAGGGAATGGGGCTTCGCCGGGGTACTGATGGTGCGCGCCTACCTCGACCGGGCCCGCGGCAATTGAAGTGAAGCTCTTCGCCGAACTCTCGCTGGTGGACTTCCACCGGGACGTCGCGAGGAACATCGTCTCGCTGGGGCGCTCGCAGGATCTCTTCGACGACCTTGCCGACGATCCCGACGACTGGCTGCTTGCGCAGGCGGTGGAAGCCGAGGTGAAACCGCCGACGTATCGCTCCGCAAGCCCGCTCATCGACCGGCCCTTCGAGGACGCCGACTGGTTCAATGCCATCGCCTGGCCGTTCCGGCACTGGCAGGCGAGCCGCTTCTCGGATGGCTCGCACGGGGTCTGGTACGGATCGGACACCGTCGAGACCACCGTCCATGAATCCGCGTACCACTGGTATCGCGGACTGCTCTCCGATGCGGGTTTCGAGACCGAATCGGTCATCGCCGAGCGCAAGGTGTACTCGGTGTCGTGTACCGCCGCCTTGCTGGACTTCCGGCGAGCGAGCGCCGGTCATCCGCGGCTGCTGCATCCGAGCGACTACTCGTTCACCCAGGCGGTGGGTGCGCGCATCCATCGCGAGGGGCACCCGGGCCTGCTCATCCAGTCGGTGCGCAGGCCGGGCGGCGAGAACGTCGCGGTGTTCAATGCCGGCGTGCTGTCCAGTCCACGGCTGGACTGCCAGCTGGCGTACCGGCTCGAGCGCGGGCGGATCTTCGTCGAGAAGCGGCCCGGGGTTACCTGGCTCGAGCTCGACGCCTCGGGCTTCTGAGCCCGGGGCGTCCTCAGGCCAGTTCGGTCATCCGCAGGACCGCCGGCGGCCCGTCCATGAATGCGCCCATCTCGCGCCCGAGCGAGCGGAAATGCTCGGACGCCCGGTGGGCCTTCACGGCCTCCTCGTCCTTGTAGCGCTCGAGGAAAACATAGGTGAGCGGATCATCGCCCTTGTTCAGGGTGTACAGCAGGCAGCCGGGCTCGTTCGCCTGCACCGCCGCCGCGAGCTTGCTCGCCGCCGCCTCGAAGCCGGCCTGCTGGCCGTCCTTCACCTTGATCGTCGCTACTACGCTCAATGTCATCGTCTTTCTCCTCGTGAGTAGATTGTGTGGCGAGAATACACAAGAACATCAGTCCCCGAGCTTCGCGAGATCGCGCACCGCTCCCTTGTCGGCCGATGTCGCCAGCATCGCGTAAGCCTTCAGGGCGGCGGAAACCTTGCGCTTTCGCGGCTGCGCCGGCTTCCAGCCCTGCGCATCCCGCTCGGTGCGACGCTTCGCCAGCTCTTCGTCCGACAGCAGGACGTCGATGCGTCGGTTCGGGATGTCGATCCGGATCCGGTCGCCGTCGCGTACCAGGCCGATCGTGCCGCCGGCCGCGGCTTCCGGCGAGACATGCCCGATCGACAGGCCCGAGGTGCCGCCCGAGAAGCGTCCGTCGGTGAGCAGCGCGCAAGCCTTGCCCAGGCCCTTGGCCTTGATGTACGAGGTCGGGTAGAGCATCTCCTGCATGCCCGGGCCGCCGCGCGGGCCTTCGTAGCGCACCACCACGATGTCGCCGGCCTTCACCCGGTCCTTGAGGATGTGCTCGACCGCTTCGTCCTGCGACTCCGTGACATGGGCCGGGCCGTCGAACACCAGCAGCTCGTCGTCGACGCCGGCGGTCTTGACCACGCAGCCGTCGGGCGCGATGTTGCCTACCAGCACGGCGAGCCCGCCCTCCTGCGAGAAGGCGTGCTCGATCGAGCGGATGCAGCCCTTGCTGCGGTCGGTGTCGAGCGAGGGCCAGCGGGTGGCCTGGCTGAACGCTTCCTGGGTGGGAATGCCCGCCGGGCCGGCCCGGTAGAAGGTCTGCACCTCGGCGGAAGGCTCGCGCATGATGTCCCACTGCGCCAGCGCTTCCTTCATCGTCGGCGCATGGATCGTGGGGACATCGGTGTGCAGGCGGCCGGCCCGGTCGAGCTCGCCCAGGATGGCCATGATGCCGCCGGCGCGATGCACATCCTCGACGTGGTACTGCGGGGTGTTGGGCGCGACCTTGCACAGCTGCGGCACCGTGCGCGAGAGGCGGTCGATGTCCTTCATGGTGAAGTCGATGCCGGCTTCCTGCGCGATCGCCAGCAGGTGCAGGATGGTGTTGGTCGAGCCGCCCATGGCGATGTCCAGCGTCATCGCGTTCTCGAAGGCCTTGATGCCCACCGAGCGCGGCAGCACGGATTCCTCGTTGCCCTCGTAGTAGCGCCGCGCCAGCTCGACCACCAGTCGGCCGGCATCCTCGAACAGCGCGCGACGGTCGGCATGGGTGGCCACCACCGTGCCGTTGCCCGGCAGCGCCAAACCCAGCGCCTCGGCCAGGCAGTTCATCGAATTGGCGGTGAACATGCCCGAGCAGGAGCCGCAGGTGGGGCAGGCGGAGCGTTCCACCTCGGCGAGGGTTGCGTCGCTGACCGTCGAGTCGGCCGCCATCACCATCGCATCGATCAGGTCCACCTTGTGCTCGGCCAGCCGGGTCTTGCCGGCCTCCATCGGGCCGCCGGTGACGAACACCACCGGAATGTTGAGCCGCATCGCCGCCATCAGCATGCCCGGGGTGATCTTGTCGCAGTTCGAGATGCACACCATCGCGTCGGCGCAGTGCGCATTGACCATGTACTCGACCGAGTCGGCGATGATGTCGCGGCTGGGCAGCGAATACAGCATGCCGTCGTGGCCCATCGCGATCCCGTCGTCCACCGCGATCGTGTTGAACTCCTTGGCGACGCCGCCGGCGGCTTCGATCTCGCGGGCCACCAGCTGGCCCATGTCCTTGAGGTGGACATGGCCCGGCACGAACTGGGTGAAGGAATTCGCCACCGCGATGATCGGCTTGGTGAAGTCCGCGTCCTTCATGCCGGTGGCGCGCCACAGCGCGCGCGCTCCCGCCATGTTGCGGCCTGCGGTCGATGTCCTGGAGCGATAGACGGGCATGGGGTGGTCCTCGTGGAGTCCGGTGGAAGCGAATCGGGGCACCGGGCGCGGCCCGGGCAAAACCGGGATTGTCGCCTACCTGCGGGCGGGTTGCCCGTCCCTCGTCGATGCGGATGGGCTTCGCATGGACAATGGTGTCATTTCATGTCGAGCACACCCGGACCGGGAAAGGGGAGATACGGATGACTGCACATGAGGAGCTGGTGCGCCTGAGCGCGACCGAAGCGGTAGCCCGCCTGCGCCGCCGGGAGATCACGCCGCTGGAGCTCGTCGATGCCGCGGCGGCGCGCATCGAGGCAGTGGACGGGCGGGTGAACGCGCTGCCGATCCGCTTCATCGAGCAGGCCCGTGACACGGCGCGCCGCTTCATGGCGCGCACGCCGCCCCAGGACCCCTCGGCCGGCTGGCTCGCGGGACTGCCGCTGGCGGCGAAGGACTTCAACGACGTCGAGGGCCAGCGCACGACCTTCGGCTCGCCGATCTTCGCCGATGCCGTCGCGCCGACCAGCGACCATACCGTCGCGACCCTCGAGGCGAGCGGCGGGATCTTCATGGCGAAGTCCAATGTGCCCGAGTTCGCCGGTTCCAACACCTTCAATCCGGTCTTCGGCGCCACCCGCAATCCCTGGAACCTGGCCATGACCGCCGGTGGTTCCTCGGGCGGCGCCGCCGCGGCGCTGGCATCGGGCACGCAATGGCTCGCGATGGGCAGCGATCTCGGCGGCAGCCTGCGGATTCCGGCCAGCTACTGTGGCATCGTCGGCATGCGGCCTTCGGTGGGGCGCGTTCCCCGGGGCAGCGGCCTGCCGGCCTTCGATCCCCTGTGGACCGAAGGACCGATGGCGCGCAATGTCGCCGATCTTGCACTGATGCTCGACGCGCTCGCGGTGCCGCATCCGCACGATCCGCTGGTGATGCCGGCTCCGGATGTTCCCTTCACCGCGGCGGTGAAGGGCCCCAGGCCGCCGCGCCGGGTCGGCTTCACGCCCAACCTCGGTTTGTCGAGCGTGGATCCGGAGGTCGCCGACATCTGCCGCGCCGCTGCCATGCGCCTGGGCGCGGCCGGCACGGCCGTGGACGAGGCCTGTCCCGATTTCAGCGGTTCGATCGAAACATTCCAGACCCTGCGTGCCCTGCTGTTCGCCGGCCTGCGGGGCGAACTGCTCGCCACCGAGCGCGAGCGCATCAATCCCTCCATCGTCTGGAATATCGAAAAGGGGCTGGAACTGGGCGTCGACGAGATCATCAGGGCCGAACGCGAACGCACCGCGCTCTACCATCGCGTCGCCACCTTCTTCGACCGGTACGACCTGCTGCTCTGCCCGACCGTGGCGGTTCCGCCGTTCCCGGTCGAACAGCCTTATCCGACCCGGATCGGCAACGAGGAACTCAGCAGCTACATCGACTGGATGTTCCTCACCTTCGTCGTGACCCTGATCGGATGCCCGGCTCTGTCGCTGCCTTGCGGCCTCACCCGATCGGGAATGCCGGTGGGCCTGCAGATCATCGGCCCGTCGCATGCCGATGCGGCGGTGCTGGCCGCCGCGGCATTGCTCGAGGGCGAGTTCGGCATTGCCGACCGCCTGCCGATCGACCCGATCGGGGTCGCCGGCGAGGGCGGGGCGCCGGGGTCGGTCTGATACAATCTGCCCCCGTTCGCCGTTGTAGCTCAGTTGGTAGAGCAACTGATTCGTAATCAGTAGGTCGGAGGTTCGACTCCTCTCAACGGCACCAGGATTCATGCGGGTTTTTTGGCGAAGTGCCCTTGACGCAAAACTCCCGAAGCTCTGTTGATGTTCATCATCTGG
>JBAYRO010000031.1:0-35599 GCA_041676645.1 Burkholderiaceae bacterium | reverse complement strand
GTGCTGCGCCCCGCTGGGCTGCTCGGTATCCACCTCAATCTTCCATTCGTAATCCCCGATCCGCTTCCCGCTGAACCGAGCGACGAGGAGGCGGCGATGCTGGAAGCGCTCGTCTATTACAACCGCTGGCAATCGGGCTATTCGACACTGCAGGCGAGTCGTCCCCAAACGCTCGGTTATCTGCTTGCCGACTCCCCCGTCGGCCAGGCCGCCTGGATATACGAGAAATTCTACGAGTGGTCGGACTGCGACGGCGATCCGGCAAATATCTTCACGGCCGATGAGTTGCTCGACAACATCATGCTCTACTGGCTGACAAACAGCGGGGCCAGCTCAGCCCGATTATATTGGGAAAGCTTCCACGGTGCCTTTGGCGCAAGGGAGCTTCACCTTCCGGTGGCATGCAGCATCTTCCCTGGGGACATCTACAGGGCACCGAGAAGCTGGGCAGAGAAATGCATGCACAATCTCGTCTATTGGAACGAGTTGGCCAGGGGAGGGCATTTTGCGGCCTTCGAGCAACCCCACATCTTCGCCCGCGAAGTAAGACAGGCGTTTCGCGCCATGCGGTGAGCCGGCAACGCCGACAGGTGCTTGCTGGCTGAATTTCACAGCGGGATCGCCGATCGCTTCCGTTTGGACGGCTTCTCAGAATCGTGCCAGATTTCAACCATGCATTATCTGCATCGTTTATATATTGAACTATCCCCAGAATGTTGTAATGGCTGGGGCAGTGATCGGGGAGTCGATATCATCGACGTGAGCCCGACGAGGTTTCGACGGTCATGATGGCCGCAGAAGGAGGATGTTCATGATAAAGGCGCCCTTGAAGGCTCGGGTTCTGTTTCAGTCACTCGGCATGGTCGTGCTGGCGCACCAGTTTGCGTCGCCTGCGCTCGCGCAAACCGAACCTTCGTCTGCGCCGCAGGCTTCCGCTCAGTCATCCGGCGACCAACTGGGCGAGATCATCGTCACGGCCCAAAAGCGTTCGCAGTCGCTCAACAATGTCGGTCTTTCGATCACGGCCGCGGATGGCGAGCAGCTCACCAATCTGGGCATTCGTGAAACCGGCGATCTCGTCAAGATCTCGCCCGGACTGACCTTCACCAAGAGCCAGGACGGCACGCCGCTCTTCACGATCCGGGGTGTCGGCTTCAACGACTATACATTGGGCGCGAGCCCTGCTGTCAGCGTCTATGTCGACCAGGTTCCCCTCGTTTACAGCGCCTACACGCAGGGCGCCACGCTCGATCTGGAGCGTGTCGAGGTGCTGAAGGGGCCCCAGGGCATTCTCTTCGGCCAGAATTCGACGGGTGGTGCGATCAACTATATCGCCGCCAAACCGACGTCAGACTTCCAGGCTGGCGTGAAAGCCTCCTATGGCCGCTTCGACACGTTTGACGGTGAGGCGTTCGTCAGCGGGCCGATCACCGACACCCTGGGCTTCAGGCTGGCCGGCAGTACAACGCAATCGGGTAGCTGGCAGTATAGCTACACCCGCGATGACAAGCTCGGTAAGCAGGACATCCTGCGCGGTCGCCTGCTTCTGGATTGGAAACCGACCGATGCACTGTCCTTCCTCTTCAGCGCCAACGGTTGGCGCAACAAGTCCGATACCCAGGCAGCCCAACTCGTCGGACTGAAGCTACAGCAGGACGCTTCCGCGCCCGGTCAATATGATCCGGTGGAAACTCTTCGGCGTATCGCAGCATTCCGGGCCCTTTCTCTCGCACCGGGCAACGCACGTGCCGCCGATTGGGATATGGGCAGGAACCTGACGCGCGATGACAGCCTCTGGCAGCTTTCGCTGCGGGGCGATCTGGAACTGGGCAGCGGCATCACATTGACGTCGCTCACGTCCTATACTCGCTTCCGCCAGGACTACGGACTGGATCGCGATGGCACGACCCTTCAAAACGCAGGCGTCGAATCGCGCGGCAATGTCAAAACCTTCACGCAGGAATTGCGGCTTTCCGGAGAAAGCGACAGGCTAAACTGGACGCTCGGCGGCAATTACGCGAAAAACAAGATTCGTAGTTCCGACAATTTTCTCGTGAACGATTCGACCAATACGGCCATCTTGCCTGGCTTTGGCGTCGACAACGGAGATACCACGATCACGGAGAATATCCGGGATCTGGCCGCTTTCGGAAACATCGAATACAAGCTCACGGACCAACTGACCGTCCTCGCTGGTGCTCGCTATACCGATACCAAAAATGACTATACCGCCTGCATGCGCGGCGGACCTGGCCAGCAATTCGTGTTCTGGCAACTCTCCCAGGCTATCAGCGGCGTCGCTCAACCCGCACCTGATGCGAACACCTGCGTCAACATGGATGAAACCACGTTCCTGTTGATCAGGACTCCCTTTGAGAGCAGGCTCCACGAGGACAACGTCTCGTGGCGCGTGGGCGTCAACTACAAGCCGACACGCGATGTGCTGCTATATGGACTGGTGTCGCGCGGTTACAAGTCAGGAAATTTCCCGACTGTTCCGGCTTCCACTACACAGCAGTTCGCGCCGGTTAAGCAGGAATCGGTCACCGCCTATGAGGTCGGGATCAAAGCGACCGCTCTTGACAGGAAGCTCCAGGTCAACGCAGCGATTTTCCACTATACTTACGATGACAAGCAGATTCGCGGTCTTGTCATTGATCCGGTCTTCAACCAGCTCGAGAAACTGGTGAATGTTCCCAAATCCCGGATCAACGGGGCGGAGATCGATATCACTGCTCGTCCATTGTCCGGGCTCACGCTGCGGGCGGCGGGTACCTGGATCGACTCGAAGGTTCTGGATTTTGTCGGGATCAACAATGACCGGGTCCTGGGTGACTATCGCGGATCGGAGCTGCCCTTCTCTCCCAAATGGCAGTTGGTCGGCGATGCGGAATATCGTTGGGCTCTGAGCAGCGACCTCAACGCGTTCGTCGGTGCCAATGTCCTCTACAACAGCAAGACCAATTCGACGCTTGGCGCTCCGGCGAGTTCGCGGATCAAGGCTTTCGGGACACTCGATCTGCGCGCCGGGATTTCCGGCCCGGATGATAAATGGACCCTGTCGGTTTGGGGACGGAACGTGACGGACACTTATTACTGGACCAATCAGTTCGTCACCCAGGATGTGATTGTTCGCTACAATTCCATGCCAGTTACTTATGGCTTGTCCGCGAGTTACCAATTTTAAAATTTTAAATATAGCGGCTTGTAGCCATATTTGTAAATTTCAGATATAAAGTATCTAAAATTATAGAATTTTTATCTATTATTTCTATGAAAATTAGGAGATAAATTCTTACCAAAATCCTAGTATCGCGTATCCCTTCGCAAACCCTCAAGATCATCTTCTTGGTCTGGATATTATTTCAGCCGCACATCGTCCACGAAGTTACGGCGGAGCGGATAGTGGTGATCAGCCAATTAGATTTCCCAGCACCCTCTGCATCCATGAGATACCAGTTCTCGGAGGTCAAAAATGGCTCGAGATGTGCCCGATATCTCCAGTCGAGGTCATATCATATATGGGGGCCTATGCGGCAAAGTCTGACCTTGAGATTGGATTAGGATAGAACGCGCAGTGAATAGTGTGGGGCAATTGCCCAAAAATGATCGAAGAGCATTTCATCGCGTCTTCCGTCAACGGCGGCGGGAGAGTTTTCGACTGCAATGCCTGTTCTCCTTTTTCTGGAGGATAGGACGTGTCGCTTGAAACCAAACAATTGCGCTATGCGGTCCTCGCGGCCGAGACACGGAGTTTCTCAAGGGCCGCGGCGATGCTGCGGATCAAGCAGGCGACGCTCAGCCGCAACGTCACGGCGCTCGAGCACCGGCTCGGCGTCAAGCTGTTCGAGCGGCAGACGCGCGGCGCGGTCCTCACCCCCGCAGGCGCGCCGATCATCGACACCGCGAGGCGCATCCTGGTCGACGTGGACAATCTCCAGAACCGAGCGCAGGCGATGCGGAACGGTGATGCCGGCGAACTGACCATCGGCTTCTGCGCCTCACTCGCGTCGGGCGACCTGCGTTTCGCCATCGTCGAGTTCCAGCGGCGCTTTCCCGAAGTGCGGCTGAACGGCGTCGAGCGCGATCGCGGCTATTTGCATCATGCGCTGCTCGCCGGAGTGATCGACCTCGCCGTGGTGACGGGCGAGTTGGCCGGCCCCGGCGTCAAGCGGCGCTCGCTTTGGTCCGAGCGGGTGCTGGTTGCGCTGCCCGAAGACCATGCGCTTGCCAGCGCCGAACGGATCTACTGGCCCGAACTGCGCCGCGAGACGTTCGTGCTGCCGACGCAAGATCCTGGCCCCGATCTCCTGAGGCTGCTGCGCGCGCGGCTTGCCGAGCCGGGTTATGAGCCTGAGGCCGAGACGCAGGACGTCAGCCGCGAGAATGCGCTGGCGATGGTGTCCGCGCGCTGGTTCCTCACGCTGGTTTCGGAATCGGCGCTCGGCGTCTGCCATCCCGGCATCGCCTTCCGCGAGGTGCATGAACCGACCGGCCAGGCCCGGATCGACTATGGCTGCTACTGGCGCAGCGACGACACCAGCCCCGCGCTGCGCCGGTTCCTCTGCCTGATGCGCGAACGCTATCCCAACTGACCGACCCGCTGGCCTGCTGCGCGAGGCCAATCCTATTCTATCCCCCTACAATCGAAGGAGTGGACCATGACTATCGACAGCAAGACCGCGGTGATCGTGGCGATCGCGCTGGTGATCGGCTTGGGATTGGGCTTCGTCCTGCGCCCGGTGATCCTCGCCGCCGGAGAGACGGCTCCCGCCGATCCGGGCGTCCCGGTCCCGGCGCTGCCCGTCCAGGCCGAGGCGCGCGGCACGCAATATTTCGCGGCGCATATCGAGGAAGCCCGGCAGATCGTCGCGGCCTGCGAAGCGGGCACGGAGCGCGGCGACGAGTGCGCCAATGCCGGGATCGCCGCCACCGAGGCGCAGGGCAAGGACCGGCTCCGGGGGTTCCTGGGCAATTGAAGACCGGCCCGAGGCCGGTCAGTCGGTGCGCGGACGATGTCGGCGGAATCCCCGGTCGGTCGCCATGAAGCGTTCGAGCATCGGCGCGATCAGTGGGACGGCCTGGCCGCCGCCCGTCGTCTCGGCGAGGACGCGGCCATAGGCTTCGAGATCGCGGTGGACGGAGGCTGGCAGTTCGATGGTGAGCCGGACGGGCTTGTCTTCGGCAAGGTCGCCGAGTTTGAGCTTGGTCATCGGGTCTGCCTCCAGGGGGCGAGGACAAGGTCGCGGCTGACCAGCACCCGCACCGGAAAGCCGGGCCGGACGGTCAGCGTGGGCTGGATGTTGAGCTGGCGGCGGACGATCTCCTGGCCCGCCTGGTTGAGCGTGTTCTGGCCGCCGTCGCGGATCGCGCGGGCGATGTCGTCCTCCGAATCCGATCCCAGCTCGGCGCCGACGCTGAGCAGGGTCGAGAGGCCCGCCGCACGCAGAATGCCGCCCCAATGCTCGTTCACCCGGTCCTCGAGGCCTGCTTGCCCGGACGGATCTCCGGCGGGCTGGCGGTCGAGGATGATCGAGCGCCCGTCGGGCAGGATCAGGCGGTTCCAGACCAGCAGCACGCGGCGCTGTCCGAAGGCGACGCCGGCATCATAGTCGCCGATCAGCCGCGAGCCTTGTGGAATGAGAAGCGTGCGCCCGGTCGGGCTGTCATAGACGCTCTGCGTCACCTGGGCCGTCACCTGGCCGGGCAGGTCAGAGCTGATGCCGGTGATGAGAGCCGCGGGGATGACGCTGCCCGCCTGCACGACATGGGGCGATACCGGAGCGGCCAGGCGCCCGCTATTGATCGTGCGGCTTTCCGGGGACCGTTCGGTGAAGGCGCGCTTGGCCTGCTGCATATTGGGGCCGTCGGGCGGTTCCTGTGCCGGCGGTGCTGCGCCGGCGACCAGCGCGGCGAGGTCGAGGCCGGGAACCGCGCCGCCCGACGCGGCGGTTTGCGTCGCCGGGGCCGCGGCCTGGCCGCCGAGGAACAGCCGGCTTGCGATGGCGGCTTCCCGCTCCTGGGCGGCGCGCTGCGCGGCCAGTTCCTCGGGCGTCGGCGGCGGAGCGCCGGGCGGCGCGGTTCCGGGGGCGGTCGCCGCGCCGTCCTGCTGGGCGGCGAGAATGGGACCGCCGAGATCGCCGGGCAGCGGTGCGCCGAGCTGGGGGACGCCGGGCGGCACCTCGCCATAGGTCTTCGGCGCCGTCGACACCTGCTCGGTCACGGCGCGGTTGTCGGTGTTGTAGAGTTCTTCCACCTGCTGCCGGTCGCGATGCTGGAGCGCATAGGTCAGCGCGCCGCCCACGGCGACCGCGCCGATCGCGCCCAGGCTCGCGATGGCCTTGCGCGAGAGCCTCATGACGCGCGGCGGGTCGCCGCGCAGCCGGAAGCCCGACGGGTCGGCGAGCGGCGGCATGGCCTGCGCCTGTGGCGCGTCGGCCTGCGGCTGCGCGTCTGTCTCGTCCTCGTCGTCGCTCTCGTCATGCGCTGCCGGACCCTGGGGCACAGCGGTTTCCGGGCTCTCCGTCACCGCTTCCTCCTCCCGTCCTGGCCCGCCCGTCGGCCCGGAAGGGGTGCGATCGCCGCTCATCGCCGGTTCCTGCGGTTCTGGCGGCCGTCGTCGCGGACGATGCGGACGCGCTGCTGCTTCTGCTCGCCGAGCCGCAGTTCGGCGGTGGCGAATAGGCGGTCGACGACGATATGGCGGTCGGCGACCCGATAGTTGACCAGCTCGCCGCCGCCCTGCGGGCCAATCACGAACAGGGGCGGCATCTCGCCCTGCGCGATGCCGGCGGGAAATTCGATGAAGACCTGCGTTCCGTCGTCGAAGGCCCGCACCGGCCGCCAGGGCGCATCGTCGCCTTCGATCCGGTAGCGGAAATTGAGCCGGGCGATGTCGACGCCGGTGGCGACCGGCGCCGAGGCGGCGGCCAGGCCGTTCTGCGCGCGCAGGGCGATCAGCCGGTCCTGCGGATAGGTCCAGGAGACGGAGGCCATCCATGTCACCCGCGTGGCGCGCAGCTCGAGATGATAGGTCCGCCGGTCGGTGTTGATGACGAGGTTGGTGGCAAGGTCGGGCCGGGTCGGCTTGACAAGGATATGGACGCGCGCCGAGGCGCCCGTGCCGCTCGCGGTGTCGCCGATGATCCAGCGCACGGTGTCGCCGGCCGCGACCGGCCCCGGACCCACGAGCTGCTCGCCTTCCTGGAGGGCGATGTCCGTCACCTGGCCCGGCGCGGCATAGACCTGATAGAGCGCGCCGTCCGACCAGGGATAGACCTGGATCGCGTTGATGAACCCGTCGCGGACGGGCTGCATCCGCGCCGCCGCATTGGCCTGGTTGATGCGCGCGGACGGATCGGCGGTTTCGGCCACACGGCGCCCGCCATCCACCGGCTTCAATTGTCCGGGCAGCGGCAGCGGTTCGGGCAAGGTCACGATCTCGACCGGCGCGGGCGTGGCGGGCGCCTGGACCGCGGCGACGGCGGGCGCGTCGTCATAGCGGATCGCGGGCGGCTTCGCCGATGTCGTGGCGCAGGCGCCGAGCGTGGATACGGAAATCAGTAAAGCCTGAAACGCGCAGGCACGGAAAGGCGCCTGGCGACGGCACGGTGCGGACAGGATCATCAGCCAAGCTCCTTCGACCAGTTGATAGCGTTGACGTAAATGCCGAGCGGATTCTTCTTCAGCCGCTCGGGATCGCGGGGCGGCTTCACGACGACGGTGAGGATCGCGGACCAGCGTTCGGTCGCGGCGAGGCTGCCGTCCTGGTAGCGGCGCTCGACCCAGGCGACGCGGAAGCTGTCGGGCGAGGCCCGGATCACGCTCGATATTTCGGTGGCGACCTGGATGCGGCCGACATTGGCGAACGGATCGTTGGTGCGGGCATAGTCGTTGAGCGCCTGTCCGCCCCAATCGGTGGTGAAATCATAGGCGCGCAGCCAGTTCTCGCGCAGCACCACCGCATCGGCCGGAACGCCGCGAACCTGCTCGATGAAGCGGGCCAGATGGAACGCGATCTGCGGGTCGTTGGGCCGGAAATCACCATCGGCGGGCGCGACCGTCTGCGCCTGCCCGAGCTTGTCGACCTCGACGATCCAGGGCGTGATGGTGCCGCGCGCGCCTTGCCAGACGAGGCCGCCCGCAAGCCCCGCCGACAGCGCGAGCGAGCCGAACGCCATCAGCCGCCAGTTGCGGGCCTGGACGCGGGCCGAGCCGATGCGATCGTCCCAGACCTGTGCGGCGCGCTGGTAGGGCGTCTCGGGTTCCGGGGCCTTGCCGTAACGGATGGAGGGGCGCTTGAACATGAGCCGTCAGTCCTTTTGCTTGATGTCGGGCGACATGCCGCCGCCGCCGCGATCGCCCGCGCGAATGGTGTGGGTGACGGTCGAAAGGCCGCGGTGCATCGCCTGCTGCCGCTTCATCGCCTGCGCCCAGGCGGGCGGAGATCCCGCACCCGCCGGGGCCGATGATGCGCCGCCGGCCGAACCACCGGAGCCGCCCGAACTGCCGCTGCCTCCGGCGCCGAAGCCCGCACGCGCACCGTCGCGGAAATTGGATTTGATACTGTCGCCGGCCTTGGCGGCGGCGTTCTTGATGGGGGCGGTCGCTGCCTTGGCCGCGCTGCCGGCCGCCGCCTGGCCGACGGCGGACAGGCCGCCCGCGACCGCGCTCGCGCCGCTCTTGCCGAGCGAGCCCATGCTGTAGGTGCTGGCGGCCGCGCCTGCCGCATAGGAGCCGCCGCGCGCTGCGGCAGCACCAGCCTTCATGCCGCCGCCGATGGCGGAAGCCGCGCCGCCTGCGGCCATGCGCGCGCCCATCGCGCCGCCGACCGCCATGCCGCCGGCGGCGAGCGCGGTGCCGACCGCCGCGCCCGCGCCGAGCTGGGGCGCGCCCGAGACGAGGCCGGTGGCGATGCCGGGACCGAAGATCGACAGGCCGAGCAGCGCCAGCGAGGCGAGCGCGACCGACATCGCCTGCTCGGCGGTCGGCATCTCGCCGAAGGCGCTCTCGAACTGGGCGAACAGGCCGGTGCCGATGCCGACGATGACGGCGAGCACCAAGACCTTGATGCCCGAAGCGACCACATTGCCGAGCACCTTTTCGGCGAGGAAGGCCGTCTTGTTGAACAGCGCGAAGGGCAGCAGGACGAAGCCCGCGAGCGTGGTCAGCTTGAACTCGATCAGCGTCACAAAGAGCTGCACGCTCATGATGAAGAAGGCGATGAGGATGATGAGCCAGGCGATCAGCAGCACCGCGATCTGCACGAAATTGGCGAAGAAGCTGGTGAAGCCCATCAGCTCCCCCGCCGATTCGAGCAGCGGCTCGCCTGCGTTGAAGCCGGCCGCCGCGACGCTGCCGGGCTGCATGAATTCGGCCAGGCTGATGCTCGAACCGCTCGCTTGCAGGCCGAGGCCGGCGAAGCTCTCAAACACGATGCCCGCGAGCGCCGAGAAGTTGCCGATCACGAAAGCGAAGAAGCCGACATAGAGCACCTTCTTCACCAGGCGGTGCATCACGTCCTCGTCGGCGCCCCAGGCCCAGAACAGGCCGGCCAACGTGACGTCGATGACGATCAGCGTGGTGGAGAGGAAGGCAACCTCGCCGCCGAGCAGCCCGAACCCCGAGTCGATGTAGCTGTTGAAGGTGGCGAGGAAGGTGTTGATGACGCCGGTGTCGTTCATGGCCGGTCGTCCTTGCGGCCGAGGAACCGGCGGCGATGTTCTTCCCAGGCGGCCTCGCAGCCGGAATCGGGCATGGTCAGCGTGCGGCAGCGCGCCAGCTCGTCGCGCAGCGGATCGTGCGGCGCCAGCTCCTGCGGTGACGGCGGCGGGGCCTTGGGCTTGCGCTCGTCGACCGCAATGGTGATGGCGGTCGCCATCAGCACGCCTCCGGCCAACGCCACCCCGGCGATCTTCGCGCTGCGGCTCATGCCCTCTGCCCTCCGTTTCAGGCTGCGATCACTCGCCGCTGCGCTTCATGAACCGGCGGAAATGCTCGCGGCCCTGTTCCTCGGTCGCAGCATTGCGGGCGGATTCGAGCGCCTGGGCGCGGCCCTGCGCCGCGATCAGCGCAGTCAAATCGGCGAGCTGGCGCGATTGCAGCGCGAGGATCTGATTGCCCGCTTGCGTGGCCTGGAGCGCGCCGGTCGCCGACTGGCTGGCGCCGACCAGGTTCGCCATCGCGGTCTGCGAGCCTTCGATATTGCCGACGACGCCGGCCTGGACCTTGAGCGCATCCTCGAAGCTGCCGACGCTGTCCTTCCACCGTTCGCGGGCATTGGCGATCAGCGTCGCGTCCGACGCGCTCATGTCGACGTCGCGATAGCGCGTGGTGAAGGCGTCCTCGATCGTCCGCACGTCATAGGCGATACGCTGGGCTTCGCTGAGCAACTGGCGGGTCTGCTGAATCTGGGCCTGAAGCTCGCTCAGGCTGCTGAACGGCAGCGAGGCGAGATTGCGCGCCTCGTTGATGAGGCTCGTCGCCTGGTGCTGGATCTGCTGGATCTGATTGTTGATCTGCTGGAGCGAGCGCGCCGCGGTCAGGACATTCTGGGCGTAGTTGGTCGGGTCATAGACGATGCCGCTGAACTGGGCCTGGGCCGGAGCGGTGACGGCGATCATCACGAGGGCCGCGGCGCCGGCCAGGATCGGGCGGCGAAGGTGCTGGCGAAGATGGACGGGGATCATAGCGGATTCTCCTCTGTGAAGACGGGCAGAAGGTCGGCGGCCCAATGGAGGCCGTGACGGCGGAGCCAGGCTGCGGCGAACCCTTGCTGCCCGTGGGCATCCATGAGTTCGCCGATGGCGATCTGGTCGGTCTTGGAAGAGGCGGCGGCGAAAGCGAGCGCGACGTCGCCCAGGCCCAGCTCGAACAGGCGGTTGCCGCGCGGGGACTGGCAATAATAGTCGCGCTTGGGTGTCGAGCGCGCCAGGATCTCGATCTGGCGGTCGTTGAGGCCGAAGGCACGGTAGATGCGCGCGATCTGCGGCTCGAGCGCGCGTTCGTTGGGGAGCAGGATGCGCGTCTTGCAGCTTTCGATGATCGCGGGCGCGACGCTGCTGTTCTCGATCTGCGCGAGCGACTGGGTAGCGAAGATGACGCTGGCGTTCTTTTTCCGCAGCGTGACCAGCCAGGTCGAGAGCTGCCGCGCGAAGGCCGGGGAATTGAGCGCCAGCCAGCCTTCGTCGATGATGATGAGCGTGGGCGAGCCGTCGAGCCGCCCGGCGATGCGGTGGAACAGATAGGACAGCAGGGCAGGAGCCGCGCCGCTGTCCATCAGGCCCTCCGTCTCGAACGCCTGGACGCTGGCGGTGCCGAGCCGTTCCTGTTCGGCATCGAGCAGCCGGCCCCACGCCCCGCCGACGCACCAGGGAGCGAGCGCCTGCTTCAGTTCCTGCGACTGGAGCAGGACCGCAAGGCCGGTGAGCGTGCGCTCGCCCTGCGGCGCGCTGGCGAGAGAGGTCAGCGCCGACCAGATATGTTCCTTGGCCTGCGGATCGACGGTGGCGCCTTCGGACTCGAAAATGCCGGCCAGCCATTCGGCCGCCCACGCACGTTCGGCGGCATCGTCGATGCGCGCGAGCGGTTGCAGCAGCACCCCGCCGCCCATGTCCTCGGCGCCCGCGTCCGGTCCGAACAGGCTGCCGCCGAGATCCTGCCAGTCGCCGCCCATGCCGAGCGCCGCGGCGCGGATGCTGCCGCCGAAGTCGAAGGCGAAAATCTGGCTGCCGGGATAGCGGCGGAACTGGAGCGCCATCGTTGCGAGCAGCACCGATTTACCAGCGCCGGTTGGGCCGACGATCAGGGTGTGGCCGACGTCGCCGACATGGAGCGAGAGGCGAAACGGCGTGCTGCCCTCGGTCTTGGCGAACAGCAGCGGCGGCGCTTTGAAATGCTCGTCGCGCGGCTGTCCCGCCCAGATCGCCGAGAGCGGGATCATGTGCGCGAGATTGAGGGTCGAGAGCGGCGGCTGCCGGACATTGGCATATACGTGGCCGGGGATGGACCCCAGCCACGCCTCGATTGCGTTCATCCCTTCGGGGATGCAGGTGAAGTCCCGGCTCTGGACGATCTTCTCGACCAGGCGCAGCTTCTCGGCGGCGAGGCTCGGGTCTTTGTCCCAGACGGTGACGGTCGCGGTGACATATGCTTGCCCGACATCGTCGGCGCCCAGTTCCTGAAGCGCGGCGTCGGCATCGGCGGCCTTGTTCGACGCATCGCTGTCCATGAGGACCGAGGCTTCGTTAGTCATCACCTCCTTGACGATCGCCGCGATCGACTTGCGCTTGGCAAACCATTGCCGCCGGATCTTGGAGAGCAGCTTGGTGGCGTCGCTCTTGTCGAGCATGATCGCGCGGGTCGACCAGCGATAGGGAAAGGCCAGCGCGTTCAGCTCGTCGAGGATGCCGGGCCAGGTCATCGTCGGAAAGCCGATGACGGTCAGCACCCGCAGATGATGCTCGCCCAGGCGCGGTTCGAGGCCGCCCGCCAGCGGCTCATCGGCGAGCAGCGTGTCGATATACATGGGCGTTTCGGGGACGCGGACGCGCTGGCGCCGGGTCGAGACGGTGGAATGGAGATAGGTCAGCGTCTCGGCATCGCCGAGCCAGGCCGCTTCCGGCACGAAGCCGTCGATGAGGTTGAGAAGCTGGGCCGAGCGGTCGGTGAAGCTCTTGACCATTTCCCAGGGATCGACCCCATCCTTGGCCTTGCCCTCGTAGAGCCAGCTTTCGGCGCGGGCGGCGTCCTCGGCGGGCGGCAGCCACAGGAGGGTCAGAAAATAGCGGCTCTCGAAATGCGCCCCGGCGTCGACGAACTGGGCGCGGCGTTCCTCCTCGACCAGCGCCGAGACAGGATCGGGAAAGAGCGAGGCCGGATAGTCGTCGGCGGGCACGCGCTGCGCCTCGACGAAGATCGACCAGCCCGATCCCAAGCGCCGCAGCGCATTATTGAGCCGGTGGGTGACGCCGACCAGCTCGGAGGGCGTGGCGGAATCGAGGTCCGGTCCCCGGAAGCGCGCGGTGCGCTGAAAGGAGCCGTCCTTGTTGAGCACGACGCCGTCGGCGATCAGCGCGGCCCAGGGAAGGAAGTCGCTGAGCCAGGCGGCACGGTTACGATATTCGGCGAGGTTCATCATGGCGGCGGGCCTCGTCACGCGCGCAGAAACGCAGGGTAGCGGAGATGGCGGCGGGCGACGTCGGCGAACTGCGCGTCGCACCGCGCCGCCCAGACGGCGGCGAGATGGCCGACCAGCCAGAAGACACAGCCGGCGATCCAGAGCTGGAGGCCGAGGCCGATCGCCGCCGCCAATGTGCCGTTGGCGATGGCAAGGGTCCGCGGGGCGCCGCCGAGCAGGATCGGCTCGGTCAGCGCCCGGTGGACCGGGGCATAGAAGCCCGCGACCTCGTTGCCTCCGCCCGGCATCAGACGACGGCTCCGCCGCCGAAGCTGAAGAAGGTCAGGAAAAAGGAGCTGGCGGCGAAAGCAATCGAAAGCCCGAAGACAATCTGGATCAACCGCCTGAACCCTCCGTTCGTATCGCCGAAAGCGAGGGTGAGGCCCGTCACAATGATAATGATGACGGCGACGATCTTGGCGACCGGGCCTTCGATCGACTCCAGGATCGACTGGAGCGGCGCTTCCCACGGCATCGAGGAGCCGGAGGCGCGCGCGGTGGTGGACATGGCGAGCGCGACGGCGAGACTGAGAATGAGCGTGTTCGCCTTGCTGCGGACACGGTGGGACAGTGCGGCGATCATGCGAGTTCTCCTGCTGCTGGGGGGATCGGGAAAGGCGCGGACCCGGAGACGGGCGCGACCGGGGCCGACAGGCGGGTCAGCGCGTATTCGCCGGCGGCATCGAGGCCATCGACGCGGGCCAGCTCGGCGAGGCGCCGGCCGGCGCCGTCGCGGACGAGGACGGCAATGAGGTCGATGGTTTCGGCGATCAGCGCGCGCGGCACCGTCACGACCGCTTCCTGGATGAGCTGCTCCATGCGCCGCAGCGCGCCTAAGGCGCTGCCGGCGTGGATCGTGCCGACGCCGCCCGGATGGCCGGTGCCCCAGGCTTTCAGGAGATCGAGCGCCTCGGCGCCGCGCACCTCGCCGATCGGGATGCGGTCGGGCCGCAGGCGCAGCGAGGAGCGAACGAGGTCCGAAAGGCTGGCGACCCCGTCCTTGGTCCGCATCGCGACCAGGTTCGGCGCGCGACATTGCAGCTCGCGCGTGTCCTCGATCAGCACCACGCGATCGTCGGTCTGGGCGATCTCCGCCAGAAGCGCGTTAGTGAGCGTCGTCTTGCCGGTGCCGGTGCCACCGGCGACGAGGATATTGGCCTTGTCGGCGACGGCCTTCCGCAACGCGGCGGCCTGCAAGCGCGACATGATGCCGTCGGCGGCATAGTCGTCGAGGGTGAAGACTGCGACCGCGGGCTTGCGGATCGCGAAGGCCGGCGCGACGACGACGGGCGGCAGCAGCCCCTCGAACCGCTCCCCGCTTTCCGGCAGTTCGGCCGAGACGCGCGGGGCGCCGGCATGGACCTCCGCGCCGACATGGTGCGCGACGAGACGGATGATCCGCTCGCCGTCCGCCGGAGAGAGCCGGTCGCCGGTATCGGACAGCCCTTCGCCGAGACGGTCGATCCATAGCCGTCCGTCCGGGTTGAGCATCACCTCGACGGTCTTGGGGTCGGCGAGCCAGGCGGCGATCGAGGCCCCAAGCGCCGTTCGCAGCATTCGCGCGCCGCGCGTCGCGCTTTCCGATCTGAGGCTGTATGCGGCCAAGGTCTGTCCCCTGAAGGCGCGCCGCAACACGGGTGCGGCGATCGGGGACAAGTAAAAGAGACGAAAAATCCGCTACTTCAACAATAAAAATCGGCGATCGTAGATGGTCGAAGGAAAAGAAATCTTGGCGTAATTCGGAAAGACTACTCGAAGCCGGAAGTCGTCTCCGGGGCATCGCTGCGGACATCTTGCGATATTTCACGCAACAGACTCGCGCCGGTGTCAATGCGCCGGCCCAGCGCCTCGATGAACCCTTTGTAGCGTTCGCGGCCGCTGGCCTGGGCGGCGGCGAGCGCGGTATCGGGCAAGGGCGGCGTGGTGGTCAGCCAGAAGCGCACGAACAGCGCCACCGCCTCGTTCGAGATGCCGGTGTGCTGTTCGAGCCGGTCCATCTGGCGCGACAGGCGATCGAGGCGGCGGGACAGCGCGGCCTCCAGACGATCCGGGCCGTCGGGCGAAAGGAAGGACTGCAAGGCGGCTTCGAGGATCTGCGTCTGCGGCAGCCGCTTGCGCGTCGCATAGTCGGTGAGTCGGTCGGCGAGATCGGGCGGCAGGCGGAAGGTGCGTTTGACGCGCATGGATCGAGTCTCCTTGTCAGAGCGGGATGCCATCGTCGGGATCGAGGCTGGCGATGCGCGCGGCGCGGTGCATCCGCCGCTGCGCGGCGGCATCCTCGTCGGCATTGTCGGCCTCGTCGAACGCGAACTCCTGGACCGGCGCCGGCTTCTCGCGGACCACTTCCTCATGGTCGGGCAAGCCGGGCTCGCGGCGGATATTGGCGTTGGCGGCATCCGTCTCGGCAGGCTTGGCGGCGCTGGCCCCTGCCGGTGCGGGCCTGGGCGAAGGCGGCGTCGGGGACGGCGCCGCGGCTTCGGGCGGCGGCGACGGCGGGCGCTTCAGCCGCGTCCAGTCGTCGGGGCGCGGTGGAAATCGGATGGCCGACGGCTTGGGTGCGGGCAGCACGCGCCGGGTCAGGCGCGGGTCGGTGAAATATTGCGCCTTCTTCGCGCGCACCGGCGGCGTCCCTGCGGCCATGACGATCTCCTCGTCGGGCGGCAGTTGCATGATCTCGCCGGGGGTGAGGAGCTGGCGCGCGGTTTCCGAGCGGGACACCATCAGATGTCCGAGCCAGGGCGAGAGCCTGTGGCCGGCGTAATTCTTCATCGCCCGCATTTCGGTCGCGGTGCCGAGCGCATCGGAGACGCGCTTGGCGGTGCGCTCGTCGTTGGTCGCGAACGACACGCGCACATGGCAGTTATCGAGAATGGAGTGATTGGCGCCATACGCCTTCTCGATCTGATTGAGGCTCTGGGCGATCAGAAAGGACTTCATCCCGTATCCGGCCATGAAGGCGAGCGCGCTCTCGAAAAAATCGAGGCGGCCCAACGCGGGAAATTCATCGAGAAGCAAGAGCAACCGCTGCCGCTTGGGAGTGCCCGCGAGCGACTCTGTCAGCCTACGCCCGATCTGGTTGAGGATGAGCCGGACCAGGGGTTTCGTCCGATTGATGTCGGACGGCGGCACGACGAGATAGAGCGACACCGGATGCGGCCCATCGACTAGGTCGGCGATCCGCCAATCGCATTGCCGCGTGACGGTCGCGACGACGGGATCACGGTAGAGGCCGAGGAAACTCATCGCGGTGGAGAGCACACCCGATCGCTCGTTCTCGCTCTTGTTGAGCAGCTCGCGCGCGGCTGAGGCGACGACGGGATGGACGCCGGCCTCACCCAGATGCGGGGTCAGCATCATCGCGCGCAGCGTGGTTTCGATCGGGCGGCTTGGATCGGACAGGAAGTTGGCGACGCCGGCCAGGGTCTTGTCGGGTTCGGCGTAAAGGACATGGAGGATCGCGCCGACCAAGAGGCTGTGGCTCGTTTTTTCCCAATGATTGCGCTTCTCGAGCGTGCCGTCGGGATCGACGACGATGTCCGCCACATTTTGAACGTCGCGCACTTCCCATTCGCCGCGGCGGACTTCGAGCAACGGATTATAGGCGGCGCTGGCCGCGTTGGTCGGATCGAACAGCAGCACCTTGCCGAACCGGCTGCGGAAGCCCGCAGTCAATTCCCAATTCTCGCCCTTGATGTCGTGGACGATCGCCGATCCCGGCCAGGTCAGGAGGCTAGGCACCACGAGGCCGACGCCCTTGCCCGAGCGGGTCGGCGCGAAACACAGGATATGCTCGGGGCCGTTGTGGCGCAGATAGGCGTCGCCTAGCTTGCCGAGGATAACTCCGTCCTCGCCGAGCAGCCCGGCGCCGCGGGCTTCCTTATCGGTCGCCCAGCGGGCCGAACCGTAGGTTTCGGCATTCTTCAGTTCGCGGGCGCGCCACACCGACATGCCGATGGCGACGGCGATCGAGAGGAAGCCCCCTGAGACGGCGATGTAGGCGCCGTGCAGGAAGATGCCCGGCGCGTATGCGTCGAAGGAGAACCACCACCAGAAGAAGGCGGGCGGCGGATAGACCGGCCAGTCGAAGACCGTGAACCAGGGCGCGCCGAGCTGGGGCTGATAGGCGAGCGCGGAGGCCGTCCATTGGGTCGCGCTCCAGACCGAGCAGAGCGCGATGGAGAAGACGGCGAGGATCTGACCCCAAAGGATCTTCGTCGCGGACACGTCCGTTCCTTTCCGGTAAATAACCGGAAAGTCGGGATCGAAATTACGCTATTACAATGGGTTAGAGAACGCTATCGAAGGAATAGAAAAGACGTCGCGCAAATAGAAACGGCAGCGTAGGCTCTATTCATCCCGAAGCGATGAGTAACTGGGCGAACTTGGGATGAGGCTCATCGGCCAGCGGATTGACCATCGTAAGTCCGCGCGTCACGAAGCCGGACTCACGTCAGGGGACCAGGCCGATCTCGGCGAGAAAGACAGCTAGGTCATTCTCGACCGCGGCTGCCCGCGCGACGGCGTCAAGGTCGAGGCGTTCGGCGAGGCGCGCGGCGGACATGCCTTTGCGATAGTCGTCCCACCGCCGCCGCAATTCCCGAACGGCAGCGGTCGAATCCGGTGGGGCAAGTTGGGCGCAGCCGTCGATATGGCGCAGCAGCATCGCCTCGTGGCAGGGACGTTGCCAGACGAGATGAAGATCCTCGCGCCGACTGATCTGGAGCAGGCGCTGATCGCGGTCCGGCACGGCGCCAAGGCGATCGGCATCGAGCAGCACGATCTTTCGGTCATAGGGCTCGCCCCGGTTTTTCTGCTTCTGCGCGATGCGCTGGACCGCCAACTCGACGATGGCACAGGGATCGCCGCCGCCGGGTTGCAGCACCACGGTATCGAGATGGACGGCAAGCTCCCCTTCCTCGATCAGTCGGGTGAGGAAAGCGCCATAGCTACGCTCGCTCTCGCCCTCGCATCCGACGAACAATCGCCGACGCTGCGGGATACGGCGGCGCGGGGGGCGACTCATCCGATCTGGGGAACGGCGCCGTAGGTGCCGCTCAGATATTTGCGATAATAATTGTCGTCCCGCCGGACGGACTGGATGTCACGCAGCGTATAGACCTCCGTGCGGCCGCGCCGGTCCTTGGTGCAGAACAGCACTTCCTCCTTGATGAGTTCTTCGAGAAGGGAGGCGTTGTGGCAGGTCATCCAGAGCTGGGCGTCGTGCGGATTGCGCTCGGGGTCGTGGAACCAGCGCAGGATCTCGGGCAGCACCAGCGGGTGAATGGCGGTGTCCAGTTCGTCGATGACAGCGAGGCCGCCGGTTTCGAGCGCCTGGAGAATGATCGGGTAGATCCGCAGGAACATCCGCGTGCCGTGGCTTTCCAGCACGAGCGGCATCGGCCCGTCATGGCCTTCGTGGGCGAACAGCGCGATCGGCCCGTTGGGGCCGGATTCGAGCCGCATCGCCTTGATGCCGAGGTCGATGCGCTCGATCTCCCGATTGAGTGCCTCGACCAGCGCGGGATTGCTCGCATAGTGGCGCACCATCTGATCCTCCAGCCCGTCCTGCTTTTCGATCAGGATGTTGGAGATGACGAGCGAGGCTGCCTGCCAGATGGAGGTGGCGAAGGGATGTTTGAGCTGGGCGAGCGTCGAGATGACGCTGGCGTTCGGCCGCAGCACCTTCTCCAGCGCCTGCCGGTAGCCCGACAGCCCGAAGGCACTCGCCGCCATCACCTTGCCGTGCCGGTCGCGCTCGAACAGGCGAACCTTGCGCCCTGTCTCCGGCGGCCAATAGTGCATTGCTTCGGCCAGCACTTCCTGCGCCTGCCCTGCCGTGCCGCCCAGTGTCACCTCATAGGTGTAGCGGCATTGCGGACCGCCGGGATCATCGCTCTCGGGATCGGCGAGTCCGGCCAGCGACACGGACAGCCGCGTCGGCGCCGCCTGGGATTCGGCATCGTTGAAGCGTTCGTAAGGAAGGCGCGCGCCGGGCGCGATGCTGAAGCTGTCGCGCACGAACCAGGCGACGAAGGACAGCGCGCGTAACACGGTCGACTTGCCCGAAGCGTTGGGACCGAAGATGGCGACCACCTTGGGCGCGCGCTCCTTGGCGCCGGCCCAGATCGGCGCGAGCCGCTCCGGCGTGTCGGGCGCGTTCCCCGCCGCGCGCAAGTCGATCACCTGCCGCTCGCGGATGGAATAGAAGTTCTCAATGTCCAGGCTGTATAGCATCGGCTGGGCTCCTCGATCCGTAGATACGAGGTTTAATGACGATTTCAACGAAAAATCGTTAAACTCTTTATGAAATGGCTTTTCGGGGCGTGCTTCAACCCTTCGGCCTCCCGTCGAGGCAGAAACCGAAGGCGAGAAGGCCCGGACAGTCCGTGCCATCGCTACAGACCGAGTCCGCGCTGGCGCCCGAAGGTCCAGTCCACCCCGCCGCCCGGCATGATCGTGCCGGAGACATGCTGGCCGAGATGCTGCTCGAGCGCCGGGCGCCAGGGCACGAGTTGGAACCCGAACCCGCTGTCGATCATGGCGAACCGGCCCGAGGCGAGCGTGACCCGTTCGCGGTAGAGGCCCGCGACATGCTCTCCGGGGATCGAGGGCAAGGGCGCGAGGCCGGTGCGGGTGACGATCTCGGTCTTGGCGGCGATCATCTCGCGATCCTTCAGCGTCTCGATCAATGCGCGCGCGAAGATCACGCGCTGGCCCCGGCGCTCGGCAAGCCCCTCCTTCACCAGGTGATCGCTGCGCGCATCCATCGCCGCGGCGACGTCGGCCCCGAAGCCGCCGCCCAGCGCCGGCTGGTCGCGCGCCACCAGGTTGCGATCGAGCCAGGTCACGCCGTCGGCGGTAATCTGCTGGCCGAGTGGCAGGTCCGAGCGCGTGGCGAGCGAGAGCCGCTGCCGGCCCTTCGCATCTTCCCACGAGCGCAGCTCGACGATCGCGCCGGGCCGGGCGTCGCCGGTCATGTCGATGTCGTCGAACCTGAGATGATGGGTCCGTCCGTCGATGCCGTCGACCACAGCATAGGCCGAGCCGTTCAGCTCGTCATGCAGGCCGCGGTCGACCAGACGGCCGATGATCGGATCGGAGGGCGGCCCGGCATGGATCGCGAAGCGGGTGGCGTCCGGCATCGGCGTATCGCGCGCCATCGCCTTGTGCATCGTCTTGATGATGTCGCCTCGCACGCCGAGATCGCGCAGCGTCTCCTCGATGCCGGGCTTCAGCGTCCAGGCGCCCGGCCCGATCGAGTCGGCCAGCCCGAGCCGTTCGAGCTTCTGGGCACGGCCGATCAGGAGCTGGTTGTTGTCATATCCGGCCCAGCCGGGTTCCGGGCGAAGGTCGACGATGCCGGCGTGGCGGTCGGCGATGTCGCGCAGGCTCCGGTCGAGGCTGGTCCAGCGGTCGGCGTCGACCTCGCGGCCGAGCGCCGCCTGGATCTCGCGCTGGGTGCGCGGACCGAGTTCGAGCGTGACGCGATCCTCGGCCCGCTGACGAAAGCCCTCGCGGATATAGTTTCGGCTGAGGACGAGATCGCCGCCGTCGTCCGCGCGGCCGCGCACGAGCACATGGATGTGCGGATCGTCGGTATTCCAGTGATCGACCGCCACCCAGTCGAGCGAGGTGCCGAGGTCGCGCTGCGCGTCGGCCATCAACTCGCGGGTGAAGGCGCGCAGATCCTGCATCTCGCTCGCGTCTTCCGGCGAAATGATGAACCGGAAATGATGGCGGTCATCCTTGCAGCGTTCGGCGAAGGCATCGCCATCGGCCTGGTCTCCTGCCGCGTCGAAGAGCCGGCCCGGAGCGCCGTCGCGGGTGACGCCTTCGCGTTCGAGATAGCTGACGTGCCGGGTGAGCGACGCCGCCCGGAATTTGAGGCCGCGATGCTGGACGATCCGCATCTTCACGACGACGCGCCGATCAGACGCCCGGCGTGTGCGACGCGGAGCCGCCGCCGCGCCGCGCCCGAAGCGGGAGACGCTGCCGCCTTTGCGGCGCGGCCCATAGCCGCGCGCGCCGCGCCCGCCCTTGTTCGCCGCCTGCATCACCTGGCCGACAAAGGACTTGGCCCGGTCGCCCTTGACGCCGCCGTCACGCGGCCGCCCCGGCCTGACCTGGAACTCGTCGTCGGCGTCGCTCATCCCCGGCGCCGCTCAGGACCGGAACGGGCCGCCATACGCGGCAAGCCCGGATTTACGGGTTTTCGAGATGAGATGGCTGGCAGGCCGATCAGAGTGCCAGACAGAAAAAGACAACCCAACCAACCACATAGACCGCCCATGCTGGCGGTCCTTTTATCTTGCCGTGCTGCCTTTCTTTTTCTCCCCGCCCAGCGACGTGCCGCCCACGCGCCGCCATAGCCCGCCCGGCTGCGCCAGAGCGCGACCGGGCCGCTCATGACCGCTTGGAGCCGGAAAGCGGGACGAACAGGCGGTCGGCGGGCGCTTCGGGTGCGAGCTGGGGCGCGGCAAGCTGGTCGTCGCCGGGCTGTTCGGGGGCGGGTTCGGTCGCGCCCACGGTCTGCGGCGCGCGGGCCGAAAAGAGCGGCGCGTGCGTCCAGGCCGGGCCATCGGCGGGCGCTCCGACGGGCCGGCCAGCCTGCACGCCGCCGACCATCGGCGCGAGCATGGCGACATAAACGCGCGTGTCGCGAGGCAGCGGGCGGCCCGTCGAGAGATGCTCGTCATAGCGTCCGGGACCGGCATTATAGGCGGCCAGCATCGCGGCGGGATTGCCGTAGCGATCGTGCAGCTCGCGCAGATAGGCGGTGCCGGCGAGAACATTGTCGCGCGGATCAAAGGGGTCGGAACCGAGGCCGTAACGGGCGCGCAGTTCGATCCAGGTGCCGGGCATGATCTGCATCAGGCCCCGCGCACCGGCAGGCGAGACGGCACCGACATCGCCGCGGCTTTCGACGCGCATGACAGCCCAGACCCAGCGTTCGGGGATGCCGAAGCGGCGCGACGCCTCGGCGACATAAGCGGCGATCGGCGAGACGGCGGACGGCGCGGCGGACGGTTCATCCCCGGCGCGCGCGAAGGCCGTCGCCGGCGCGCTCGCGATACAAGCGAGCAACGCCAGCGACAGCGCCCGTCGATGCGTTTTCCGGCAGCGCGGGCGCACCGTGTCAGCCCCGATCTTCGCGGGCGCGCGGCCGGCTGATCGACAGCCGGAACGTGGTGCCCTCGTCATCGGCGCGGAACAGATGGGCGCGAAGCGTCTGCTGCGCGAACAACGGGCTTTCGACCTCCATCGAGACATAGTCGCCCGCGCGCTCACCGACTTCCTTCCAGGCGGCGCCGACCTTCGGGCCGTTCTCGTCGTCGAGCAGGATGCGATAGTCGGGCGCCTTCTCGGCATCGCTCGGCTCGGCGGGAACGAGGACGAGCACTTCGTCCAGACCGACGAGCCGGACGCGGCCCGAATAGCCGTCGGCGGTGGGTTTGAAGATGTTGGGTAGCATTGCCAGTCTCCTTTGCTTGGCGGGGTGGAAGGCGGAAATTCGGGAGCCGGACGCGCTCACAGCGGCGTCGCGCGGCCGATCACGGCGGCGGCGGGCAGCGGCCCGAAATAGCGGCCGTCGAGGCTGTCCTCGCGCGCCGCGTTCATGAAGAAGAACTGGTCGGCCGCGACGGTGCGGCAGCCCTGCCAGACCGGCAGCGGACGCCCCAGCCGGTCGCGCGTCCGGGCGACGGCGGCGGGCTTGCCGTCGATGCTGACGGTGACGCCGGAACGGCAGACGGTCTGTCCGGGCATGGCGGCAACGGGCTTGATGAGCGGCAGGCCGAGCGGGAGATAGCCGCCATCGGCGAGGAAGCGCGCGATGCCGGCGGGCGGCGCCACGACGGCGAGATCGCCGCGCGCGAGCGGCACGCCGGCGCGCACCCGGTAGAAGCCGATCGGGACGCTGGGGCTGGCGTTCCAGACGAGCCTGGGCGGCGGGTCGATCCATGCCGAAACGGCGATCAGACCGACAGCGGCGGCGCTGGCCGCCAGCGTCTTCCAGGGCAATCTCATTGCAGGGTGCCTTTCCGGGTGAGCCAGGCGCGATGGCGCTCCAGCGTGTAGGGGCGCGGCGCCTCATGGGCGGCGAGACGGTTGTGGACGTGGCGCCAATGGTCCGGCGCGGTGTCGGCCGGATTGAGGCCGAGCGCGTCCACCGCGTCGATCGCCTCGAACACGCGCTGGACCTTCGGCCAGCCGCTCGCGCGCAGCAGCGTCTCGCCGCCGGGATCGACGCCGGGAACGGTCTGATAGGGTTCGCCCGGCGCGACGGCGCGCAGGATGTCGATGCGCGAGACGACGGTGCCGAAGTCGTTCGACGCCCAGCGCACGAAGGCGAACAGGCTGCCCGGCGCGAAGCCGACGCGGCGACGGCGGCGGTCGAGTATCTGGTCCTCGACCGTGCGGCCGAAGCGAATCCAGCGTTCGATCTTCTTCTCGATCCAGAGGAGATCGACGCGGGTGCGATCGTCGCGCGAAGCCGGGTTCATGGCGCGGCTCCCTCGTCGTCGGGGAAGGCGTCGTAGAGCATCGCGCGCAGCAGGTCGGCGAGCGTCGTGCCGCGCCGGAGCGCGGCGAGCTTGATTCGCTGGCGCAGCGCGGGCGTGACGTCGACGGTCAGCCGCGCCGAGTTCGCCGGGCGCGCGGCTGGCGTGCCGGTGGCGGTTTCAGGCGCGGCGACCCATGCCTCGGGATTGCGGGGCCGCGTAGCGAACTGGCGGGGCGGACGGCGGGAAGCGGTCACGGCGCCAGCCTCCCGATCGCGGTGGCGAGCGCGGCGATCTCGCGGGCCGCGATGCCGTCGGGGTCGATCTCGGCGGCCATGCGCCCGGTCCGCATCGCATCGGCGAAGATGACGCGCTGGCCGACATGGTCCGGTAGCAAGGGCGGGTCATGCTCGGCCAGGCTGTCGGCGGTGGCGCGGCCGATCAGCGTGCGCGCCGGATAGCGGTTGAGCACGAAGCGCGCGGTGATGGCCGGCTTGAACAGGCGGGCCTGGTCGAGCAGCGCGAGCATCTCGGCCGACGCCCAGCCGTCGAGCGGCGATGGCTGGACCGGGATGACGACGAGGTCGGCGGCAAGCAGCGCCGAGCGCAGCAGCCCGGCGACCCTTGGCGGCCCGTCGATGATGACATGATCGACATTCCGGGCCAGCTCGGGTGCTTCGTGATGCAGCGTGTCGCGCGCCAGCCCGATGACGCTGAACAGTCGTGGCAGACCCTCGGTAGCCCGCTGCTGCGCCCAGTCCAGCGCCGAGCCTTGCGGGTCGGCGTCGATGAGCAGCACGCGCTTGCCGGTTCGCGCCCATTGGCCCGCCAGGTGGAGCGCGAGCGTGGTCTTGCCGACGCCGCCCTTCTGGTTGAGGAGCGCGACGATCATGCCGTGCCCCCGGACGTGATAGCGCGCGCCGGTTCACGGACAATCGCGCAGCGCCGTCCACAGGCGCGACGCGGGTTAGCAAGAATCCGAAGGATTCTGTTAGCATCGTTAAGGGGCGGAATCGGCAAGCGATTCCAGCTTGTTAGAAGCTGATTCGGTTCCCGATAGTCCGAGGATCGGGTTCCCGATCGTCCGTGATTCGCGGTTCCTGATAGTCCGTGTGTCATGCCGACTTATCCACAGGCGAGATTCCCACGCGGCGCATGGCCGCCTCGAACGGGTCGATGGGGAGCGGGACGAAGGTGAGCCGCTGGCGGCCCAGCTCGAAGGTGAGCGTCAGGCGGTAGCCGGGGAGCGGCTGGCGGCGGACGATGTCGCGCAGCTCGAAGCTGAATCGCTTCAGCGGCGAGAGGACGCCCGATTTGAGATGGAGGTGGGAGACATCGAAGCTCCAGCCGAGCTCCTGCCGCCCGCCATGCTTGCGGCAGATGCGGTAGAGCCAGCGTTCTAGGCCGCCGGTCAGGCTGAAATAGGCCCGGTCGATGGTGAGCACCAAGGCGCGATCGAGGACTCCGGCATAGAACCAGTCGGGCACGATCATCTCGATACCGAGCGCCCGGCCGTTGCCGTCGAGCCGCTCCTTCCACTCGTTGATCCAAGAGAAGCGGTGGCGGCGGCGCTGCGCGGGCTGGCGGATGCTGGTGGCGATGGTCGTGGACTGGAGCCGGTCCAAGCCGGCGCGCAGGCGCTCGTAGCTCGCCTTGCCGGTGCCGCGCCGCGTGAAGGTGAGGATGTCGTATGGCGTGGCCGCGATCAGCCGCGAGGTCGGCAGGCCCGCGTCGCGCGCCTCGACGATCTGGCTCGCGGCCCAGATCAGGATGTCGGCGTCCCAGATCGTCGCCATGCCATGTTCCGGGGTCGCCTCGACATGGATCGAGACGTCGCCCATGCGGAACTCGATCGGCGCCACCCGCTTGCTCTTGGCGAGCGAGAAGAAGGGCCAGCTCATCAGATCCTGGGCGTCGCGCGGGGCGATGTCGCCCGCGATCGGCCGGAACAGATCCAGTTGCCGGGATGCGATACTGCGCGGCGCCACGATGTTAGCGCCGCCCGCCCGCCGCATCATCCGGCCGCGCAGGCCGGACCAGCCCGATGCCGGGATCGGAGGTCGAGCGGCGTATTCCGGCCGCGGCCCATTGTTCGAGATCGGCGATCGCATAGACGATCCGGCCGCCGAGCTTGTGATAGATCGGTCCGGTGCCAAAGCAGCGATGCTTCTCGAGGGTGCGCGGCGAGAGGCCGAGACGGGCGGCGGCCTCGGGTGTCCTGAGAAAGCGGGGCGCGGTTTCGGCGCTGTTCGGCGTCATTGTCTGTCTCCAGCAAAGCGCCGGCCCCTCTGGGCAAGCGCATGTCGATGGAGGCAAGGCTGGCGTAGGCCGCCCGCGCCCGGAGAGTGGCTGAAATCGCGCGCGGAAAATGTCGCACCGCGTGGGGGCAGTCAGCGGCCCCGCAGCAGGTCGAGATAGCCGGCGGTGGCGAGATGCAGCGCCTCGTCGCGCAGCCGCTGGACCTGGCGCCGTTCGTTGGCGCCGCGCCAGTTCGCGCCGTGGAGGCCGAGGCCGGGATAGATTGCGGCCTCGGACAGCGCGCGGGTGCTGTGGCCGGACGCGAGCAGGTCGAGCAGCCGCAGCAGCAGGGCCAGGCGGCCGCGCTGGAAATCGCTGGGCCGGAACGCGGACGGCAGCGCGCCCGCCGATGTGCCGTGCAGGCGCCGCACGATGCGGTCGGCGGCGGCACGGCGCAGCGGATAGTCCTGGTCGGGCGCGAGCAGGATGGCGAGGCTACCGCGCGCAGCGGGATCGGGCAGCCACAGGCGGAGCCGCCCGCCCGGATCGGCGAGGACGAGATGGCGCCCGCGCTTGTCGGTCCGGTCGGCGAGGACGGGACCGAGACTGGCGGGATCGACGGGCGCGCTAGGGGAAAAGCCTGCGGGAGCCGATTGCAGCGCAACCGTGCCGGGCGAAAGGTCCGGTCGCCACAGCGCGGGCGTGTGCGCGGCACAGACATCGGGGTCGATGGCGAAAGAGCAACCCCCATCGCCGAGCGAACGCCGCCTGGGCCGTGTCCTCGCGCGTGCCCGCTGCGGTCGAGCGGGCCATGTCGTCATATTCGTGCCGATAGTCTGCGTTGCGCCGAAGAAACTCTTGCGCGAAGTCAGCATAGTCGAGATGGGTGGTTTCCTCGGCGATCGCTTGCGATCGCCAATCGCGGGCGTTGGGCATCGCGCCTCTCCCTTTAGTCCCGTTGCGGGGTCAGGCCGGAGAGCTTGCCTGCGGCGGTGCTGGCCGGAAGGACCGCAACGGCGTCCCGCTTCACCGCCCCGGCGGCGAGCCTGAAATCGCCGGCCTATTGCAGCCGCGGTTCGAGCAGATGGCGATAGCCGGTTTCGGTCATCCACTTCGCGCGTGCCAAATGGCTCTCATAGACGGTCCGCGCGCGCACCGGCTCGGCGATGGGGTCGAGGGCGAAGATGACCCGGACGATCTCGTGCCAGTCGGCGCCTTCGGCATCGGCGTCGAGCAGGCGCAGATAGGTGACGAAATGGCGTTCGTCGTAGCTGTTGACCCGGAGCGTCTGCGGTGGCCGGTCGTCGAAGGGCGGGATGCTCATGGCCGGCATCCCCGGCGCGGCGCGCGGCTCCGCCTATGCCATATCCGGCCGCCGGTTATGCGCTGGAAGGAACAAGCCATAGCGGTCATCGGCGTATCCGATCGCTTGAGAGCGGCCTCGCGGGTAAGCGGGCGCGGCGATTCGGGAAAATGGAAAGCCGTGCCCGGCGTCAAGACCAGGCGAAGATCAGCGAGTCGTGCGGAAGAATTCGATCGGGTCGACTTCGAGAATCGCCGCGATCCGTTCGAGCATGTCGACCGTCGCGGCGTTCTGTTCGCGCTCCAGCATCCCGATATAGTTGCGGTTGACCCCAGCACGGTCGGCCAGTTCCTCCTGCGACAAGCCCCTGGCATGACGCAATTGACGCAGATTGGTGGCGACGATCTCCCGCAAGCTCATGCGGGGGAAGTCGCCGCTCTGCCTAGTATATTGCCACCTATTATACTAGGGAATCGCATCGACGTAACGGCGTAATTACGGAAAACCGGCGCGCGAGCGCCGGTCCTCGCCCCGATCAGCGGGCGAAGGGATCGAATTCGTGGATGATGCTAGCGGGATCGCCGTCCCATTCGCTCGCCGGCATGGCGCCGAACAGGCCGGTTTCGGTGCGGAAGACGACGATGCAGACCATGAGGTTCCGGGCGAGGTTCCAGGCATAGGCTTGGGCGGTCTTGAGCGACTTGGACATTTGCGGCTCCTGTCGTGCGTCGCGGGGACCATCCCCGCTCGACAGGCTCCCGACGTGTCGGGCGCATGGCCGCAATCACCGCGCAGGCGCAGCCTGAAGGCCGCACGCGAAGCGTAGCGGACCCTTTACGGGTTGATGGCGTCAGGCCGTGGGTTCGACCAAGGACAGAGCCTTTTCGAGAGCGGGGTGGACCCCGGCGGCGAACCGGAGCTGCATGTCGTATCGCGAAAGACCGCCTTATGCCGGAGCGGACCGAGCTGGGGCCGAATGGGCTGCGTCGGCGTCAGTGCCGAAATGCCCCTGTCCGGCATCGGCGCGCGAATGGGACGGCGATCCCACCGGCGTCGACGAGACGGCCCTGACGTGCCGGTCGGTGCAGAGACGGGACGCCATGTTTCACGCTGTCACGAACGAGGCCGGGAAGCCGGCACGGCCGCCAGGCCGTATTGCGCTGGCGGCTGCATCATGACTCGGTGGCCTCAGCCAGGTGCCGCCTCCAGCACCGCGCGGAAGGCATCGGGCAGGAACACATTGGCGGGCGCGTCCGAGAACATCGGCGCGATCTGCTCCGGGCGATATCCGGCCAGACCGCATCCGATCGGGGTCAGCTCGAACGCGACGTGCGGCCGTCGCCGTGCAAGGGCGAGGAAGTCGGCGACATGGGCCTGGATGGCGTGGAGCGGCAGCACCCGCAGACGATGATCCTTGGTCGGAATGGCGTAGGAATTGCCTTGGGGGCCTACGCCGCGTCCGTAGATAGCGCCGTGATGCCGCCGCGCCCACAGGGCTGCGCCCTTGCCGTGGCGGCCGGCCAGGTTCGACCCGAAAACGAAAACCGAAACGGAGTATGTGGAAGCGGACATCGAGATGCTCCTTCGAGAGCCTGGAGTTGAGGGGACGAAATCGGCCGCCGCGGCGGGGCCGCGACGGCCGGCTGGGTCAGGACTGGTCGAGCATCACCAGCAGGCCGTAGCGTTCGGCGACGCTGCGGCGCGGCGGGCGGGCGGCTTCCTCGGCCATCGCGGCGACGACCTCCGGGGTCAGGCCCTCGGTGATCGCGTAGCCTTCGCGATCGAGCGCCTCGAGGAGCATCGGCAGCGTCGGGAGCTGTTCGAGCCGCTCGCCCAGGGCGAGGTCGGGCCAGTCGGTTTCGGAATCGAAGAACGCCTGGAGGAAATAGGTCCGCAGCGGCGGGTCGTAGCCGATGGTGGCATTGTCGTCGGTGCGGGCGGGCGAGCTGATGGTAATGGCGTAGCGGCTCATCGAAGCCTCCTGTCGTATGCGGTTGGCGGGTGGCGGCGCGCTGTCGGCGCCGGAAAAAGGAGGCCCGGCGGATTGCTCCGCCGGGCCGGTGTCCCGATTAGAAGGGGATGTCGTCGTCGATGTCGTAGTCCGGGTCGTCGGTTGCGCCGCTGGTCTGGGCGGGCTTGCCCCGGCTGAGGAAATCGACCGTTTCGGCGATGATCTCGCAGCCGTAGCGTTCCACTCCGCCCTGGTCGGTCCACTTGGTGTAGTGGATGCGGCCGCGGACCAGCAGCTTCATCCCCTTGGTGCAATGCTCCTGCACCGTCTTGCCGAGGCCGTTGAACACCGTGACGCGGTGCCATTCGGTGTCCTGGAGGCGGCGGCCCTGTTCGTCCCGGAGCGCCTGGCCGTCCTTGTAGCGGGGCCGCGAGGTGGCGAGACGGATGGAGGTGATGTTCGTGCCGCCCTGGGTGAGGCGGCTTTCCGGGTCCGCGCCGAGGTTGCCGGCGAGAATGACGATGTTCTGCATGATGTATCTCCGTTGCTTCTGTCCGAGGGACCGTCCCTCCGACGAAGCCCGGAAAAAGGCCGTCGGGAGCCGTCTGCACCGCCGCCCTTGGGCGGTGGCTCGACCCCAAAGGCCCGGAGTGGTGCGGGCAGCCGCGCAGCGGCAACACGGTCCGGCGCCGCCGGGGTTGCTGGCGGAAACCGAACGGACTTAGGGGTTCGCTAGTCGGAAGGGGCGCTTCCCTCGGAGGGGAGCAGCGCGGGAGATATTCGCGAACTTGTCGGCATTTGCCTGGCGACCTTGGTGCGGCCCCGGAATCCTTCTCCTTCCCGGCCGTTCGTTCACCGTCGTCCGCCTCGCCACCTCGCGATCAGGCACAGCGAGGGCTGCTTCGGGATGGACAGGGCTGCGGCTCCGGCCCGGTGGCGGTCATGAGGGCCGACCCCGCCAAGAGGGTGCAGGCGCGTTGTGGCATGGGATGGCGCCGGCCCCCGGCGCTCCACTCCGGCAAGGAAACGCCCGGAATGGGCGGCGGGACGCTATGGCTGCGGGGTCATGCCGCGACGGATGATCCTTGCGAGCGATCCCCGGAACGGCTGCGAAACCGGCTGCTCCGGCTGCCGCGTCGATGATGTCCACACCCCTTTGATCGGGACGCCGGACTGGCGGACGTCCGGCGACCTTCCATCCATCCGGTGCTGCCGAAATCAGCGCGCCGCCGCCCGCCATCCCGCTCGACGGGCTTGATCGAGCGAGCAGAACCAGCGTTCGCCGCGCGCGGCGTCGATGCGGACAGCGGCATAGTCCCGCTGCCCCGGTGCATGGACGATCCGGCGTCCGTCCGAATTGATGTTGCCCTTGAACGGGCAGCGCGGATCGGGCGGTGCCGTCGATGCCTTGCGCCGCTCGGCCGCGCGGGAGGCGCGCCACTCCCAGGGCGGCGTGATCGTGCCGGTCCAGACGCCGGTGCGCCACTGGCGGGCGCGTTGCTCGGCGATGCGATAGGCGCCCTGGCTATAGCGGGGATAGTCGAGCGCCCAGCCTGTCTCGACCAGCCACCCGCCGATGTCGCGGCCGCGCGCGATGCAGCGGGCGACCGGGCGGCCGTCTCGGTCACGATAGGCGGGAACGCAGCGCACGGCGGCGGCGCCGAGCCAGGCGCGCAAGGCGGTCTTGGCGCGCTGTCCGCACGGCCAGGACCGGCCCGCGGCATCGGTGCAGGACTGGGCCAATTCCGGGGAGTCCACTCCGAGAATCCGCACCCTTTCCCGGCCAAGGTCGAAGGTGTCGCCGTCGACCACGCTGGCCCGGCCCTCGATGGGCGGAGCGGCGTGAACGATGCCGGAGAGCAGGAGAGCGATCGCGGTGGCGGTGACGCGCGGAGCGGACAGTGAACAAGCAAACATCGGACAGCCCTTATTGGCAGCGGGGAAGACAAGGGCAATGGGCGGCGCTTACGCGCCGCCCAGGTGGCGGAAGTCCCAGACCTTGATGCCCATCGCCTTCGCCTTGTCGCGCATGTTGTCCTGGATGCCGGTGCCGGGGAAGACGAGCAGGCCCTTCGGCATGGTTTCCAGCACCACGTCGTTGCGCTTGAACGGCGCGGCCCGCTTGTGCTTGTCCCAATCGGGCTCGAAGGGGACGCTCGGCACGCCGACGGCATCGGCCCACAGGACCGAGATATGCTCGCCGCCGGTGCCGGTCGCGCCATGCAGTAGGACCATGTCGGGGAATTTCGCCTTGATCCTGTCGAGCGTGGCGCAGATCAGCCGTGCATCGTTGAACGCCGGCCCCGAAGAGACGGCGATGCGGGTGCCGGTGGGCACGAGCACCTGCTTGTCGGCCCAGCGGCGATTGTTGACGAAGTCGCGGCTGTCGATCACCGCCGAGGTCAGCGCCTTGCGATTGACCTTGGAGCTGGAACGGGGAAGCCACGGCTTCTTGGTGTAGGTGCGGTATTGGTCGGCGGCGGCATCGCGCCAATATTCGAATGTGTCGCGCCGCTCGATCATCGTGAGGCCCTCGGCGAGCGCCCGCTCGAGTTCAAGCGATCGCACCTCCGAGCCGTCCTGTTCGCGTTGGAGCCGCTTCTGCGCCTGCTCATTGTCGTCCAGTTCGCGCTCGACCCTGCGGATGCCGTTCTGGAAGACATTGACCAGGCCCCAGAGGATGTCCTCGAGGTCGGGTTCGATGCGGGTGTCGATCAGCGCAGCGATGATGCCGTCGAACATATCGGCCACCGCGCCGTCGACGAGGCGGGGTTCGGGTAGCGGGCGCTGGTCCGGCTCCTCCTCGAACGGCCGCCAGCCGTAGAGCTGCATTTCCTGCATGACGTTGACCATCTGGGAATCGGCGTGTTCGGGTTCGTCGGCGGGGATTTCGTCGTAGTCGTCCATGTGTGTCGCCCTTCGGCCTGGGACCGCGACCCTCGCGGCCTTCATGGCGACGCAAGGCAGCGGGCCGGGCGGCGCGCGCACCGCCAAGCGCGAGCGGTCCCGCGCCCCTTTGGGCGCGGGATGGCGGCCGGAGCGAAGCGAAGGTAAGGGCAGCGGGGACTATTTTGCTTCGCGATGCAAAGCGGCCGCGCCGGCGGCCGCGGCGGAAAATAGTCCCCGCTGCCCGTTGCGCGCGACGAACGCCTGCTGCTTAGTCGCCCTCTATGAAGGCAGGGGCGCGGCCTCTCCGGCCGGAGCGGCGTCCCCGTGGCGACGCGCGCTCCCGCCGATGAACCCGGACCCGCCCGCTTCCCGGCCGTCAGCCCGGCAGGAGCAGGAAATGCTCGGCGTCTTCGGCTGCGAGCAGGGACCGGACATGCGCCCGCAACCGATCCGCGCCGAGATGGCGCAGGTCGGAATTGAAGTCGTCGAGCATCGGATCGAGCGGCACCGTCTCGATTCCGGCCTCGACGGCCCTCTGGGTCAATGTCTTTTCAGCAGCGGCGCCTGCGGGATCGTCGTCGCGCGCGATATAGAGGCGCCGAAGCTGCGGCGGGAACAGGATGGCCGCGAGGTGTGCGCCCGAGAGTCCGGCGATCGCGGGCAGCGCGGGCATGATCGTGCGGAGCGACAGGATCGTCTCGATGCCCTCGCCGGCGACCATGACGGGACCGGCAGCACCGAAGCGGACCCCGTTCCCCAGCAACAAGCCCATCGCACGGCGCGGATAGGCGACAGGCGCCTTGTCGACAGTCGCCGGGTCGAGCCAGGTGCGATGGACCCCGGTGATCGCGCCGTCGAGATCGGTGACGGCGGCGATCATGGCGGGCCAGGCGCGACGGGTTCCGGGCGAATCCTTCCGCGACGGCCGATAATAGCAGCGCGGATGGAACCGGAGCGGATCGCCGGTCTTTAAGGAGGCGATGCTCCGGCCGCCGAGATAGGCTTCGACGAGGGTGCCACGCACGGGCTGGCACGCGGCGAGCAGGCGCTGCGCGGCTTCCGGCGACCCTGCCGGGGCCTTCGGCTCACGGCGCCATCCAGGATCGTCGTCGCGCGGAGGCGGCTGCGGCAGGCTGAGGAAGCGCCGAGCTTCGTCCAGCGTGTCGCGCAGCCGCGCATGACCGCAGGCGATCGCAATGATGTCGAGCAGGTCGCCATGCTCGCCGGTGGCGGCATCGCTCCATTTGCCGGCCGCCCCCCGCCCATCGGGGGAGGCGACCAAGCGGACATAGAGGCTTTGGCCCGGCGTGTTGCGGGCATCGCCGACCAGCCAGTAGCGGCCCTCGCGATGCCCTTTGGAGAGGAAGTGACGGCAGACGCCCTCGGCATTGTCGGCAAGGCGCTGCGCGATTTCGGTGGCGGGATTGCTCATCGTGGCGATCCCCTCACGCCGCATGGCGCTCGCCGACCCGCTGGAGCGGGTAACGCTCCAACAGGCGGGCGAGCACGGCCGGACCCTCGGCCCCGACGGGCACGAACAGGCGCAGCTTCCAGGAGATGATCTCCGAGATGAGCCCTATCGCCTTCAGCCGGTCGCGCATCGCGTCGGTGAAGCCGGACAGCTCGATCCGGTTCGCACCCATGACGCGCGCGCGGCGAAGCTGGAGCCCGTCCGCGAGATCGAGGACCGTCTGGCCCTCCATCAGCGCGGCATAGGCGGCGTCGGGCGCCAGCACCGGGCCGTTGTCATTGGCCGTCGCGGTTGCCGCCCAGGCCGGCGACACCCGGCGACCGACGATCCGCTCGCCGTCATCGGTCTGGAGCCGATAGACGCGGGTGGATTCCTGCGGCAGCCGTTTCCAGATCGGCAGCAGCAGCCCGGCGACGACGTGCATCGTGCTGGTCGCGAACTCGGGAACCTCGGCCAGCTCGGCCTCCCAGGCGCGCGAGAAATCGGCCCGTTCCACCTCGCGCCATTGCGTCTCGGCCATTGCCTCCAACGGCATCGGCGTCGACTCCATCGGCCGGACCAGGCGGATGCGAGCCTCGATGCTGCCATCGTCCAGTTGCAGGCCGCGCGTCGGGATCTGCACGGCAGCCCGGCCCGACTGCGCGTTGACGAGCAGCTTCGTCCTGCGGTCGCGCAAATGGTCGAGCGCCTCGTCGAGCGTCAGCGGCCGGTTGCGGTCCTTGCGGTCGATGGTCAGCAATCGCGTCTCCGCCTTGGTGCCTGGATGAGTATAGATGGTGGCGCGTTCGCGAACCGCAAAGCTCTCGGCCTGGAGCGTCTCCAGTCCCACCTCGTAGCTGCCGCTCGCGATGGCGCCCTCGATGCGCGTGCCCAGCAAATGCTCGAACTCGGTGAACAGCACGTTCTGGAGGTCGATGGTGAGCGCCAGCATCCGGTTGAGGAAGGTGGTGATCGGCGGCAGATCATCCTTCAAGCCGTTGTCGTCGGTGAGCGTCAGCCCCGTGGCGCTCTCGAATTTCGTCAGCGAGCATTGGGTCAGCCGGTTGCCGGCGATCATGATGTAGAGCTGGCGCAGCGCGTCGCGGGCATACCAGGATTCCAGATTGTCCTCCGGCCGGAACAGCCCCTGGCCGCCGGTCTGGCGCTGGCCGCGCGTGATGGCGCCGAGGGAATCGAGACGCCGGGCGATGGTCGAGATGAACCGCTTCTGCGCCTTCACATTGGTCGTCACCGGCCGGAACAGCGGCGGCTGCTTCTGGTTGGTCCGGTTCGACCGGCCGAAGCCCTGGATCGCGTTGTCGGCCTTCCAGCCGGCTTCGAGCAGATAGTGGACGCGCAGGCGCTGGTTCTTAGCGCCGAGATCGGCATGGTAGCTGCGGCCGGTGCCGCCCGCGTCGCTGAAGACGAGGATGCGCTTGGCGTCGCTCTGGAAGGCGTCGGTTTCGGCGATATTGGCCGAGCCCGGCCGGTTCTCGACGACGAAGCGGTCGATGCCGTCCGAGCCGCGCTTCTTGACGATGCGCCGCGAGCGCCCCGTCACCTCGGACACCATGTCGGTGCCGAAGTGATGGAGCACCTGGTCGAGCGCGGCCGGGACCGGGGCCAGCGAGGCAAGCCGTTCGATCATCGCCTCGCGGCGTTCGACGGCCTCGCGCGATTCGACCGGATTGCCGTCCGCGTCGGTGACGGGCCGCGACGTGAGATTGCCCTCGCTGTCGCTGAACGGCTCGTAGAGCTGCACCGGGAAGCTGTGCTCGAGGTAGGAGAGGACATATTCGCGGGGCGTCACGTCGATGCGGACGTCGTCCCATTCCTCGGTCGGGATCTCGGCGAGGCGCCGTTCCTGCAAGGCTTCGCCGGTCGAGACGATCTGGATCACGGCGGCGTGCCCGGCTTCGAGGTCGCGCCCGATGCTGGCGATCATCGCCGGCGTCTGCATCGCCGTGATGAGGTGGTTGAAGAAACGCTGCTTGGCGGACTCGAAGGCGCTGCGCGCGGCCGACTTGGCCTGGCTGTTGAGGTTGCTGCCCGCGGCCCGCATCGCCGCGTCGAGATTGTTGTGGATGACCTG
>JBAYRO010000030.1:0-36167 GCA_041676645.1 Burkholderiaceae bacterium | reverse complement strand
CGCAATCGCGAGGTGATCGAATCGCTGCTGGCCGCGGGACTGGACATCGAGCCGCCGGCGCCCCCGCCGGCCGCGGGCGGCGATGGCATCCAGGCATCGCTCGGTGGCCGGATCTTCGTGCTGACCGGTACCTTGCCCGGGATGAGCCGCGACGAGGCCGCTGCCCGGATCCGCGGCAAGGGCGGCACGGTCAGCGGCTCGGTTTCGGCGAAGACCGACTATGTGGTGGCCGGCGAAGCGGCCGGCAGCAAGCTGGCCCGGGCGGAGGAACTCGGCATTGCGGTCATCGACGAGGCCGGCCTGCTCGCGCTCCTGGCCGGACGCGATCCATGAACATGAACACGAACATCGACGCAGCGGGCGCGAGACCCGCGAACAAGGGGAAGAAGGGATGATGGCAATCATCGGCGGCACCGGGCTGGCCGGGCTCGCGGATCTCAGCGACACCCGTCGCCGGGTGGTGCGCACACCCTACGGGGATCCGTCCTGCGCGCTGACCTTCGGGCGCATCGGCACGACCGACATCGTGTTCCTTGCCCGCCACGGCTACGGCCACACGATCGCGCCGCACGAGATCAATTACCGGGCGAACATCTGGGCGCTGCGGGAGGTGGGTGCCGAGCGCATCATCGCGGTGGCTACCGTCGGCGGCATCCGCGACGACTTCGGGCCCGGCGAGGTGATCGTGCCCGACCAGATCATCGACTACACCCATGGGCGCAAGGCGACCTACTTCGAAGGGTCGGGAACGACGGTGACCCATGTCGATTTCACCGAGCCCTATGATGCGGAACTGCGTCGGCTGCTGCTCGATTCGGCGGCGCGTGCCGGGGAAACCATCCACGACGGTGGCTGCTATGGCTGTACCCAGGGCCCGCGGCTCGAGACCGCCGCCGAGATCCGCCGGATGGCGCGCGATGGTTGCGACCTGGTGGGCATGACCGGCATGCCCGAGGCCCTGCTGGCCCGCGAACTCGGGCTGCCTTACGCCTGCATCGCCGTGGTCGCCAACCATGCCGCCGGCCTGGGCAGCAGTCGGCGGAGCATTTCGATGAGCGGAATCCAGGGGGTGCTGGACACTGCGCTGGGGCGCGTCCACGGGCTCCTGTCGGCCTGCTGCTGAAGAAAGGGAAAGGCGCCCGGGCGGAGCCGGGCGCTGTCGGGCTGGTTCAGTCGTCGAACGGAACCGGGCGCGGCGTCCAGTCCGCCGAGGGCGGCAGGATCGGCAGGACGATCATCGGCTGCTCGCCGGTCAGGGTCTTCAGGAAGGCGACGATCTTGTCGTTCTCGTCCTTGGAGTAGGTCCGGCCGAGCTGGATCCGCCCCATGATGTCGACCGCCTCGGCCAGGGTGTCGGCGGCACCGTCATGGAAGTACGGGTAGGTCAGCTCGACGTTGCGCAGGGTCGGTACCTTGAAGCTGAAGCGATCCGCATCCTCGCCGGTGACCGCGGCGCGGCCCTCCGAGGTGGCGCCCTGATAGGGCTCGATGATCCCCATCCTCTGGAACGAGTTGCCGCCCACCGCCTCGCCGTTGTGGCAGGCGATGCAGCCGCTTTCCTTGAAGATCTTGTAGCCCTCGAGTTCCCCGGCCGTCAGGGCGTTGGCCTTGCCGAGCAGCCACTGGTCGAAGCGCGAGTTCGGCGTGACCAGGGTCTTCTCGAACTCGGCGATCGCCCCGGTGACCTGGTCGAGGTCGATCTTCGTGTTCATGCCGAACACCTGCCGGAACTCGCGCACATAGGCGGGAATCGAGGCCAGCATGTCGATCGCGAGGGTATGGCTGAGGGCCATTTCCTCGGGGTTGGCGATCGGGCCGCCGGCCTGCTCCTGCAGGTCGACCGCCCGCCCGTCCCAGAACTGCGCCAGGCTGAGGCTGGAGTTCAGCACGGTCGGCGAGTTGATCGGCCCGCGCTGCCAGCGGTCGCCGATCGAGGTCGGGAGATTGTCGGATCCGCCCATCGAGAGGTTGTGGCAGGAGTTGCAGGAGATGAAACCGGATTTCGACAGGCGCGGATCGAAGAACAGCTTCTTGCCGAGTTCGGCCATGCCGATGTCGATCTGCTTCGGGGGCAGGACCGGCGTGATCGGCTCGTCGAGCGGACTCATCGGTGGCGAGGTCTGGGCGATGGCGATGGCGGCGACAGCTGCGCTGCCGGCCAGGGCGATCGTGGCGACGATGGATTTCAGTTTCATCTTTGTTGCATTTCCCGGAAGTACGGATGGAAGGGATCGGCTGGCGTCAGTATAGCCATATATATGTCATGGGTATTGAGGCGAGTCAATCAGGAAACGCGGTGCGTTCAGGTGTTGCCGCGCAGGGTCTCGAGAAGCTGTGCCTCGATCGCGAGCTCGTGCTTCGGATTGCCCAGGGCCGGCCCGTCGATCACGAACACATCCTCCGCGCGCTCGCCGAGAGTGGTGATCCGAGCGGTGTACAGGTTGACTCCGTGACGTTCGAGCACGAGGGCGATCCGGTAGAGCAGGCCGGTGCGGTCGTTGGCGGTGATCGAGAGCAGCCAGTGATGGCCACGTTCGTCCGGGCGCAGTTCGACGGTGGGATTGATCGGGAAGTGGCGCGAGCGCCGTGAGAGGCGCCCCTGGACGGGCGCGGGCAGGGGAGTTTCGCGGCTCAGGGTCTCGGTCAGTTCCATCTCGACCAGGGGCAGGATGTCCCGGTAGGCCATGATGCCGGCCGGGTCGACGATGACGAAATTGTCGAGCGCATAGCCGTGCGTCGTGGTGTGGATGCGGGCGTCGAGGATCGACAGGTTCTTGCGGTCGAAGTAGCTGCAGATCCGCGCGAAAAGCTCGGGCCGGTCGCGCAGGTAGGCGACGACCTGGAAGCCGCCCCCCGAGAGCGCCGCGCGGCAGCGGACCACCGGCGTCGTGGTGAGCGCATGCGGATGCAGTACCCGGGTGTGCCAGGCGATGTCCTGGGCCTCGGTGCGCAGGAAGTAGCCGATGTCGAGCTTCTCCCATAGCAGGGCGTAGTCCTCGGGCGGCAGCGCTTCGAGGTTGAGAAGCCGGATGGCCTCGCGGCGCCTCGCATCGAGGCGTTCGCCGGGAGCCGGGCGCTCGCCGGCGAGGGTGCGGCGCGCGAGGCGGAACAGGTCCTCGAGCAGCTTCGCCTTCCAGGCGTTCCAGACCCTGGGGCTGGTTCCCCGGATGTCGGCCACGGTCAGCAGGTACAGCAGGATCAGGCGTTCCTCGGTCCCGACCAGGGCGGCGAACTGGCTGATGACCTCGGGGTCGGCCAGATCCTGCTTCTGGGCGAAGGTCGACATCGTCAGGTGCTTCTCGACGAGGAACACGACGGTGTCGATGTCGGCGCGGGCCAGGCCATGGTCGCGGCAGAAGCGCGCTGCGTCCACCTTGCCGAGTTCCGAATGATCGCCGCCGCGGCCCTTGGCTATGTCATGGAACAGGGCCGCGATCACGAGCAGCCAGGGCTTCTCGAGCGAACTGGCGAGCTCCGAGCACAGTGGGTACTCGTGGGCATGCTCGGGCATCTGGAAGCGGCGCAGGTTGCGCACCACCATCAGGATGTGCTGGTCGACCGTGTAGACATGGAACAGGTCGTGCTGCATGCGCCCGACGATGCGCCGGAACGCCGGCAGGTAGCGGCCGAGGATCGACCACTTGTTCATCCGGCGCAGCTCATGGGTGACGCCGCGTTCGGCGGTCAGCAGGGACAGGAACAGTTTGCGATTGGCCGGCTTGCGGCGGAAGTCGGCATTGATGCCATGGCGGGCGAGCCACATCGCGCGCAGGGTGGGCGTGGTCATGCCGCTCAGCGACGGAATCTCCTGCAGCCGCCGGAAGGCTCGCAGGATCGCCGCCGGCCTGCGCCGGAACAGCCCCGGATCGATGACCTCGAGCAGGCCGTTGCGGTCGCGGAACTCGTTGTCGATCGGCAGCGCTTCGCCGCGCAGTCGATAGAAAAGCCGATCCTCAAGGTTCTGCATCAGGATCGTGTTGAGCTGGGTGACCGACTTGGCCGCCCAGTAGTAGCGCTGCATCATCCGCTCGGACGCGAGGCGCTTGCTGCGGTCATCGAAGCCGAGGGCGCGCGCGACCTGCGCCTGCAGGTCGAAAACGAGTCGGTCCTCGCGCCGGCCCGCCTCGATGTGGAGCATGGCGCGGATACGCATGAGCATGCGCTGGTTGACCCGGTAGAGCCGGGCCTCGGCATGGGTCATCAGGTCGCTGTCGGCGAGTTCGGCGGCGTTGCGGCCGATGCCGGCGGCGCGGGCGATCCATACGATCACCTGCAGGTCGCGCAGGCCGCCCGGGCTCTCCTTGGTGTTGGGCTCGAGGCTGTAGGGCGTGTCGTCGTACTTGACGTGCCGCTGCGCCATCTCGAGTTGCTTGGCATGGAAGAAGTCGGCCGCGTCCATCGCCTCGGCCAGGCACGCATCGAGCCGCTCGAAGCTGGCCTTGTTCCCCGCGAGCAGCCGGCGCTCGAGCAGGGCGGTACGCACCGTCACGTCGGCCATCGATTCGGCGAGGCACTCGTCGATGGTGCGCACGGAATGGCCGATCTCCAGGCCGATGTCCCAGCATGCGCCCACGAAGTCCGACAGGGCGGCCGCCGCCGGCTCGTCGGCGGGACGATCGAGCAGGACGAGGAGATCGATGTCCGAATGCGGATGCAACTCGCCGCGACCGTAGCCTCCCACGGCGACCAGGGCGGAATTCGGTGGCAGGCTGGCCTCGGCCCAGAGCCTGCGCAGGGCGCGGTCGGCGGCGCGACTCAGCGCGGCGAGCAGCCGTTCGGGCGCGGGGCGTAGCCGGAAGGCGTCGATCGCGGCCTTGCGGGCATCGGCGTAGGCGGCGCGCAGGGACGGGATCCGGTCCCGGATGCCGGATGTCGTGGCGGCCTGCGCGAGGTCGCCCATGGTGGGCTCAGGCCGTCTGGCGCTGGAGTTCGGGGCGGGCCGGCATGCCGGGCGACACGGTCAGGATCTCGTAGCCGTCGGCGGTGACGAGCACGGTGTGCTCCCACTGTGCCGACAGGCTGCGGTCCTTGGTCACGACGGTCCAGCCATCGGGCAGGTTGCGGATCTCGCGCCGGCCGGCGTTGATCATGGGCTCGACGGTGAAGATCATGCCTTCGACGAGCTCCACGCCGGTGCCCGGCCTGCCGTAGTGCAGGACCTGCGGATCCTCGTGGAAGTTCCGGCCGATGCCGTGGCCGCAGAACTCCCGCACCACCGAGAAGCCATGGGATTCGGCATGACGCTGGATGACGTGGCCGATGTCGCCGAGGCGGGCTCCCGGACGGACCGCCTCGATACCCAGCCACATGCACTCGAAGGTGATGTTGCAGAGCCGGCGCGCCGCGATGGAGGGTTCGCCGACGCAGTACATCCGGCTGGTATCGCCGTGGAAGCCGTCCTTGATGACCGTGATGTCGATGTTGAGGATGTCGCCGGACTTGAGGACCTTGTCGCCGGGAATCCCGTGGCAGACCTGATGATTGACCGATGTGCAGGTCGCCCTGGGGAAGGGGCTGTAGCCGGGCGGCGCGTAGTTGAGCGGCGCGGGGATCGTTCCCTGGACGTCGGTCATGTACGCATGGCACAGGCGGTCGAGTTCCCCGGTGGTGACGCCGGGCACGACCATGGGTGCGATGTAGTCGAGCACCTCGGCCGCGAGGCGGCCGGCAAGGCGCATCGCCTCGATCTCTTCGCTGGTCTTGGGAGTTGCAGTCATGCTAACATTATAGGTTAACCGCGCCGTGCATCTTCTGGCGTCGGAGCCTGGTTGGTCGGGCGTCCGGCGCGTGGCGGGGCGGTTGCCGGAGAGGCTTTCCGGGCACCGGTCGGCTCATGCCGACCCGGACGGGCAGCGGGCGCATCACGCGCATCATGTTACGCCCGGCCCGGCTGGAATCTTTGGTGGACGGATCCGGGATTCGTCCGGGTTCCGGGAGTCCTCCCGGCGGTCCGGGCCAGGCCGGGGCCGCCAAACAGCGCGCCAATCGTTGACGGGTGCGGTCCGGACAAGGTGTCTCCCTGAACAGGGTGTTGCCTTGGAGCGGGCCGTCTTGCCCGGCGGATTCGGGACGCCGCAGCTTGCTGCGGATCGTCGCGGTCGTCGGGCGCGATTCGGTGCAAGTCACAACCTGTTCGCTTGCGGAGTTGAAACCATGTCGGTCACGATGCGACAAATGCTGGAGGCGGGTGTCCATTTCGGTCACCAGACCCGCTTCTGGAATCCCCGGATGGCCCCCTACATCTTCGGCCATCGGAACAAGATCCATATCATCAACCTGGAGAAGACGGTCGTCATGCTCCAGGACGCGCTCGACCATCTCGGCCAGCTCGCCGCGAACCGTGGCACGGTCCTGTTCGTGGGCACCAAGCGCCAGGCCCGCGAATCCATCGCCGAGGAGGCCACGCGCGCCGGCATGCCTTATGTCGATCAGCGCTGGCTCGGTGGCATGCTGACGAACTTCAAGACGGTCAAGGGGTCGATCAAGCGCCTGCGCGACATGGAAGTCACCATCGCCGAAGGCGGGCTGGAGCGCATGTCCAAGAAGGAAGGGCTGATGTTCCAGCGCGACTACGAGAAGCTCAATCGCAGCCTGGGCGGGATCAAGGACATGAACGGCCTGCCCGATGCGCTCTTCGTCGTGGACGTCGGCTTCCACAAGATCGCGATCACCGAGGCCCACAAGCTCGGCATCCCGGTCATCGCGGTGGTGGACACCAACCACAGCCCTGAGGGAATCGCCTACGTGATCCCCGGCAACGACGACTCGGGCCGGGCGGTGCGCCTCTATGCCCGCGCGGCAGCCGATGCCATCGTGGCGGCGCGTGCCAGCGCCCTGGCCGAGGTCGCCAAGGAGTCGGAAGAGGAGTTCGTCGAGGTCGAAGGGGCCGACGAGTACGAAGCCGACGAGGAGTGACAAACCTGCGGGGGCTGCCGTCGGGCGGGACCGGGAAGGTACCCGGTCGGGGCAGCCCCCGTCGTTTCTTCGGCGGATCGCCGGCGGCCATGGGTCGCGGCGGCAGCCGATCCGGAAAGGAGAGGACGATGGCGGAAATCACCGCTGCTATGGTGAAGGAACTGCGTGTCAAGACGGACGCGCCGATGATGGAGTGCAAGAAGGCGCTGATCGAGGCCGACGGCGACCTGGCCAAGGCCGAGGACATCCTGCGCGTCAAGCTCGGCAACAAGGCGAGCAAGGCGGCCTCGCGGATCGCCGCCGAAGGGGTCGTCGGGATCCACCTGGCCGATGATGCCCGTCTGGGCGCGATCATCGAGGTCAACTGCGAAACCGATTTCGTGGCCAAGAACGAGGACTTCCTCGCTTTCGTGGCCGAGCTCGCCGGCATGGTCGCCGCGAGCAACCCGGCCGACGTCGCGGCGCTCTCGGCGCTGCCCTGCCGCGACGGCACCGTCGAGAGCGTGCGTACGGCCCTGGTCGGAAAGATCGGCGAGAATCTCTCGATCCGGCGCTTCGCCCGGGTCGAGGCGAAGGGGCGCCTCGCGAGCTATGTCCACGGCGGCGCCCGGATCGGCGTGCTGCTCGACCTGGTCGGTGGCGACGAGACCCTCGGTCGCGATCTCGCGATGCACATCGCCGCAACCAAGCCGCGCGCCCTGTCGACCGACGGCGTGGCGGCCGACGAGATCGAGCGCGAGCGCTCGATTGCGCGCGCCAAGGCGGCCGAATCCGGCAAGCCGGCCGAGATCGTCGAGAAGATGGTCGAGGGCACGGTGCAGAAGTTCCTGAAGGAAGTGACCCTGCTGGGCCAGCCCTTCGTCAAGGACGACAAGCAGACGATCTCGGCTCTCCTGAAGTCGAAATCGGCCTCGGTCGACAGCTTCGTCCTGTACGTGGTGGGCGAGGGCATCGAGAAGCGGCAGGACGACTTCGCGGCCGAGGTGGCGGCGCAGGCGGCGGCCGCGGCCGGGCGCTGATCGAAGCGGTGCCGTGTCCTGCCCTGCCGGGCCCGCCGGCGCCGCTCGACGGCGCTGTCGGGGCCGGCTCATTCGCGCATAATGCGCCTCAGTCTTTGTCCGATGGCGTGGAGGTCAAGTGAGGTCTGAGGAATCGATGGCGCGGATCGGGGAAAGCCATCCGGACGGTATCCGCTACAAGCGGATCCTGCTGAAGCTCTCGGGCGAGGCCCTGATGGGCGAGGACGCCTACGGTATCAACCGGGCAACGATCGAGCGGATGGTCGGCGACATCGCCGAGATCACGGCCCTCGGCGTCGAACTCGCGATCGTCATCGGCGGCGGGAACATCTTCCGCGGCGTCGCCGGCGGTGCATCCGGCATGGATCGCGCGACCGCCGACTACATGGGAATGCTCGCCACAGTCATGAACTCGCTCGCCCTGCAGGATGCCCTGCGCCAGGCGGGCATCGTGGCACGGGTGCAGTCGGCGCTCAAGATCGAGCAGGTCGTCGAGCCCTACATCCGGCCCAAGGCGCTGCGCTATCTCGAGGAAGGCAAGGTGGTGATCTTCGCGGCCGGCACCGGCAACCCGTTCTTCACGACGGATACGGCGGCGGCCCTGCGCGGCGCCGAGATCGGCGCCGAGATCGTCCTGAAGGCGACCAAGGTCGATGGGGTCTATTCGGCCGATCCCGCCATCGATCCTTCGGCGAGCCGCTACTCGCGCCTGTCCTTCGACGAAGCCATCTCGCGCAACCTGAAGGTGATGGATGCGACCGCCTTCGCCCTGTGCCGCGACCAGGGCCTGCCGATCGTGGTCTTCTCGATTCTCCGGGAGGGCGCGATGCGGCGCCTGGTGACGGGACAGGAAGAAGGGACGCTCGTCCATCTCTGAGCACGGCCGCATGGCGGCGAAGCCGTCGGGAAATCGCAGGAACCAGGGCAGGAACAAGGGAGAAACAAGCAGATGAGCACAGCCGAAGTCATGAGCACGGCGCGGCAGAAGATGGAGAAATCCGTCGATGCGCTCCGGAACAATCTCTCCAAGGTTCGAACCGGCCGGCCCTCGCCGGCGCTGCTCGACCATGTGCAGGTCGACTACTACGGGAGCATGGTGCCGATCAGCCAGGTCGCCAACGTCACCCTGGTCGACGGCCGGACCCTCGGCGTCCAGCCCTGGGAGAAGAAGATGGTCGCCATCGTCGACAAGGCGATCCGGGAGTCCGATCTCGGCCTGAATCCGACGGTTCTCGGCGATCTCCTCAGGATTCCGATGCCGCCGCTGTCCGAGGAGCGTCGACGCGAGCTGACCAAGGTGGTGCGTTCCGAAGGCGAGCAGGCGAAGGTGGCGATCCGCAACCTGCGCCGCGACGCCAATGACCAGCTCAAGCGCCTGGTCAAGGACAAGGAAATCTCCGAGGACGAGGAGCGTCGCACCCAGGATTCGGTTCAGAAGCTCACCGACCAGTTCGTCGCCGATGTCGATGAACTGCTGGCCGACAAGGAAAAGGACATCATGACGGTCTGAGGACCGCCGTACCAGCATGAGTCGTTCCCCCGATCCGATTCCGATCAAGGCGGCGCCCCCCCGGGTTCCGCGCCATGTTGCGATCGTCATGGACGGCAACGGCCGCTGGGCGACCAGACGTCGGCTGCCGCGGGTGGCGGGCCATGCCAGGGGCGTCGACGCGGTGCGCACCACCGTCGAGGCCTGCGCGCGCGAGGGAATCGAGTTCCTCACCCTGTTCGCCTTCAGCTCCGAGAACTGGCGCCGGCCGGCCGACGAGGTATCGGTCCTGATGCGCCTGTTCATTACCGCGCTCGAGCGTGAAGTGACCCAGCTGCGCGCCAACGGGATCCGCCTGCGCGTCATCGGCCAGCTCGATGCCTTCGAGGGCAGGCTGCAGAAGCTGATCCGCGAGGCCGAGCAGCGCACTGCCAACAACACCCGCATGACCCTCAACATCGCCGCCAACTACGGTGGGCGCTGGGACATCGTGCAGGCGACCCGGGCACTGCTTCGCAAGCATCCCGAGCTTGCCGCCAATCCCGATCTCATCACCGAAGAGGCGCTTGGCCGGCACATGGCGCTCGCCCATGCGCCCGAGCCGGACCTTTTCATCCGCACCGGCGGCGAGCAGCGGATCAGCAATTTCATGCTGTGGCAGCTCGCCTACACCGAGTTCTATTTCACCGACATCTTCTGGCCGGATTTCGGTCCCGACGTGCTGGCAAGCGCACTGGCGGCGTATCGCGATCGCGAACGGCGCTTCGGGCGCACCAGCGCGCAGGTGGCAACCGCCTGATGCTGCTGCAGCGGGTCCTCACGGCCGTCGCGCTGCTCCTTGTCCTGCTGCCGACGATCCTGCTGGCGCCGCCGCTCGCCTGGGGCGTGGTCAGCCTGGCCTTCGTCGCCGTGGCCGCCGCCGAATGGGCCCGACTGCTGCCGCGGCCGGCGAGCGCGCCGACACTGGCCGGCCTGCTGCTGCTGGCGGGGCTGGCATGGCTGTTCCTGCCCCGGCCGACCTGGGCCGCGCCGGCGCTCTGCGCGATCGCGCTGGTGTGGTGGGTCGGCTTCGGGGTCGCGGCGCTCGCCCGCGTGCGTGCCGGCGACGGCGGGGCGCCGGTGGCTGGCCTGCTGGTGTTCGCCTGCTGGCTTGCGCTGTACGAACTGCGGCAGCTGGGCCCGGTCGCGCTGCTCGGCGCAATGGCGATCGTCTGGGTCGCAGACATCGGTGCATACTTCGTCGGACGGGCCGTCGGCCGGCGCAAGCTCGCCCCGCGGATCAGCCCGGGCAAGTCCTGGGAAGGCGCGATCGGCGGAGCGTTCCTGGTCGTCATCGTGGCATGGACGCTCGCCGCGGCGCCGGCGCTTGCCGATTCCCTGCCGGCGGTCCTTGTCGGCAAGCTCGGGCCCTGGGTCGCGGGCGTGGTACTGGTCGGATTCGTCGCCCTGTCGGTGGTGGGCGACCTGCACGAGTCCCTGCTCAAGCGCCAGGCCGGCGTCAAGGACAGCGGACGCAGCCTGCCGGGCCACGGCGGCGTGCTCGACCGGGTCGACGCCCTGATTCCGACGATGCCGCTCGCGGCGCTGCTTCATCTCCTCCTGCAATGAACGGGTCGATCCAGAAAATCACCATCCTTGGTTCCACCGGCTCGATCGGGGTCAGCACCCTCGACGTGCTGGCCCGCCATCCCGATCGATACCGGGTCTTCGCCCTGAGCGGATACCGTCAGCTCGATCGTCTCGCGCAGCAGTGCCGGCGCTTCGAGCCGGTGTTCGCTGTCGTTCCGGACGAGGATTCGGCGAGGCGACTCGGCGAGCTGCTCGAGGGCAGCCCGGTGCGGATCCTCGTCGGGGAGTCGGCGCTCGCCGAGATCGCTTCGCACGACGAGACCGACGTGGTGATGGCCGCGATCGTCGGCGCCGCCGGCCTGCCGGCGGGAATCGCCGCCGCGCGCGCCGGCAAGAAGATCCTGCTCGCCAACAAGGAATCGCTGGTGATGGCGGGCAGGGTTTTCCTCGACGCCTGCGAGGCGGGCGGGGCGACGGTCCTGCCGATCGACAGCGAGCACAATGCCGTCTTCCAGTGCCTGCCCGACGGGCGCAATTGCGCGGGAGTGCGCCGCATCCTGCTGACCGCCTCGGGCGGGCCGTTTCGCCTGATGTCGCTCGAGGCCATGGCCGGGGTCACCGCCGCCCAGGCCTGCGAGCATCCGAACTGGAAGATGGGGCGCAAGATATCGGTCGACTCCGCGACCATGATGAACAAGGGGCTCGAACTGATCGAGGCCCACTACCTGTTCGATGTGCCCGATACGGGCCTCGATGTGGTCGTCCATCCGCAGAGCATCGTGCATTCGATGGTCGAGTACGCCGACGGCTCCACCCTGGCCCAGCTCGGCAATCCCGATATGCGTACCCCGATTGCCCATGCGCTCGCCTATCCCGAGCGCATCGAGAGCGGCGTCGACATGCTGCGCCTGGCCGAGATCGGCCGGCTCGACTTCGAAGCCCCCGATCCGGAGCGCTTCGCCTGCCTGCGCCTTGCCCGCGATGCCCTGCGGGCCGAGGGCGCCGCGCCCGCGGTCCTCAATGCCGCCAACGAGGTTGCAGTGGAATCCTTCCTTGCCGGGCGGATCGGGTTCCTCGACATTGGCCGTCTCAACGAACGGGTGCTGGGGCGGCTCGGCGGTGATGCGGCCGGCGCCTGCCTCGATTCGGTACTCGACATCGATCGCCGCGCCCGGGCCGAGGCCCGCGCCTTCGTCGACGGAGCATGCCCATGAGCTTCCTGCAGACCCTGCTCGCGTTCCTCGCCGCACTGACGGTCCTGATCTTCATCCATGAGCTCGGCCATTACCTGGTCGCGCGCTGGTGCGGTGTCAGGGTGTTGCGCTTCTCCATCGGTTTCGGCCGCCCGCTGCTCACCTGGCGCCTGGGCGCGGACCGGGAGGAATGGGTCGTCTCCGCGATCCCGCTGGGCGGCTACGTCAAGATGCTCGACGAGCGCGAGGAACGCGCCGAGCCGATTCCGGCCGAGGAGTTGCCGCGCGCGTTCACGCGCCAGTCGCTGCCGCGGCGGGCGGCCATCGTCGTCGCCGGTCCACTCGCCAACTTCCTGCTGGCGATCGCGCTCTACGCGCTGCTCGGCTGGGTCGGTGTCGAGGAACCGGTACCGGTGGTCGATGCGCCGCCGACGCAGACCGCGGCGGCGCAGGCCGGGCTCGCGCCGGGCGACCGGATCCTGCGGATCGACGGCACCGATATCCGCTCCTGGAACGACGTCCGCCTGCGCCTGCTCGAGCCGGTGATCGATCGGCGCGAAGCGACGATCCAGGTGCGTCGTGACGGTGGCGAGGCCACGCTCATGCTCGACGCCTCGACGCTTGCGCCGGGGGCGGCCGAGAAGGATTTCATGTCCGAGCTGGGCATCCGGCTGGCGCCGGGCGAGGTCGACATCGGCGCGATCATGGCGGGCGGCGCGGCGGAGGCGGCCGGCCTGCTGGCCGGCGACACGCTGGTCGCGGTCGACGGCCATCCGATCGGCCGGGCTCGCGACCTCATCGAGCGGGTGCAGGCAAGCGCCGATCGCCAGATGCAGTTCGAGATCCTGCGCAATGGCCAGCCGCTGTTCCTCGCGGTGCGCCCGGCGGCGGTGGTCGACGACGCCAGCGGCGCGACCGTCGGCCGGATCGGCGCGCAGTTGCGCGACCGGATCGCAATGGAGAAGGTGGTCCATGGTCCGCTGGAATCGCTGGGTATCGGCGTGCGCCAGACCTGGGACATGTCGATCTTCTCGCTCAGGATGCTGGGCAAGATGATCACCGGCGACCTGTCGGTACGCAACCTGAGCGGCCCGGTGACGATTGCCGACCTGGCGGGGCAGACGGCGCGGATCGGCTGGTTCGCCTATGTGAATTTCCTGGCGCTGATCAGCATCAGCCTCGGGGTCCTGAACCTGCTTCCGATACCCGTGCTCGATGGCGGCCATTTGGTATATTACGCGCTCGAAGGATTACGCGGCCGACCGCTGTCGGAGCGCTTCATCGAGCTGACGCAGAAAGCGGGGCTGGGCGTGATCATGATGATGATGGCGCTGGCCCTGTTCAACGACATCACCCGCCTGATCGGTTCCTGATTGATGCCCAACGATCTCCCCCCGCGGCGCCGTCGCATGCGTCGATGGCCTGCGCGCGGAGCCGTTGCCGCCTTCATGCTCGCGCTCGGGTTGCGCGCGGCATTCGCGTTCGATCCGTTCGTGGTGCGCGATATCCGGATCGAGGGGATCCAGCGCACCGAGCCGGGCACCGTCTTCACCTACCTGCCCGTCAAGGTGGGCGATCGCCTCACCGAGGACACGGCGAGCGAGGCGGTTTCGGCGCTGTTTCGCACCGGCTTCTTCCAGGATGTCCGCCTCGAGGTCGAAGGGGACGTGCTCGTGGTGGTCCTGTCCGAGCGCCCGGCGATCGCATCGCTCGAGGTCGAGGGCTCGAAGGAGTTCGATCGCGAGACGCTCGAGCAGGTCCTGCGTGACCAGGGCCTGGCCGAATCGCGGATCTTCGATCGCAGCATCCTCGAGCGCGCCGAACAGGAGCTCAAGCGCCAGTACCTCTCGCGCGGCAAGTACAACGTCCAGGTCACGACGACGATCACACCGCTCGAGCGCAACCGGGTCGGGCTGTCGCTGGACATCGACGAGGGCGAATCCGCGAAGATCACGTCGATCCGCTTCGTCGGCAACGAGGTGTATTCCGACAAGGTCCTGCTCGACCAGTTGTCGCTGTCGACTCCCACCTGGCTGACCTGGTACACCAAGTCCGATCGCTATGCCCGCGAGAAGCTGGCCGGCGACCTCGAGGCGATCCGCTCCTTCTATCTCGACCGCGGCTATCTCGAGTTCTCGATCGAATCCACCCAGGTGTCGATTTCACCGGACCGGGAGGACGTCCACATCACGGTGGTGGTCAAGGAAGGCGCCCAGTTCACCGTGTCGGGCTTCGAGCTGGCCGGCGAGCTGCTCGGGCGCGAAGAGCAGTTCGCCGAACTCGTCGAGATCGAGCCCGGCGATGTTTTCTCCGGGGCGAAGCTGTCGGCCTCGACCGAAGCGATCACCGCCCGCCTGGGCGAACTCGGCTACGCCTTCGCGAACGTCAACGCGGTGCCCGAGCTCGATCGCGAGAAGCAGACGGTCGGCTTCACGATCATGGTCGACCCGGGTCGCCGGATCTATGTCCGGCGGATCAACATCAGTGGCAACCACCGCACCCGCGACGTCGTGATCCGCCGGGAGATGCGCCAGTTCGAGGATGCCTGGTACGACGCCAACCGGATCAGGCTCTCGCGCGAGCGGATCGGCCGGCTCGGCTACTTCACCGACGTCCAGATCAATTCGACCCCGGTGCCCGAGGCGCCCGACCAGGTCGATCTCGACGTGAGGGTCACCGAGCAGACCACCGGCAACCTGATGCTGGGGCTGGGGGTCTCGAGTACCGAGAGCGTGGTCGTCTCGGGTTCGATCCACCAGACGAACTTCCTCGGAACCGGCAAGGCGCTTTCGCTCGATGTCAACACCAGCCGGATCTCGCGCACGATCTCGCTGTCCTACACCGATCCGTATTTCACACCCGACGGGATCAGCCGCAGCTTCGATATCTACACGCGGCTCTTCAATGCCTCGTCGCTGCGGCTCGGCGACTACCGGTGGCGTGCCAACGGCGTCGGCCTGCGCTTCGGCATTCCCTATACCGAGATGGACCGGATCGGCTTCGGCCTGGCGGTCGAGAACAACCAGCTGACGCTGGGTGACACGCCGCCGCAGCGATACATCGATTTCGCCAATGCCATGGGCAAGTCCAGCACCAACCTGGTTGCGTCGCTGTCCTGGAGCCGCGATACGCGCGACAGCGTCCTGATCCCGACGCGGGGCCGCTTCCAGATCGCCAGCCTCGAGGCCTCGCTGCCCGGCAGCGACTCGCGCTACTACCGTGCCGGCTATGGCCACCAGTACTTCGCGCCGGTGACCAAGGACTACACCCTGGCCTTCAACCTCGACCTGGGCTATGGCCGCTCCTATGGCGACGACGGCTACCCGCCGTTCAAGAACTACTACGCCGGCGGCATCGGCTCGATCCGGGGCTACGAGCCGAGCTCGCTCGGCCCGGGCCGCGACCCGGTCGACGAGGTGCCGCTGGGCGGACAGGTCAAGATCGTCGGCAGCGTCGAGTTCCACATGCCGCTGGCCGGCACCGGCAACGATCGCAGTTTCCGTTCGTTCTTCTTCCTGGACGGTGGCAACGTCTTCCCGGTGGGCGAGGTCGATACGGGCGAATTCCGCTATTCCGCCGGCTTCGGGCTGTCCTGGCTGTCTCCCTTCGGACCGCTGAAGTTCAGCCTCGGCTACCCGCTCAATGCGAAGGACGGCGACCGCACCCAGCGACTCCAGTTCCAGATCGGAACCGGCTTCTGAGCCGGGCCCGGCACGACCCCGACGGGCCATCGGGCCCGGTGGCATGTGCGAGAATGGCCTCAACAAACCCCGATGGAAGGCACTGATGAAAGTTTCGAGGATTGTGTTCGCCGGTTGCCTCGCACTGGCAACGATGACCGCCGCGGCCCAGGATGCCGCACCGCGGATCGGATTCGTCAATATCGAGCGCCTCCTGCGTGACGCCGCCCCGGCGAAAGCCTCCACCCAGAAGCTCGAGCGCGAGTTCAGCGCCCGTGAGAAGGAACTCCAGGACATCGCCGCCCGGCTCAAGTCGATGGGCGAGCGGATCGACCGCGACGCGACCGTGCTGAGCGACTCCGACCGGATGCGCCTGCAGCGGGAATACGCCGATCTCGAGAAGGATTTCCAGCGCAGGCAGCGCGAGTTCCGCGAGGACCTCAACCAGCGCAGGAACGAGGAGCTCGCCCAGGTGGTCGAGGAGGCGAACCGGGCCATCAAGGATATCGCCGAGAAGGAGGGATACGATCTCATTCTCCAGGAAGCGATCACCGTGAGCCCGCGCATCGATATCACCGACAAGGTCCTGCGCGCCCTGGGCGGCGAGGCTGCCAGGTAGGCCGACGGAGCCGGCGATGCGACCCCTCTCCGAACCGGTTCGGCTCGCCGACCTGGCAGGCGTCGTCGGTGGTCGCATCGATGGCCCGCAGGGTGAACTGCGCATCGAACGGCTCGCCAGCCTCGCTTCGGCGGGTCCGGCGGACATCGCCTTCCTGTCCGATGCCCGCCACGGGGCGCAGGCAGGTGGCTCGCGCGCCGGTGCGGTCCTCGTGGAGGAGAAGCTGCGCGGCTTGCTCGCACCGGACGCGGTTGCGGTCATCGTCGACGATGCCTACCGGGGCTTCGCGATTCTCGCCGAATGGTTCGAGCGACGCCTGGCCGGCCCCGGGCCGGCGCCCGGCATCCATCCGAGCGCCATCATCGCCCCCGATGCCGAAATTGCCCCGGATGTCTCGATCGGGCCCTGCGCCGTGGTCGGCGAGCGGGCCCGCATCGGCGCCGGCGTCCGGCTGGGCAGCCACGTCGGTATCGGCGCCGACGTGCGCATCGGCGAGCGAACCCGGCTCGCCGCGCGGGTGGCGGTCCTCGATGGCTGCGAGATTGGTGCCGACGGCCTGGTGCATCCGGGCACCGTCATCGGCGCCGACGGCTTCGGGTTCGCCCGCGAAGCAGGGGGCTGGCGCAAGATTCCCCAGCTCGGCCGGGTGCTGATCGGCGACCGGGTCGAGATCGGCGCCAACTGCACCATCGACCGGGGCGCGCTCGACGACACCGTCATCGGCGACGGCTGCAAGCTCGACAACCAGATCCAGGTCGCGCACAACGTGCGGATCGGCCGCGATACCGCGATCGCCGGCTGCGTCGGCATCGCCGGCAGTGCCGTCATCGGCGAGCGCTGCATGATCGGCGGTGGCGCCGGGATCCTCGGCCATCTCAGCATCTGCGACGATGTCGTGGTTTCGGCGATGGCGCTGGTCACCCGGTCGATACGCAAGGCGGGATTCTATTCGGGCAGCTTCCCGCTGATGGACAACGCCCAATGGGAGCGCGCCGCGGCCACCTTGCGGCATCTCCCCGATCTGCGTGCGCGGCTGCGCCAACTCGAATTCCAGTCCAGGGACAGTTCATGACCGTTCTCGACATCCGGGGGATCCTGGATCACCTGCCGCATCGCTATCCGTTCCTGCTCATTGACCGCGTCGTCGAACTCGAGAAGGGCAAGCGGATCCTCGGCTTCAAGAACGTCACGATCAACGAGCCGTACTTCGTGGGGCATTTTTCCTACCTGCCGGTGATGCCCGGCGTCCTGCAGGTCGAGGCGCTTGCCCAGGCCGCCGGCATCCTGTCCTTCCAGACCATGGGGCGGAAGTCCGACTCGGGCTCGGTGTACTACTTCGTCGGGATCGACAACGCCCGCTTCAAGCGGCCGGTCGTCCCGGGCGACCAGCTCATGCTGGAGGTCACGATCACCCGGGTCTCCCGCTCGATCTGGAAGTACCGGGGCCGGGCCAGCGTCGAGGGACAGACGACAGCCGAAGCCGACCTGATGTGCACCCTGCGCGATGTCGAGCCGGCCGGCGCGCCCGAGGACCAATGAGCGGCGCGCCACTGATCCATCCGAGCGCGATTGTCGATCCGGGCGCGGAGCTCGACAGCACGGTCCGGGTCGGGCCGTACGCGATCATCGAGCCCGGGGTTCGCATCGCCGCCGGAACCTCGGTCGGCGCCCATTGCGTGGTCGGCGCAGGCACCACCATCGGGCGCGACAACGTGCTCCATCCCTTCGGCACGATCGGCGGGCCGCCGCAGGACAAGAAGTACGCCGGCGAGCCGACCGCCCTGGTGATCGGGAACGGCAATACCTTTCGCGAGTACGTGACGATCAATCGCGGCACGGTCCAGGACCGCGGCCGCACCGACGTGGGCGACGACAACTGGGTCATGGCCTATGTCCACATCGCGCACGACTGCATCGTCGGCAGCCACACCATCCTCGCCAACACGACCAACCTGGCCGGCCACGTCGAGCTCGGTGACTGGGTGATCCTGGGCGGGTTCACCGGGGTCCACCAGTTCTGCAAGATCGGCGCGCACGCCATGACCGGCGTCGGGACCGTCGTCCTGCATGATCTCCCGCCCTACGTCATGGCCTCGGGCACGCCCGCCAATGCCCATGGCCTCAACAGCGAGGGCTTGCGGCGACGGGGCTTCGATGCGTCGCGCATCCAGGCGCTGCGACGGGCCTACAAGACCCTGTACAAGCGCGGCCTGGGCCTCGAGGAGGCACGGGGCGAACTCGCGACCCAGTCCCGGGAAGCCGCCGGCGATTCCGCTGCCGATCTCGGCATGTTGCTCGAGTTCCTCGGCGGGGTGACGCGCGGCATCGTGAGGTAGGGCGATGGACGGGTCCGGGCTGACGCTCGGGGCGGTGGCCGGCGAGAAGTCCGGCGACATGCTCGCGGCGGGCGTGCTCGCGGCGCTCGCCGAGGCCGGGGGAGGGCTCGATGCCCGCGGGATCGGCGGACCCTCGATGGCGGCGGCCGGCTTCGAGCGCTGGTGGGACATCGAAGCGCTCTCGGTCAATGGCTATGCCGAGGTCCTGCGCGAATATCCCCGCCTGCGCCGGATGCGCGAGGATCTCAAGCGCCGCCTGGTGGACTGGCGCCCCGAGATCTTCCTCGGGGTCGATGCGCCCGATTTCAATCTCGATGTCGAGAAGCGGATGCGCGCCGCCGGCGTGCCGGTGGTGCATTTCATCGGCCCGTCCATCTGGGCCTGGCGCGGCGGGCGCATCGATCGGATCCGCGATTCGGTCGACCACATGCTGCTGGTCTTCCCCTTCGAGCAGGAGATCTACGAGAAGGCCGGCATCGCCTCGACCTACGTCGGTCATCCGCTGGCCGATGCGATTCCGCCCGAACCCCCGGTGGCGGCCGCGCGCCTGGGCCTCGGCCTGGCGCCCGATGTCCCGGTGGTCGCCCTGCTGCCGGGCAGCCGGACTTCCGAGGTACGGATGATGGCGGCCGAGTTCATGCGGACCGCCGCCTGGCTGCATGCCCGCCGTCCCGGCCTGCAGTTCGTGCTGCCGGCGGCGTCGACCGCGCTCTTCGAAACCCTGCGCGGCACGCTCGCGGATCTCGCGCTGCCCGAGGATCTCGACCTGCGCATCATCAGCGGCCGCGCGCGCGACGCGCTGGCCGCCGCCGATACGGTGCTGGTCGCCAGCGGCACCGCCACCCTCGAGGCGGCCCTGTTCCACAAGCCGATGGTGATCGCCTATCGCCTTGCCTGGCTCAGCTACCGGATCATGCGGCGGATGGGCTATCTGCCCTGGGTCGGCCTGCCCAACATCCTGTGCCGGGACTGGGTGGTGCCGGAGTTCATCCAGGATGCGGCGCGGGCCGAGCGCATGGGCCCGGCCCTGCTCGCGCAGCTCGACGACGAGCCCGGGCGCCAGGCCATCGGCCGACGCTTCGCCGAACTCGGCGAGCAGCTTCGCCGGGGCTGCGCCGGGCGCGCCGCCGAAGCGATACTCGATATGCGCCGGGGGCCCGGTCGATGAGCGCTTCCCGGCCGACCGCCATGCCCGTGTCCGCGTCCGGGATCATCTGTGGCGTCGACGAGGCCGGCCGCGGCCCCCTTGCCGGCCCGGTCTATGCCGCGGCGGTGATCCTCGATCCGGCCCGCCCGGTGGCGGGGCTGCGTGACTCCAAGCGGCTGAGCGCAGGCCAGCGCGATCGCCTGGCGGCCATGGTCCGCCAGCAAGCGCTGGCCTGGGCCGTCGCCTCGGCGAGCCCAGCGGAGATCGACGCCATCGACATCCTGCAGGCGAGCCTGCTCGCGATGCGCCGGGCGGTACTGGCGCTGGCCCGCGTGCCGGAGCTGGTGCGGATCGACGGCAAGCATGCGCCGGTGCTCGAGCTGCCGGTCGAGACCGTGATCGGCGGGGACGACAGCGATCCGGCGATCGCGGCCGCCTCGATCCTCGCCAAGACGTCGCGCGACGCGCACATGCTGCGGATCCACGCCGCCCATCCGGGCTACGGCTTCGACCGGCACAAGGGCTATCCGACGGCGGTCCATCTCGACTGCCTTGCCCGGCTGGGGCCTTGCGAGCATCACCGGCGCAGCTTCGCGCCGGTGCGCCGGCTCATCGACCGGGCGTCGTGACCCGCATGCCGGTGGGGCCGATCGCCTCGGCTTCCAATCCGCGTTTTCGCCTGCTCGCCGGGCTGGTCGGGAAACCCCGCGACCGCCGCCGCCATGGCGCGAGCGTGATCGAGGGGATGCACCTGCTCGAGTCCTACATCGGGCGATTCGGCGCGCCTCGCCTGGTCTTCGTACCCGTGGGGGCGCCCGCGCCGGTGGCGGCGCTCGCCGTCGCATCGGGCGCCGAGGTGGTCGAGCTCGAGCCGCGATTGTTCGCCCGGGCAAGCCAGGTGGAGAACGGCTCGGGTCCGATCGCGATCGTCGATACACCGCGCCCTGCGCTTCCCAATGCGATCGACGAGGACCTGGTCTATCTCGACCGGATCCAGGATCCGGGCAATGTCGGCAGCATCCTGCGGACCTGCGCCGCTGTCGGGGTGCGCCGGCTCGCCACCGCGCCCGGCACGGCCTTCTGCTGGTCGCCCAAGGTCCTGCGCGCTGGGCAGGGGGCGCATTTCCACCTCGATATCCACGAGGATGTCGAATGGGCGGAGATCGCCTGCCGCAGCCGGCTCGAGTTGCGCTACGCGGCCGCGCAGGCGAGCCGGCGCATCGATCGCAGCCGGCTTGCGGCGCCTTCGGTCTGGGTGTTCGGCAACGAGGGCGAGGGCGTGGCGGCGGCGATCCGCGAAAGCGCTCCCGCGGGCGCGATCGCGATTCCCCAGACGGACGGGGTCGAATCGTTCAACGTCGGGGTCGCCGCCGCGATCTGCCTGTACGAGCAGTGGCGCCAGCGCGGCTTCCCGGGCGCGGCGGCGGCGGATTCGGGCGCATGACCGCGTCAGGGCATGCCGTACGAACGTACTGTCTTCGGCGTCCCGCTGCGGCCGCGCTGGCAGGCGCGGCCGGTCTCGCCGGCGCGACGCGGCGTTTCGCGAATTCCCGGCTCGACTCCCGCGCCCGAATCCGTCGCCGCTCAGGAGCGCAGCTGCAGGTCCTCGACGATGGTCGTCGCGATCTCCTCGATCGACTTGTTGGTGGTCGAGAGCCAGCGGATGCCTTCGCGCCGCATCATGGCCTCGGCCTCCGAGACCTCGCGCCGGCAGTTCTGGAGCGATGCGTAGGTGCTGCCGGGGCGTCGTTCGTTGCGCACCTCGGCCAGCCGGGCGGGCGTGATCGACAGGCCGAAGAGCTTGCGCTTGTGCGGATAGAGCGCGTCGGGCAGCCGCTTGCGTTCGAAATCCTCGGGTATCAGCGGATAGTTCGCCGCCCGGATCCCGAACTGCATCGCGAGGTACAGGCTGGTGGGCGTCTTGCCGCTGCGCGAGACGCCGATCAGGATCACTTCCGCATTGGCCAGGTCGGCATGGGCCTGGCCGTCGTCGTGGGCGAGCGAATAGTTGATCGCGTCGATGCGACGGTTGTAGTGGCCGGCGTCGCCGACGGTATGCGAGCGACCGACGGTATGGGTGGATTTCAGGCCGAACTCCTGCTCGAGCGGCTCGACGAAGGTGGCGAACAGGTCGAGGAAGCGGCAGTTGGCGCGCCGGACGATCTCGTTGATCGAGATGTCGACCAGGGTGCTGAACACGATCGGACGATGGCGGTCGATGCGCGACTGCTCGTCGATCCGACGCTGGGCCTCGATGGCCTTCTCGGCGGAATTCACGAACGGCAGGCGTACCTGCCGGACCCGCAGGTGCTCGAACTGCGTCATCAGGGAATGGCCGAAGGTTTCCGCGGTGATGCCGGTGCCGTCGGACACGTAGAAGATGGTTCGATCGACGGGCTGGGCGCTTGCATCGGGCATCGGAGGCTCCGGAAGGACGGGTTGCTTGTGCGGTCGGTCACGCCCGGCCGGCCGGCCTGCGGCGCGGTCGCGGCCGCAGGCCCTAAAATAGCGCAGTCCGGCGTGGACCGTCGCCCCGGCCCGGCCAGCCGGCGGGCTGCGGCCGATTGCGCGGGGCAGAGCGTTGCAGCAGGAAGTGGCCGGCGGCGCCACTTCCTGCTAGAGCGTTTTGCGCGACAGGTTTTTTTCATCCCAGGACTTTCACATGAACCGATTCAAGGGGCGGGCCGTCGTACCGTTCGACGAGCTTCGCATGGACGATGTCGAAATCGTCGGTGGCAAGAACGCATCGCTGGGCGAGATGATCAGCCAGCTGGCGGCAACCGGGGTCAGGGTTCCGGGCGGCTTCGCCACCACCGCCGAAGCGTTTCGCGAGTTCCTCGAGACCAACCAGCTGACCCGACGGATCGCCGAGAAGCTCGATGCGCTCAATACCGAGGACGTCAAGGCGCTGGCTGAATGTGGAGCGACGATCCGCCAGTGGATAGTGGACGCGCCGCTGCCCGCGTCGCTGGAAGCCGCCATCCGCGAGCACTATCGCATGCTCGAGGGCGAGTCGGGCGCCGCCATCTCGGTGGCGGTGCGTTCCTCGGCCACCGCCGAGGACCTTCCCGATGCCTCGTTCGCCGGCCAGCAGGAAACCTACCTCAACGTCGTCGGGATCGATGCGGTCCTCGACCGGATCAAGCATGTCTTCGCGTCACTGTACAACGACCGGGCCATTTCCTACCGGGTGCACAAGGGCTTCGCCCATGCCGACGTCGCGCTGTCGGCCGGCATCCAGCGCATGGTGCGCAGCGATCGCGGCGCAGCCGGGGTGATGTTCACCCTCGATACCGAGTCCGGCTTTCGCGACGTGGTCTTCATCACCAGCGCCTATGGCCTTGGCGAGACGGTGGTGCAGGGCGCCGTCAACCCGGACGAGTTCTACGTCCACAAGCCGATCCTCGAAGCGGGGCACTTTCCGATCATCCGGCGCCAGATGGGTTCCAAGCTGATCAAGATGGAGTTCGTCGAAGAGGGCGCCGAAGCGGCCGCCGACAGCAGCGTCGGAAGAACGGTGCGCACCGTCGACACCAGCGCCGCCGAGCGCAGCCGCTATTCGCTGTCGGACGAGGAAGTCATCGAGCTGGCGCGTTACGCGCTCATCATCGAGCGCCACTACCAGCGCCCGATGGACATCGAATGGGGCCGGGACGGCACCGACGGCAAGCTCTACATCCTGCAGGCGAGGCCCGAGACGGTGAAGTCCCAGGGCACGGAGGGCGTGCAGCAGCGTTTCCGCCTCAAGGGCAGCTCCGAGATCCTCGTCAGCGGCCGGGCGATCGGCCAGAAGGTCGGGGCCGGACCGGTGCGCGTGGTGTCGGACGCCTCCGAGATGGAACGGATCCAGGTCGGCGATGTGCTCGTCACCGACATGACCGATCCCAACTGGGAGCCGGTCATGAAGCTCGCTTCGGCGATCGTCACCAATCGCGGCGGCCGCACCTGCCATGCGGCGATCATCGCCCGCGAGCTGGGCATTCCGGCCGTGGTGGGTAGCGGCCATGCCACCGAGGTGCTGTCCGACGGCGCGCTGGTGACGGTCTCCTGCGCGGAAGGCGACACCGGCAACGTCTACGACGGCCTGCTCGAGACCGAGGTCACCGAGACCCGGCTCGGCGGCATGCCGGAAGTACCGGTCAAGGTCATGATGAACGTCGGCAACCCCCAGCTGGCCTTCGACTTCGCCCAGCTGCCCAATGCCGGGGTCGGGCTGGCGCGGCTCGAGTTCATCATCAACAACAACATCGGCATCCATCCCAAGGCCATCCTCGACTATCCCAATGTCGACGCCGAACTCAAGAAGGCGGTCGAGAGCGTGGCGCGTGGCCATGCCACCCCGCGCAGCTTCTACGTGGAGCGTCTCGCCGAAGGGGTGGCGACGATCGCCGCTTCCTTCTGGCCCAAGCCGGTCATCGTGCGGCTCTCGGATTTCAAGTCGAATGAATACCGCAAGCTGATCGGCGGTTCGCGCTACGAGCCGGAGGAGGAGAACCCGATGCTCGGCTTCCGCGGGGCGGCGCGCTACCTTGCGGGGGACTTCGCCGAATGCTTCGAGCTCGAATGCCGGGCCATGAAGAAGGTTCGCGAGGAAATGGGGCTCACCAACGTCGAACTGATGATTCCCTTCGTGCGCACGGTGCAGGAGGCCGCCGGCGTGATCGAACTGCTGTCGCGCCACGGCCTGTCGCGCGGCAGCGGTGCCGATGCCGATGGCAACGGCGGCCTGCGGGTGATCATGATGTGCGAGCTGCCGTCCAACGCTCTGCTGGCCGAGCAGTTCCTCGAGCATTTCGACGGCTTCTCGATCGGCTCCAACGACCTGACCCAGCTCACCCTGGGCCTGGATCGTGACTCCGGCCTGGTGGCGGAGGGCTTCGACGAGCGCGATCCGGCGGTGATGATGCTGCTCGCCCGGGCCATCGCGGCCTGCCGCAAGGCCGACAAGTACGTCGGCATCTGCGGCCAGGGGCCGTCCGACCATCCCGATCTCGCGGAGTGGCTGATGGACCAGGGAATCGCATCGATCTCCCTGAATCCCGACACGGTGGTCGATACCTGGCAGCGGCTCGCCGCGCACCGGGCGGATCGCTGAAGCGGGCGCATGGGCCCGGCGCGGGCCGGGCCCATGTCATTTCACCACCATCATCTTTTCGCGCTCGCCGCTGCGGTAGGTGTAGAAGGTCAGGGCACCGTTGCGGATGTCACCGGACTCGTCGAAGGCGATGGGTCCGGTGATACCGTCGTAGACGATCTTCGCGAGCTCGGGCAGGTATCCCCCGGGGACGGTCGAATCCGCCACCTGCATGGCCGCGACCATGGTCATGGTGGCGTCGTAGGCATACGGCGCGTAGATCTGGACTTCGGTCTTGAAGCGATCACGGTAGCGCTGCTTCCAGTCGTCGATGGCGCCCGCATGCTCGCGGGTCACCCCACCCGCTTCGGCGCACACGACCTGGTCGTCGACGATGGCCTCGCCGGCGAGCGTGGCCAGCCGGGGCGTGCAGATGCCGTCGCCGCCCATGAACCTGACCGGGATGTCCCGTTGCGCGAACCGGCGCAGCATCGGGCCGGCCATCGTGTCCATTCCCCCGAAGAAGACCAGTTCGGGTTTCGTGCCCTCGAGGAAGGCCAGGATGGCCTCGAAGTCGGTCGCCTCGACGGTCGTGGACTCGCGGCCGACGATGTTCGCGCCGGCGGCCTTCGCGGCTGCCTGGAACTCGTCGGCGACACTCTCGCCGTAGGCGCTACCGTCATCGATCACCGCGATCGAATCGGCCTTCAGCTCCCGGACCGCGTAGCGTCCGAGGGTGCCGCCGAGCCGCAGGTCGGTCGCCACCACCCGGAACGCGGTGTCGAATCCCTGCCGGGTGTACTTCGGATGGGTCGCCGATGGCGAGATCTGCGGGATGCCGGCATCGTGGTAGATGCGCGAGGCGGAGATCGTCGTGCCCGAGTTCAGATGCCCGATGACGCCGACGACCCGGGCGTGGACCAGCTTGCGGGCCGCGGCGACGGCCTGCTGCGGATCGCCGGCATCGTCCTCCGAGAGCAGTTCGAAACGGATCTCCTGGCCGGCGATCCGCAGCTTGCGGGCATTGAGCTCGTCGATGGCCATGCGGGCGGCGTTCTCGTTGTCCTTGCCGAGATGGGCGCTGGCGCCGGTGAGCGCAGCGACATGGCCGATCCTGACGACCGTCTGCGCGCTCGCCGGCATGGCCAGCGACGCGATGGCGATCGCGAGCGCGAAGCCCGGCAGGATCGTCTTCATGTCGGGAATCTCCTCGATGGGGCCGGGCGGGATCGAACGGCGGCCTGCCGGCGGCCGATGTGTCGGGATGCTAGCCCGTATTGCCGTCGTGTGGCGAGGCGCGCGACATGGCGGCCTTCCCGCCATCGGGCCTGGTCGGCGCGACCTCGGCCGATGTTAGGATTCGCGGCGGAGGCTCTATGCAGATCCACGAAGCGTGGTGGTTGGCGGCACTGATCCTGGGCATCGTCGAGATGCTGACCGGGACCTTTTACCTGCTGGTACTGGCCCTGGGCTGCGCGGCGGCCGGCGGTGTCGCCATGGCCGGCGGATCGTTCACGCTGCAGCTGCTCGCGGCCGCGCTCTGCTCGATGGCCGGCTGGGCGTTCATCTGGCGGTTTCGTCGGTCCCGGGCAAAGCACGAGAATGCCGCAGCCGACCTCGTGCTCGACGTGGGCGCCCGAATCCAGATCGAGCACTGGGACGAGCCGCATCGCACCATCGCGAGATACCGGGGCGCGGCCTGGCAGGTCGAGCTCGCTGATTCCAGTGGCCCGAGCGGACGGCCCGGCCCCCATGTGATACGGGGCGTGGTCGGCAACCGGCTCGTGGTCACCCCGGCTGGCAACTGAGCGGGCCCGGCTCCGGTCAGTTGCCAGCGCCATCCCGCCGAGGAGTCCGCAAGCATGTTCGAAGCTTCCAATGGAATCGCCATCGCCCTGGTGGTGCTGGTGCTCGCAGTGGTCTTCGTCACCCGCGCACTGAAGGTGGTGCCCCAGCAGCACGCCTGGGTGGTCGAGCGGCTCGGCAAGTTCAACGCGGTGCTGGGCCCGGGGCTCAACATCCTGATCCCGTTCGTCGACCGGGTTGCCTACAAGCACCTGCTCAAGGAAATTCCCCTCGATGTCCCGAGCCAGGTCTGCATCACCAAGGACAACACCCAGCTCACCGTCGACGGGGTGCTGTACTTCCAGGTCACCGATGCGATGCGCGCTTCCTACGGTTCGAGCAACTATGTCTCGGCGATCACCCAGCTGGCGCAGACCACCCTGCGCTCCGTGATCGGCAAGCTCGAGCTCGACCATACCTTCGAGGAGCGGGACCTGATCAATGCCCGGGTGGTCGAGGCACTCGACGAAGCCGCCCTCAACTGGGGCGTCAAGGTGCTGCGCTACGAGATCAAGGACCTGACTCCGCCGGACGTGATCCTGCAGGCGATGCAGGCGCAGATCACCGCCGAAAGGGAAAAGCGCGCGGTCATCGCGGAATCCGAAGGCCGGCGCCAGCAGCAGATCAATCTCGCCAGCGGCGATCGCGAAGCGCAGATCGCCCGCTCCGAAGGGGAGCGCCAGGCGGACGTGAACCGCGCGCTGGGGGAGGCCGCCGCGATCCAGGCGGTGGCCGACGCCACCGCCAGGGCCATCGAGCGCATCGCGCTGGCCATCGAGACCCCTGGCGGGCTGCCTGCGATGAATCTCCAGGTCGCCGAGAAGTACATCGAGGCGCTGGGCCAGATGGCGAAGGAGAACAACACCATGATCGTGCCGGCCAACCTGACCGATGTCGCCTCTCTGGTGGCTACCGCAACCGCGGTGGTCCGGCGCGAACCGGGCTCGGGCGCCGGCTGAGCCCGGCGCCAACGCGCGGCGGATACCGGGCGAGCCAGGACGGTACCGATGAGTTCGCCCACGCTGCTGGCCGAGGTGCGGACGAACCTCGTGCAGTACGCGCCGTTCTCGCAACTCGACTCCCGCGATCTCGATCATCTCGCGAGCCGGCTCGAACTGGCTTACTTCCATCACGGCGAGATCATCCTCGCACCCGGGCCGGAGGTTCCGGCGGCCTGCTTCATCGTTCGCCAGGGCGTCGTCGAAGCGCTCTGGGCAGGCCCTGACGGCGAGGTGACGCTTGCCGAGATCGTTGCCGGCGAGGTCTTCCCGGTCGGGGCGCTGGCGGCCGGCCGACCGGTCGACGCGAGTTTCCGGGCCGCCGGCGATGTCTTCTGCTGGCGCCTGGCGCGCGCGGACTTCGATGATCTCGTCGAGCGCAGCCCGGCCTGGCGCGGCTTCGTCACCCGTCGCCTGGGCGCGCTGCTCGATCTGTCCCGCGAGCGGCTGCAGGCGAGCTACGCCCTGAAGACGACGCAGCAGCGCGACATGAACACGCCGCTCGAGCTGGTCATGAAGCGTGCACCGGTCACCGCGCGCACCGACGAGGACCTGCGGACGGTCTTCGAGCGCATGGAAAACGCGCGCATCGGTTCGGTGCTGGTGGTGCCGGCCGAGCCCGAAGGCGAAGACCCGGTGCAGGGCATCTTCACCCATCTCGACGTGATCGGGCGGGTGGTGCTGCCCGGCCTGCCGCTCGACACACCGATCGGCAGTGTCATGACGCAGCCGGTCGTCTCGCTCGATACCGTCGACACCGTGGCCGATGCGGTGCTCGCCATGGCGAGGCACTCGATTCGCCACCTGCCGGTGCTGCGCGATGGTGCGCTGGTCGGTATCGTCACCGAGCGCGATCTCTTCGTCCTGCAGCGTCGCAGCATGCGGCGCATCGGCGAGACCATCGAGGCGGCGGCCTCGGTCGAGGTGCTGGCGAGCGCCGCCGATGACATCCGCGAATGGTCGGCGAGCCTGGTGGCCCAGGGGGTGAACGCGCCGCTGGTCACCGGCCTGATCAGCCGCCTGAACGACCGGCTGGCGCAGCGGCTGCTGCGGATCACCGCCGCGGAGCATGGCATCGATCCCGGCCGCTTCTGCTGGCTCGCCCTCGGCAGCGAGGGGCGCGAGGAACAGACGATCGCCACCGACCAGGACAATGGACTGATCCTGCGTGACGGCGATGAACCGATGCGCGATGCAATGCTCGCCTTCGCGCTGCAGGTCAACCAGGGCCTGGATCGCTGCGGCTACCCACTGTGCCGGGGCGGCATCATGGCGAGCAATCCGCGTTGGTGCCTGAGCCTGGCCGAATGGAAGGCCTGCTTCACGAGCTGGATCGATCACGGCACGCCCGAGGCGCTCCTGGCGGCCAGCATCTTCTTCGACTTCCGGGGCATCTCGGGTGATCTCGGCCTGGCCACCCGGCTGCGCGACTTCGTTGCCGGCCGGGCGATGGTGAACCGGCGTTTCCTCAAGCAGATGAGCGACGAAGCCCTGCGCAATCGCAGTCCCGGCTCCTGGGGAGGGGATCTCCTCGATTCGCTGCTCGGGACGAGCCCGGGCGGCGGCATCGATCTCAAGCTGCACGGGACCACGCCCTTCGTCGACGCCGCCCGGGTGCTCGCGCTTGCCGGCGGCGTGCGGCTGACCGGCACCATCGAACGGCTCGAGGCGCTTGCCGCCGCCGGCCGACTGGATGCCCGCGAAACGAGGGACTGGATCGATGCGTTCCATTTCCTGCAGAGCCTGCGGCTGCGGATCCAGCAACGCGTGGACCTGCGCGGCGGCGAGAACCCGAACCAGCTGGACATCCGCAGGCTGAGCCGGCTCGACCGGCGCATACTGCGGGAGGCGCTGCGCCAGTCCCGCACCCTGCAGCAGCGTCTCAGGCTCGACTATCCCGGCTGACGGGCGACTTGCGATGCCCGGTGCCAAGGAGATTCCGCGGTGGCGATTGCGCAGAGCATGGACCCGACGCCCGCGCGCTGGGTCGTCGTCGATCTCGAGACCAGCGGCCTGAACCCGCGCCGGGATGTGCTGCTTGCGATCGGTGCGGTGGCGCTGCACGGTGATCGCGTCGTGATCGGCGACAGCTTCGAGATGCTGGTTCGCCCGCGCGTTGCGAGCGGGCGCGACAATATCCTGATTCACGGCATCGGCGCCGAGGCGCAGCTCTCGGCGGCCGATGCGGCGATTGCCTGTACGCGCTTTGCGAACTACGTCGGCGATTGCCCGCTGGCCGCCTTCCATGCGCCCTTCGACCAGACGGTGCTGCTGCGGGCCATGCGCTTGAGCGCCGGGATCCATCTGTCCAATCCCTGGCTCGACCTCGCCGATCTGGCGCCGGCGCTGTTCCCGGCGGTCGAGGCGAATTCACTCGACGAGTGGCTGGAGCATTTCGGCATCCTGGCCTTGCGCCGGCATAACGCCAGCAGCGATGCCTTCGCCACCGCGACGCTGTTCGCCTGCCTGCTCGACCGGGTGCCACCGGCCGAGCGGGACGCCGCCGGCCTGGCGGCCATCGCCCGACGGGTGCAGGCGGCGCGCGACGGCGGGTGAACCTAGCGACGGGTGACCGTCTTGTGCAGGCGTTCCTTTTCGCGCGCCCACTCGCGTTCCTTCTCGGTCGCCCGCTTGTCGAACTGGCGCTTGCCCTTGGCGAGGCCGAGCTCGAGCTTGATGCGACCCCGGGTGTAGTGGAGATCGAGCGGGACGAGCGTGTAGCCGGCCCGTTCCACCTTGCCGACGAGCTTGTCGATCTGCTGGGCGTGCATGAGCAGCTTGCGGGTCCGGGTGGGATCGGGCGTGACGTGGGTCGAGGCTTCCGGCAGCGGCGTGATGTGGCAGCCGATCAGGAAGAGCTCGCCATTGCGCAGGACGATGAAGCCCTCGCGGATCTGCACGCGCCCGGCGCGGATGGCTTTCACCTCCCAGCCCTCGAGCACGAGTCCGGCTTCGAACCGTTCCTCGATCGAGTAGTCGTGGGTGGCTTTTTTGTTACGGACGATGCTCATGTCTACAATCGTTGACAGGAGATTCTATCAGTCGGGCGTCCGTCGCCTTCGTCCGGCCCCAAGCGATAACGCCTGTGCCATCACTGACCAAATCCGTCCTGCTTCCGTATCCTGCCAGCGCCATGTTCGATCTCGTGGAGCGGGTCGAGGACTACCCGGATTTCCTGCCCTGGTGCCCGTCGACGGAAGTCGAGCGGATCGAGGGCGGGATGATCGCGACCGTCGGCATCCGCTTCAAGGGCATCCGGCAGTCGTTCACCACCCGCAACACCCATGTTCGGCCGACCTCGATCGACATGGACCTGGTCAACGGGCCGTTCCGGCGACTGCAGGGCCGCTGGCGATTCCATGAACTCGCGCCGCAGGCCTGCAAGGTGGAGTTCACCATCGACTACGAGATCGCGGGCGGGCTCCTCGGGCGGGCGCTGTCGCCGGTCTTCGGGCAGATCGCCTCGACCTTCGTCGATGCCTTCGTCAAGCGGGCTGCCGTCATCCACCACCAGGGGGCGGCCTGATGCGGATCACCCTGTGCTGGGTGGACGACGAGCATGCGGGCGGCATCGCCGGCGAGCCCGCCTTCGGCCTGGCCGGCGTCGTGGCGCCGGGCTTGCGAATGCGCAGCATCGAGCATCACGGCAGGCCCGATCTCGATGCCCTGCTGGCCGATCCGCGGCTGGCGGACATCGCCGCGCGGGTGGCCGGCGGGCACTGGCGGGTTGCGGTCTACGGCAAGCCGGCCCGACCCGGCATGCCGATCTACGACGGGGACCGGATCGAGCTCCTCGGGCCGATCACCGCCGATCCGAAGCTCGCGCGCCATGCGCGGGTGCGCGCCGACCGGGCGCGACGGGGGCCGGGAAAATGGGCGCGGGACCCGCGGGCCTGACCGCAGCGGCGCAGGCCCCGTCCATCGCCTTCGGGCGGGGCTGATCCGGATCAGCCCCTGCAGTTGCCGGCCAGCGCCTCGGCGTTCTGCTCCAGGCGCAGCTTGCGGGCATCGTCGCCGAGATACTGGCGCTGGCCGTCGGCACCGACGGTGCTGATGCGGGCACCGCTCGCGAGGGTACGGCGCTGGGTTTCCAGCTCATCGCAGTAGCGTGCCTTGTCCGCGGCTTCACGGGCGGCATTGGCCGCCTTCGCCTCGTTCTCGGCGCGCTCCAGCCGGCGTTTCTCGAAGGCCATCGACTGGTCCTTGTAGCTGGGCGCGGCGCGCTCCCGTCCCGTGGCGGCGATGCCCTCCGTGGCGGGGAAGCCTGCCGGATTGGCCGCCATGCCCGCCGCGGGAGCGGTTTGCGCCGCGGCCGCCGCCGGCGCCGCGGCCGGTGGCCGCGGTGCGCGGAGGATGCGATCGGCGGGGGTGCCTGCCGGGGGCGGACGATCGGAGAAGACCATGCGGCCGCGATCGTCGCGCCACTGGTACTGGGCATCGGCGGCGCCGGTGAAACCGGCCAGAAGCAGGACGAGACAGGCGAGTTGGCGGATCATCGCGGGCTCCGGGACCGGGCGTTGCGAGCATTCTTGCCGTATCGACGACGGGGTTCCGGTGCGACGCGGGCCGGCGGCGGGCGCCAGCCGATGGGCGGCAGCCCCGAAGGAGCTTCTGTATAATGCCGCTTTGCGTCCAGAGGTTCCCATGCGACTGCTGAAGAAGGCGCTCACCTTCGACGACGTCCTGCTCGTCCCCGCCTATTCCGACGTCCTCCCCCGCGACACTTCACTGACCAGTCGGCTGACACGCAACATCGAATTGCGCATGCCACTTGTTTCCGCGGCCATGGACACCGTCACCGAGGGCCGCCTCGCGATTGCCCTGGCCCAGGAAGGCGGCCTCGGGATCATCCACAAGAACCTGAGCCCCGCCGCGCAGGCCACCGAGGTCTCGCGGGTCAAGCGCTTCGAATCCGGTGTCCTGCTCGACCCGATCACCATCACCCCCGACATGCGGGTGCGCGAGGTGATCGAGATCACCCGCAGCCACAAGATCTCCGGGCTGCCGGTGCTCGAGGGCCCGAAGGTGGTCGGCATCGTCACCAACCGCGACCTGCGCTTCGAGTCGCGCCTCGACGCCCCGGTGCGCGAGATCATGACCCCGCGCGAGCGCCTGATCACGGTGCCCGAGGGCTCCACGCCCGACGAGGCCCAGGCGCTGATGCACAAGCACCGGCTCGAGCGGGTGCTGGTCGTGAACGCGGCCGGCGAATTGCGCGGCCTCATGACCGTCAAGGACATCCTCAAGGCCACCGCCCATCCGCTGGCCAGCAAGGATGCCGCCGGCCAGCTGCGCGCCGGCGCCGCCGTCGGCATCGGCGACGACACCGACGAGCGTCTCGAACTGCTGGTGCGCGCCGGGGTCGACGTGATCGTGGTCGACACCGCCCACGGCCACAGCCGCGGCGTGCTCGACCGGGTCCGCGACGTCAAGCGGCAGTATCCGAAGATCGACGTCATCGGCGGCAACATCGCCACCGGCGCGGCCGCCCGCGACCTGGTCGAGGCGGGCGCCGACGCGGTCAAGGTCGGCATCGGGCCGGGCTCGATCTGCACCACGCGTGTCGTCGCCGGCGTCGGCGTGCCCCAGATCACCGCGATCAGCGATGTCGCCGCGGCGCTCGAAGGCACCGACATCCCCCTCATCGCCGATGGCGGCATCCGCTACTCCGGCGATGTCGCCAAGGCGATCGCCGCCGGCGCCTATACCGTCATGATGGGCTCGATGCTCGCCGGCACCGAAGAAGCACCGGGCGAGGTCGTCCTCTACCAGGGCCGCTCGTACAAGGCCTACCGGGGCATGGGCTCGCTGGGCGCGATGAGCGCCGGCGCCGCCGATCGCTACTTCCAGGATCCGGAGATGAACGCCGACAAGCTCGTGCCGGAGGGCATCGAGGGCCGGGTTCCCTACAAGGGCTCGGTGGTCGCGATCCTGTACCAGCTGATGGGCGGCCTGCGGGCCAGCATGGGCTACTGCGGCTGCGCCAGCATCGAGGAGCTGCGCACCCGCTCCGAGTTCATGGAGATCACCAGCGCCGGCATGACCGAGTCGCACGTCCACGACGTGCAGATCACCAAGGAAGCGCCCAACTACCAGGCGAGCTCGCGCTGACGCCGGCCGTGCCGGCCCAGCGTACCGACACCACAGGCCTTCCCGTGAACCACGACAAGATCCTGATCCTGGACTTCGGCTCCCAGGTCACCCAGCTCATTGCCCGGCGGGTTCGCGAGAACAGCGTCTACTGCGAGATCCATCCCTACGATGGCGCCGAGGCCACGCTCGAAGCCTGGGCCGCCGACGGCAGCCTGCGCGGCATCGTGCTCTCGGGCAGCCATCTCTCGGTCAACGAGGCCGACGGCGTGAAGGCGCCGCAGCGGGTGTTCGAAGTCGGCGTGCCGGTGCTCGGCATCTGCTATGGCATGCAGCTGATGGCCAGCCAGCTGGGCGGCGCGGTCGAGGCCGGCACGGTGCGGGAATTCGGCTATGCCCGGGTGCGCGCCCGCGGCCACACGCGGCTGCTCGAGGGCATCGAGGATGCCCGCAACACCGAGGGGCATGGCCTGCTCGATGTCTGGATGAGCCATGGCGACAAGGTCACCGGGATGCCGCCCGGCTTTCGCCTGATGGCGTCCACCGAGCATTGCCCGATCGCCGCGATCGCCGACGACGAACGCGGTTTCTATGGCCTGCAGTGGCATCCGGAGGTCACGCATACCACGCAGGGCAGGGCGATCATCACGCGCTTCGTGCGCGAGATCTGCGGCGCCCGTCCCGACTGGACCATGCCCAACTACATCGAGGAGGAAGTCGCGAAGATCCGCGCCCGGGTCGGCGACGATACCGTCATCCTCGGCCTGTCGGGCGGCGTCGATTCCTCCGTGGCAGCGGCGCTGATCCATCGCGCCATCGGCGCGCAGCTCGTGTGCGTCTTCGTCGACCATGGCCTGCTGCGGCTAGGCGAAGCCGAGCAGGTGATGGCGACCTTCGCGAATCATCTCGGCGTGCGCGTGATCCATGTCGATGCCGGCGAGCAGTTCCTCGGCCATCTCGAAGGCGTCACCGACCCCGAAGCCAAGCGCAAGATCATCGGCCGCGAGTTCATCGAAGTCTTCCAGCGCGAGTCCGCGAAGATCGACGGCGCCCGCTGGCTGGCGCAGGGCACCATCTACCCCGATGTCATAGAATCGGCCGGCGCCGGCAAGGCCAAGACGATCAAGTCGCACCACAACGTCGGCGGCCTGCCCGAGACCCTGCACCTGCAACTGCTCGAACCCCTGCGCGACCTGTTCAAGGACGAGGTCCGCGAACTCGGCGTCGCCCTCGGCCTGCCGCGCGAGATGGTCTACCGGCATCCGTTCCCCGGCCCGGGGCTCGGTGTGCGCATCCTCGGCGAAGTCCGCCGCGACTACGCCGACATGCTGCGCCAGGCCGATGCCATCTTCATCGACGAGCTGCGCAACACGTACGAAGCCGACGGCCTGAGCTGGTACGACAAGACTTCGCAGGCCTTCGCCGTGTTCCTGCCGGTGCGCTCGGTCGGCGTCATGGGCGACGGCCGCACCTACGAGTTCGTCGTCGCGCTGCGCGCGGTGCAGACCCAGGATTTCATGACCGCCCACTGGGCGCACCTGCCGCACGAGCTGCTGGGCCGGGTCTCGACCCGCATCATCAACGAGGTGCGCGGGATCAACCGGGTGGTGTACGACGTTTCCGGGAAGCCGCCGGCGACGATCGAGTGGGAATGATTGGACGTCTGGCACCATCAGGCATCTGATGGCATGAAATAGACCATAAGCCCTTGTTATCAAGGGCTTTTTTGTTTTTAGGTCTGGCATTGCCTGGCATCATTTAGCAGTGCCAAGCACATTTTTTTCTTGGCATAAAGGTTGGTATTATCAAAAGGAAATGCCATGAGTAAGTGCGATACCATGCGACGATTGCTCTTGGGTTCATGGTATTTATTTTTTGTAAGTCACTGTTTTAAATGAATATTATATGGTTTTTTTGAGCATTCAGGCGCATGGTATCGAAATCGATGGGAGACCAGATGCGTGTTGACCGATACCAAGCTGCGAAACCTCAAGCCTAAAGAGAAGCTTTACCGGGTCAGTGACCGTGATGGACTGTATGTGGCCGTTACTCCAGCAGGAACAATCTCGTTCCGTTACAACTACTCAATCAACGGGCGACAGGAGACCATCACCTTCGGTCGCTATGGACGTGGAGGCATTACCTTGGCCGAAGCCCGGGAGCAACTGGGCAACGCCAAGAAGATGATTGCTG
>JBAYRO010000029.1:0-37272 GCA_041676645.1 Burkholderiaceae bacterium | reverse complement strand
GCTTGCGCTCCACGCTTCCTCCCCACACTCGGTCACCCTCGTGCAGTTGCGCTTCGCTTCGCTCGCTGTGATCAACTCGCGGCGGGACTTGCACCCGCAGGAGTGCGCCCGTGCCGGGCGCACTCGCAAGAAAGGCCGGCTGGGCCGGCCTTCCTGAGCCATGAGGAGGAGTCTTCAGGCGCGCTTGTCGATGGGCACGAACTCGCGGCGCACCGCGCCATTGAACAGCTGGCGGGGTCGGCCGATCTTCTGGTCCGGGTCGGCGATCATCTCGTTCCACTGCGCGATCCAGCCCACCGTGCGAGCCAGGGCGAAGATGCAGGTGAACATCGACACCGGAATGCCCATGGCCCGCTGCACGATGCCCGAATAGAAATCGACGTTCGGATACAGCTTGCGGTCGACGAAGTACTCGTCCTCGAGCGCGATCTGCTCGAGCTTCATCGCCAGGGCGAAGAGCGGATCGTCCTTGACGCCTGCCTCCTCGAGCACCTTGTGGCAGGTCTCGCGCATGAGCTTGGCGCGCGGATCGTAGTTCTTGTAGACCCGGTGGCCAAAGCCCATGAGGCGAACGCCGGAATCCTTGTCCTTCACCTGCTTGATGAAATCGCCGATCTTCTCGACCCCGCCCTGCTGCTGGATCTGGTCGAGCATCAGCAGGCAGGCCTCGTTGGCGCCCCCGTGCGCCGGACCCCAGAGGGTGGCGATGCCCGCGGCAATGCAGGCGAAGGGGTTCGCTCCCGAGGAACCCGCAAGCCGGACCGTCGAGGTCGAGGCGTTCTGCTCGTGGTCGGCGTGGAGGATCAGGATCCGGTCGAGCGCGTCGACGAACACCGGATTGGGCTGGTACTCCTCGCACGGGGTGCCGAACATCATGTGCAGCACGTTGCCGGCGTAGGTCAGCTCGTTGCGCGGATACATGAAGGGCTGGCCCGCCGAATACTTGTAGGCCATCGACATCAGGGTCGGCATCTTGGCGATCAGGCGGATGGCGGAGATGAAGCGATGCTCGGCGTTATTGATGTCGAGCGAGTCGTGATAGAAGGCCGACATCGCCCCCACCACGCCGACGAGTATCGCCATCGGGTGGGCGTCACGCCGAAAGCCCGCATAGAAGCGACTGACCTGCTCATGCACCATCGTGTGATGAAGGACCCGATAGCGGAAATCGTCCTTCTGTTCGCTGGTGGGCAGTTCCCCGTTGAGCAGGAGATAGCAGGTCTCGAGGAAGTTGCAGTTGACCGCCAGCTCCTCGATCGGATAGCCCCGGTAGAGAAGCTCCCCCTTGTCGCCGTCGATATAGGTGATTCGCGACTCGCAGGAAGCGGTGGACATGAACCCCGGGTCGTAGGTGAACTTGCCGGTTTCGCCATAGAGCTTGCGAATGTCGATGACATCCGGCCCCATCGTTCCCTCGTATATCGGGAAATCGACCGACGGGGTGCCGTCGGAGAAACTCAGCGTTGCCTTGTGTTCGCTGCTCATCTTGGTGATTCCTGTCAGTGCGGTTGTTTCGATGGCCCGAAATCGGCCTGCGGTTGATGGGTGCCAACGGCCGTGTTCAGACCGACTGCAGCCGCTCCAGCACCCGGCGGGCACTGCTGCCGGCTGCCGCACCTTGCGGCTCGACCCGTTTCAGGATCAGGTCCAGAAGTTCGTTGTCCGGGAGGTCCAGGAGAATGTCCAGGCCCTCGACATCGCTTTCGCTCAGTCGCTCCCCGAAGGTGTCGAAGAAGCGCTCGAGAACGATGTCGTTCTCGAGCAGCCCGCGCCGGGCCCGCCAGCGGAGGCGGCGCAGGCGCGCCGCATCGAGCGGACCGCCGGGCTTTCCACCCATGAGCTCAGATGGCTCGCCGGACCAGAAGGTCCTTGATCTTGCCGATGGCCTTCGCCGGATTCAGGCCCTTGGGGCAGACATCGGTGCAGTTCATGATCGTATGGCAGCGGAACAGCCGATACGGATCCTCGAGGTTGTCGAGACGTTCGCTGGTCGCCATGTCCCGGCTGTCGCTGATGAATCGGTAAGCCTGCAGCAGGCCGGCCGGCCCGACGTACTTGTCCGGATTCCACCAGAAGGACGGGCATGCGGTGGTACAGCATGCACACAGGATGCATTCGTACAGGCCGTCGAGTTCCTCGCGCTGCTCGGGGCTCTGCAGACGCTCCTTCTCGGGCGGCGGCGTATCGTTGATCAGGTAGGGCTTGATCGAGTCGTACTGGTCGAAGAACTGGGTCATGTCGACGATCAGGTCGCGGATCACCGGCAGCCCGGGCAGCGGGCGCAGGACGATCGGCTCCTTGAGGTCGCGCAGGTTGGTGGTGCACGCCAGCCCGTTCTTGTTGTTGATGTTCATCGCATCCGAGCCGCAGACCCCCTCGCGGCAGGAGCGGCGGAACGCGACCGAATCATCGAAATCGCTCTTGATGCGCATCAGCGCATCGAGCAGCATCTTGTCGGTCGGCTGCAGCTCGACTTCGAGATCCTGCATGTAGGGCCGGGCATCCTTGTCCGGATCATAGCGATAGATCGAGAACCGCACGACCCGGGTCCCGGGGGTGGAGCTTGCTTGCGCGGGCGCCTGCACGACTGCGTTCATCTGGGCACTCCGAATCAGAAGGTCCGTGCCTTCGGCACGAAGGTATCGACGGTAAGGGGCTTCAGGTTGACCGGCTTGTACTCGAGCCGGCTGCCTTCGCTGTAGTACAGCGAATGCTTCATCCAGTTGGTGTCGTCGCGATCGGGATGGTCGCTATGGGCATGCGCGCCCCGGCTCTCCTTGCGGGCCTCCGCCGAGACGATGGTCGCCTTGGCCACCTCCACGAGGTTGGCGAGTTCCATCGCCTCCACCCTCGCGGTGTTGAATACCTTCGACTTGTCGGCGATATGGATGTCCTCGGCGCGCTTGGCCAGCTCGAAGATCTGGTCGACACCCTCGACAAGCAGTTCGGAGGTACGGAACACCCCGCAATGCGTCTGCATCGAGCGCCGGATGTCGTTGGCGACATCCTGCACCCGCTCCCCGGACTGCGAGTTCTCGAGCTTGGCGAGCCGTGCGAGCGTGGCGTCGCCGCTATCGTCCGGAAGGCGCTTGTGGGCGGGCTCGTCGAGGCGGCTCGCGATGATGTGGTTGCCGGCCGCACGGCCGAAGACGACCAGGTCGAGAAGCGAGTTGGTGCCGAGGCGGTTGGCGCCATGGACCGATACGCAAGCGCATTCGCCGATCGCGTAGAGGCCGCCGACCACCGCGTTCGGGTCGCCGTCGCGGGGCACGACGACCTGGCCGCGGTAGTTGGTCGGGATGCCACCCATCTGGTAGTGGATCGTCGGCACCACCGGGATCGGGTCCTTGATCGGATCGACGTTCGAGAACTTGATCGCGATCTCGCGGATCGACGGCAGCCGCTTCATGATCGTGTCGGCGCCAAGATGATCGAGCTTCAGGTAGACATAGTCGGCATCGGGACCGCAACCCCGGCCTTCCTTGATCTCCTGGTCCATCGAACGCGACACGAAGTCACGCGGCGCCAGGTCCTTCAGGGTGGGGGCGTAGCGCTCCATGAAACGCTCGCCGTCCTTGTTCAGCAGGATCCCGCCCTCGCCCCTGACCCCTTCGGTGATCAGCACGCCGGCACCGGCAACGCCGGTCGGATGGAACTGCCAGAATTCCATGTCCTCGAGCGGGATACCGGCGCGCGCCGCCATCCCGAGGCCGTCGCCGGTGTTGATGTAGGCATTGGTCGACGCCGCCCAGATCCGGCCGGCGCCGCCGGTCGCGATGACGGTGACCTTGGCCTCGAGGATCATGACCTCGCCGGTCTCCATCTCGAGGGCCACCACGCCGACGATGTCGCCCTCGGCATCGCGGATCAGGTCGAGCGCCATCCACTCGACGAAGAACTGGGTGCGGGCGCGCACGTTGCGCTGGTAGAGCGTGTGCAGCAGCGCGTGCCCGGTACGGTCGGCCGCCGCGCAGGCGCGCTGGACCGGTTTCTCGCCGAAGTTCGCGGTATGGCCGCCGAACGGCCGCTGGTAGATGGTGCCGTCGGGGTTGCGGTCGAACGGCATGCCGAAATGCTCGAGCTCGTAGACCACATGCGGGGCTTCCCGGCACATGAACTCGATCGCATCCTGGTCGCCGAGATAGTCCGAGCCCTTCACGGTATCGAACATGTGCCAGTACCAGTTGTCCTCGCTCATGTTGCCCAGCGAGGCGCCGATCCCGCCCTGGGCGGCGACCGTGTGCGAACGGGTCGGGAAGACCTTGGAGAGCACCGCCACCGAATAGCCGGCCTCGGCGAGCTGCAGCGAGCAGCGCATGCCCGCGCCCCCGGCCCCGACGATCACTGCGTCGAACTTGCGCCGCGGCAGCTTGTTCGCCAGATTGTTGAGGACTTCGGCCATCTCAGACTCTCCAGAGGATGGTGACGGCCCAGACCACGTAGCCGATCAGCACGACGATGGTTGCGGACTGCAGGGCCAGCCGCAGCATGGCGGGCTTGATGTAATCCATGAAGATGTCGCGCACCCCGATCCAGGCGTGATACGCGAGCGCGAGCATCGCGACCGAGGTCACGATCTTCATGCGCATGGTGCCGAACAGCCCCGCCCAGTTGCCGTAGGTGAGCTGCGGCAGCATCAGCAGCTCGATGAGCAGCCACACGGTGAAAACGATGATGACGACACCCGACATCCGCTGGATGGCGAAGTCGCGCCAGCCGTAGTGGGCGCCGACGACGGTTCTATCGAGACTCATCAGAACACCCCGAAGATCTTGAGGCCGGCCAGCGCGGTCAGGATGAGGCTGGCGAACAGCACGATGGCGGCCGACTTGCGGGCCGTGGGCAGGTCCCAGCCGATATGCAGGTCGAGCAGGAGGTAGCGGACCCCGGCGCACAGGTGATGCAGGAAACCCCAGGCGAGCGCCAGCAGGACCAGTTTCGCGAACCAGTGGGAGACCACCATCTGGTAACGCTCGAAGCTCAGCTCCGAGGTGAGGCTCTGCTGGAACAGGTACAGGATGAACGGGATTCCGACCAGGAACAGCAGGGCGCCGCTGACCCGGTGCAGGATCGACACGATTCCCGGGACCGGCAGCCGGTACCTGATGATCCGCGAGATTTGTATGTTCCTGAACTCTGGCCTTGGCTTGGCCGCGGACTCGGACATGGGTCACCTACCTCTAGTCGGCTCGGTTCATTGTTGGTTCCGGGGCGATACCGTCGGCTCGCCCGGTCGGCGCGGGGATCGGCCGAGCCCTGCTGTCACCCCGCACTGAAACCCGCATATTCTGACCGATCTTGGCGCGATGCACCAAACATTGCCTGCGGCGGCGCCCCCGCGCGCCCCTTCCCGGCCGCCGCTTTCCTCACGCAACTCAGCTCAGTTCGTTGAAGTAGTGGTGCCGACGGGTGATGTACAGACCGCGCCGGAACTCTACCGCGACATCGTCGTAGGTGCTCGAAACCCGCTCGACCTGCAGCAGCGGCGAGCCCGGCTCGATCCCGAGCAGTTCCGCCGTGGCCTGGTCGGCGGCGACCGCCTTGAGCCGCTCGGCGGCGCGGATCATGCGGGTACCGAATTCGCGCTCGAACAGGCCATAGAGCGGACCGCTGTAGGCGGCCAGTCGCTCGGCGGTCAGGCCCCGGAAGCGCGAGCCGGGCAACCAGATCTCGTCGAGAACGGTCGGCTCGCCCTGCAGGTCGAGGATCCGGCGGATGCACACGACGGCCTCGCCGGCCCGCAGCCCGAGGATGCGGGCGACGTCGACCGGCGCGCGCAGCCGCCGGCATTCGACGATGCGGCTGCCCAGCGCCTCGCCGCCCTCCTCGTCGGGCAGCAGGCGCAGGAAACGGAACTGGGTGCGCGCCTCGTGGTGGGTCGCGACGAAGGTGCCGCGCCCCTGCCGGCGAACCACGAGGTTCTCCGCCGCAAGCTCGTCGATCGCCTTGCGCACCGTGCCCTGGCTCACGCCATAGCGGCGGGCCAGTTCGACCTCGCTCGGGATCGCCTCGCCGGGCTTCCATTCGCCCGCCTGCAAGCCTTGCGTCAGCAGCCGCTTGATCTGAACATAGAGCGGGACGAAACGCGGGATGTCGGCCATGCCGGCATCCCCGCTCGCTTCATCCGCCGCATTGGGCCGGGACTCGTTCATGATGCGGATTCAACACCGGATTGCCCGGGAATGTCTAGTCACTTATATCTTATATAAGATATGATTCGCGTTGACACTTGGAAAGCCATGCCACTAGAATCCGCGAGATTCCCCCGGCTCACCGACATTGCTCGGCGACAGGCACCCTGTCCAGGGCATCCATCCTGAAAGGTTTCACATGACAAAACCCGTCAAGCGCGTCGCCGTCACCGGCGCGGCCGGCCAGATCGGCTACAGCCTCCTCTTCCGGATCGCCAATGGCGACATGCTCGGCAAGGACCAGCCGGTCATCCTGCAACTGCTCGACATCACACCGGCCCTGCCCGCCGTGCGCGGTGTGGTCATGGAGCTCGAGGACTGCGCCTTCCCGCTGCTGGCCGGCGTGGTGGTCACCGACGACCCGAACGTGGCCTTCAAGGACGCCGACGTCGCGCTGCTGGTCGGCGCCCGCCCGCGCAGCAAGGGCATGGAGCGCAAGGACCTCCTCGAGGCCAACGGCGCGATCTTCACGGTCCAGGGCAAGGCTCTCAACGACCATGCCAGCCGCGACTGCAAGATCCTCGTGGTGGGCAACCCGGCCAACACCAACGCCTACATCGCGATGAAATCGGCTCCCGACCTGCCGAAGAAGAACTTCACCGCGATGCTGCGCCTGGACCATAACCGCGCGCTCTCGCAACTGGCCGCCCGCACCGGCAAGCCGGTCGCCGGGATCGAGAAGCTGGCCGTATGGGGCAACCATTCACCGACCATGTACGCCGACTATCGCTTCGCGACCGTCGACGGCAAGTCGGTCAAGGAACTGGTCGACGACGAAGCCTGGAACCGCGACACCTTCCTGCCCACCGTCGGCAAGCGCGGCGCGGCGATCATCGAGGCGCGTGGCCTGTCGTCGGCCGCCTCGGCCGCCAACGCGGCGATCGACCATGTCCGCGACTGGGTTCTCGGCACCGACGGCAATTGGGTCACCATGGGCATTCCCTCTTCCGGCCAGTACGGCATCCCCGAGGACGTCATGTACGGCTACCCGGTCACCTGCGCCAACGGCGAATACAGCGTCATCGAGGGCCTCGAGATCGACGATTTCGCCCGCGAGCGCATGAACCTGACGCTGGCCGAGCTCGAGGAAGAGCGCGCCGCGATCAAGCACCTGCTCGCCTGAAGCTCCCCCGGGGACGCCCCGGGCGTGTCGACCGTCGTCCGATGGCCGCGGCGGACCCGACCCCACCAGGATCCCGGCCATCTGATCCCGTCCCGCCTTGGCGGGACGGCGGCCGGACGCCAGCCGGTGGCCGGTCTGCAGGAGTGAGAATCCATGTCTTCCGTCTCTGCTGGCCGCAGGTTCCGTGACGCGCTCGCGGCCGAGAAACCGCTCCAGATCCCGGGCGCGATCAACGCCAACCATGCACTGCTGGCCCGTCACGCCGGCTACCGGGCCATCTATCTGTCCGGCGGCGGCGTGGCCGCCGGCTCGCTCGGCCTGCCCGACCTGGGAATCTCCGGGCTCGAGGATGTCCTCATCGACGTCCGGCGCATCACCGATGTCTGCGATCTCCCGCTGCTGGTCGACGTCGACACCGGCTTCGGCTCCTCGGCCTTCAACGTGGCGCGCACCACGCGCTCGCTGATCAAGGCCGGCGCCGGCGCCATGCACATCGAGGACCAGGTCGGCGCCAAGCGTTGCGGCCACCGCCCCAACAAGGAGATCGTCGCCCAGGACGAGATGGTCGACCGGATCAAGGCGGCGGTCGATGCCCGCACCGACCCCGACTTCTTCATCATGGCGCGCACCGATGCGCTCGCCGTCGAGGGTCTCGAGCCGGCCATCGAGCGCGCGGTCGCCTGCGTCGAAGCCGGCGCCGACGGAATCTTCCCCGAAGCCATCACCGACCTGCCGATGTACGAGCGCTTCGCGTCCGCCGTCGGCGTGCCGGTCCTCGCCAACATCACCGAGTTCGGCGCCACTCCGCTCTTTGGCGTCGACGAGCTCGCCGGCGCCGGCGTCTCGATCGTGCTGTATCCGTTGTCGGGGTTCCGCGCGGCGAACAAGGCCGCCGAGAACGTCTACCAGGCGATCCGGCGCGACGGGACGCAGAAGGCGGTCGTCGAAACCATGCAGACGCGCCAGGAGCTCTACGACGCGATCGGCTACTGGGATTACGAGAAGAAGCTCGACGAGCTCTTCGCCAAGGGCAAACAATGAACGGAGGCAGCAAGCCATGACGACCAGCAAGAAGGCCACGGCGCCGGCACCGGCCGATGCGCGCAAGCCCAAGAAATCCGTCGCCCTGTCCGGCATCGAGGCCGGCAACACGGCTCTGTGCACCGTCGGACGCAGCGGCAACGACCTGCACTATCGCGGCTACGACATCCTCGACTTCGCCCAGAAGGCCGAGTTCGAGGAGATCGCCCACCTGCTCGTGCACGGCACGCTGCCCAACAAGGCCGAACTGGCCGCCTACAAGCGCAAGCTCAAGTCCCTGCGAGGGCTTCCCGACGCCGTCCAGGCGGCGCTCGAATGCCTGCCGGCCTCGGCGCACCCGATGGACGTGATGCGCACGGGGGTTTCCGTGCTGGGCTGCGTCCTGCCCGAGAAGGACGACCACAACGCACCGGGCGCGCGAGACATCGCCGATCGGCTGATGGCCTCGCTCGGCTCGATGCTGCTGTACTGGTACCACTACAGCCACAACGGCAAGCAGATCGACGTCCAGACCGACGACGACTCCATCGGCGGGCACTTCCTGCACCTGCTCCATGGCGAGGCGCCATCCAAGGCCTGGGTCGACGCAATGCATGTCTCGCTGATCCTCTACGCCGAGCATGAATTCAACGCCTCGACCTTCACCGGCCGGGTCATCGCCGGCACCGGATCGGACATGCATTCGGCCATCGCCGGCGCGATCGGCGCGCTGCGCGGCCCCAAGCACGGCGGCGCCAACGAGGTCGCCTTCGAGATCCAGAAGCGCTACGAATCGCCCGACGAAGCCGAGGCCGACATCCGCCGGCGGGTGGAAGCCAAGGAAGTCGTGATCGGCTTCGGGCATCCGGTCTACACGATCTCCGACCCCCGCAACAAGGTCATCAAGGACGTCGCCGAGCGGCTCTCGAAGGATGCGCAGGACACCCGCATGTTCGACGTCGCCGAACGCCTCGAGACGGTGATGTGGGAAATCAAGCGCATGTTCCCCAACCTCGACTGGTTCTCGGCCGTGAGCTACCACATGATGGGCGTGCCGACCGCGATGTTCACCCCGCTCTTCGTGATCGCCCGCACCTCGGGCTGGGCGGCGCACATCATCGAGCAGCGCATCGACAACAAGATCATTCGCCCGAGCGCCAACTATGTTGGCCCGGAAAACCGCAAGTTCGTCCCGCTGGCCCGGCGCAAGTAGAGACCGGCCCACGCAACCGAATCACCGCAACCGACAGGATCGAATCCACCATGGGTGCTGCAATCTCCAACGTCCGACCCAAGCCCGACAAGGTGCTGGTCGATATCGTCGACTATGTTTCGAAGTACAAGGTCACCAGCAAGCTCGCCTACGAGACGGCCCGCAACTGCCTGATCGACACGCTCGGCTGCGGCCTCGAGGCCCTCGAGTACCCGGCATGCACCAAGCTGCTCGGGCCGATCGTGCCGGGCACGGTCGTTCCGAATGGCGCCAAGGTCCCCGGCACCCAGTTCCAGCTCGACCCGGTGCAGGCGGCCTTCAACATCGGGGCCATGATCCGCTGGCTCGACTTCAACGACACCTGGCTGGCGGCCGAATGGGGCCATCCGTCGGACAACCTCGGCGGCATCCTCGCGACCGCCGACTGGCTGAGCCGCAATGCCGTCGCTGCCGGCAAGAAGCCGCTGACGATGCGCGACGTCCTGACCGCGATGATCAAGGCCCATGAGATCCAGGGCTGCATCGCGCTCGAGAACTCCTTCAACCGGGTCGGTCTCGACCATGTGATCCTGGTCAAGGTCGCCTCCACCGCGGTGGTCGCGGAAATGCTCGGCCTGTCCCGCGACGAGATCATCAACGCGGTGTCGCTGGCCTGGGTCGATGGCCAGGCCATGCGCACCTACCGCCACGCCCCCAACACCGGCAGCCGCAAGAGCTGGGCCGCCGGCGACGCCACCAGCCGCGCGGTGCGCCTGGCCCTGATCGCGAAGACCGGCGAGATGGGCTATCCCTCGGTGCTCTCGGCCAAGACCTGGGGCTTCTACGATGTGCTCTTCAAGGGCAAGCCCTTCGAGTTCCAGCGCCCCTACGGCAGCTACGTGATGGAGAACGTGCTGTTCAAGATCTCCTTCCCGGCCGAGTTCCACTCGCAGACCGCGGTCGAGGTCGCCATGACGCTGCACCAGAAACTCGCCAAGATGGGCAAGACGGACGCCGACATCAAGAAGATCACGATCCGCACCCATGAAGCCTGCATCCGGATCATCGACAAGAAGGGCCCGCTGGACAATCCGGCCGACCGCGACCACTGCATCCAGTACATGGTCGCCGTGCCGATCATCTTCGGCCGCCTGACCGCCGCCGACTACGAGGACGCCGTCGCGAAGGATCCCCGCATCGACAAGCTGCGCGACAGGATCGTCTGCGTCGAGGACCCCGACTTCACCCGCGACTACCACGATCCCGAGAAGCGCTCGATCGCCAATGCCCTGACGGTGGAACTCAAGGACGGCAAGGTCCTCGACGAGATCGTCTGCGAGTATCCGGTCGGGCACAAGCGCCGGCGCAAGGAAGGCATTCCCCTGCTCGAGGCCAAGTTCCGCACCAACCTCGCGCGCAGCTTTCCGGCCAAGCAGCAGGAAACGATCCTCGACGTTTCGCTCGACCAGAAGAAGCTCGAGGCGATGCCGGTCCACGAGTACGTCGACCTCTACGTCATCTGATGCGCCCGCCGCCGGCCGCTGCCCGCCCGATCCGGACCCGCCCCGCGGCGGTGGCCCGGCTCGCCCTGGGCCTGCTGCTGGCGGCCCTTGCCACGCAGGCCGTGGCCAGCGACTTCCCGAAGCGGCGGCCGGGCCTCTGGGAGGTGCGACAGGTCGGCGCCGATGCCGCCGGCCTGCCGGCCAGCCTGCACTGCGTGGGCGAGCACAGCGATAGCGCCGAACATCATCTCGGCCGCACGCCGGGGGTGCGGGGAGTCTGTCGGCTCGGGCCCTTCGTGCGGGCGGGCGACGCCTGGGTCGCCGAGTCGGTATGCCGCGAGGGCAAGACCGTCGTCTCCAGCCGCAAGATCGCCATCGGCGACTTTCGCAGCCACTACCGCATCGATACGGTGGTGCGCTACGAACCGCCGCTTGCCGGCGTGCGCGATGAGGACAAGGACGCCCTCGAGGCGAAGTACCTCGGGCCCTGCGATCCCGGGATGCGTCCCGGCGACATGGTCATGCCCGGCATGGGCATCCTGAACCTGGACGACGGCACCTTGCGCAAGGCGACCCAGCGATAAGGGCCACGAATTCGTCCCATTCCGAATCATCCATCCTTCACACCGGTTTCTCATCCGAGGTCAGCCATGGGCAACAACGCGTTCAAGACACTCAAAGAATTCAAGCTGAAGTCGGGCAAGGCGGCGAAATTCCATTCCTTGCCGGCGCTCTCACGGAAGTTCCCCAATGTCCGCCGGCTGCCGGTATCGATCCGCATCGTCCTCGAATCGGTCCTGCGCAACTGCGACGGCATCAAGGTCACCGAGGCGCACGTCGAGCAGCTCGCCAACTGGCAACCCAATGCGAACCGGGTCGACGAGATCCCCTTCGTCGTCGCCCGGGTGGTCCTGCAGGACTTCACCGGCGTTCCCCTGCTCGCCGACCTCGCCGCCATGCGCTCGGTAGCCGCCGGCAGCGGAGCCGATCCCAAGGTGATCGAGCCGCTGGTGCCGGTCGACCTGGTCGTCGACCACTCGGTCATGATCGACCACTTCGGCACGCCCCGGGCGCTCGAGCAGAACATGAAGCTCGAGTTCCAGCGCAACAACGAGCGCTACCAGTTCATGAAGTGGGGCATGCAGGCCTTCGACACCTTCGGCGTCGTGCCTCCCGGTTTCGGCATCGTCCACCAGGTCAACCTCGAGTACCTCGCCCGGGGCGTGCACAAGTCGGACGATGGCGTCTACTATCCGGACACCCTGGTCGGCACCGACAGCCACACGACCATGATCAACGGCATCGGCGTGGTGGGCTGGGGCGTGGGCGGCATCGAGGCCGAAGCGGCCATGCTCGGCCAGCCGGTCTACCTGCTGACGCCGGACGTGATCGGCGTGGAGCTCACCGGCCAGCTGCGTGAAGGCGTCACCGCCACCGACCTCGTGCTGACGCTCACCGAGCTGCTGCGTCGCGAGAAGGTGGTCGGCAAGTTCGTCGAGTACTTCGGGCCCGGAGCCGCCACCCTCGCCCTGCCCGACCGCGCGACCATCGGCAACATGGCGCCCGAGTACGGCGCCACGATGGGCTTCTTCCCGGTCGACGACAAGACGATCGAATACTTCCGGGGTACCGGTCGCACGCCCGCCGAGATCGACGCGTTCGAGCGCTACTTCAAGTCGCAGGGCCTGTTCGGCATGCCCGGAGTCGACGCGATCGACTACACCAAGGTGATCAAGCTCGACCTCGCCACCGTGACCCCGTCGCTGGCCGGGCCCAAGCGCCCGCAGGACCGGATCGAGCTGGGCAACGTCAAGGCGAACTTCACCGAGCTCTTCTCCCTGCCACCCGCCGAGAACGGTTTCAACCAGCCGGCGATCCGGCTCGACCAGACCTTCCGCAGCGGCGACGGCGTCGATCTACGCAACGGTGACATCCTGATCGCGGCGATCACCTCATGCACCAACACGTCCAACCCCGGCGTGCTGCTGGCCGCCGGCCTGCTCGCGAAGAAGGCCGTCGAGGCCGGACTCGAGGTGGACAAGCACATCAAGACCTCGCTCGCCCCCGGTTCGCGGGTCGTCACCAACTATCTCGAGAAGACCGGCCTGCTGCCCTATCTCGAGAAGCTCGGCTTCGACGTGGCGGCCTATGGCTGCACGACCTGCATCGGCAATGCGGGCGATCTCACGCCGGAGATCAACCAGGCGATCGTCGATAACGACCTGGTCTGCGCCGCGGTGCTTTCGGGCAACCGCAACTTCGAGGCGCGCATCCATCCCAACCTGAAGGCGAACTTTCTCGCCTCCCCGCCGCTGGTGGTCGCCTACGCGCTCGCCGGCAATGTCCGGGTCGACCTGATGACCGAGCCGGTCGGCATCGGCAAGGGCGGTCGCCCGGTCTACCTCGGCGATATCTGGCCCAGCAGCGACGAGATCTACGCGCTGATGAAGCATGCGATGAACCCGAAGGTGTTCCGCGAGAACTACGCGCAGGTCCGCGAGAACCCCGGCAAGCTGTGGCAGAGCATCAAGGGCACGACGGGCCAGGTCTACGACTGGCCCGACTCCACCTACATCGCGGAGCCGCCCTTCTTCGAAGGCTTCCAGATGGAGCCGGCCGGATCGGCCAATGCCATCATCGGGGCGCGTGCGCTGGGGCTGTTCGGCGACTCGATCACCACCGACCACATCTCGCCGGCCGGGGCCATCAAGGAGGATTCTCCCGCCGGCCGCTACCTGCTGGAGAACGGTGTCCAGAAGGCCGACTTCAACAGCTACGGATCGCGGCGCGGCAACCACGAGGTGATGATGCGCGGCACCTTCGCCAACGTGCGCATCAAGAACCTGATGATCCCGGCCAAGCCCGACGGCTCGCGCGAGGAAGGCGGCGTCACCCTGCACCAGCCCAGTGGCGACAAGATGTCGATCTACGATGCCGCCATGCGCTACATCGCCGACGGTGTTCCCACCGTCGTCTTCGGCGGCGAGGAATATGGCACCGGGTCGTCGCGCGACTGGGCCGCCAAGGGCACCCAGCTGCTCGGCGCCAAGGCGGTCGTCGCCCGCAGCTTCGAGCGCATCCATCGCTCGAACCTGGTCGGCATGGGCGTGCTGCCCCTGCAGTTCAAGGGCGCCGACAGCTGGGAATCCCTGGGCATCACCGGCGGCGAGACCTTCGACATCCAGGTCCCGGCCACGCTCAAGCCGCGGCAGGAGATCATCCTCGTCATTCATCGTCCCGACGGTTCGCGTACCAACGTCAGCCTGCTCTCGCGGATCGACACCCCGGTCGAGGTCGACTACTACCTGCATGGCGGCATCCTGCCCTACGTGCTGCGGGAGTTGCTCGCGGCCTGAGGCGGCCTCGGGAAACGGACGGACCCGGGGAACGACCATCCACGGGTTCCGACCGAAGAACCGCCGATCGGCGGAAAGGGCCGCGCGAGCGGCCCTTTCCATTGGCTGCCTGCTGCATGGCGGCTCATGCACGACACATCGATGCGCCAACGACGCGCCGGCACCGTCCCAGGCTCCGTTCACCGGCTGACGTGTTCCCGGACGATACCGATCCAGTACACTGCCGGCAGACCAGACCCGGATCCCGATACCCCTTGTTCTCAGACGATCCGAAACCCCCGACCCGCATCGGTCCACTGCCGCGCGCGATCCTGATCGCCGGCGGTGCGTTCATCGCCTGCATGCTCGCCCAGCTGCTCTCGATGCAGCAAGCGCACGCCCTGCTGGTCTGGCCGGCGGCGGGCGTGGCCTTCGCGGCCGGCCAGCGCTGGGGTGCGCACTGGGCCCTGCCGGCCGCGGCCGGCGCCGCGATCTGGTCGGCGCTCTACTTCGATGCCGGCCTCGTTTCCCTGGTCGCGGGCCTCGTCACCATAGCGGGCCCGCTCGTCGCACTGGGCCTGATGGCGCGCCTCGAGCGCTGGAAACCCGCCGAGTATCGGCTCGAGTCGGCCATCCGCCACATCGTCGCGATCGTCCTGGTCGCCGCCCCCGTCGACGCGATCCTGGCGGCGATCGGCGGAGCCGCGAGCGGCCTGTCCGGCGATGTCCATCCCGCCCATGTATTCACCTACTGGTGGCTGATCGACTCGCTCGGAATGCTGCTGGTGGTCCCGGCCTGCGCCCAGCCCGCCGCCGTCGACGCCACCCCGTCGCGCTCGTCCGAGATCGAATCGGTGCTGGATCCCGGCGCGCTGACGCTGACCGCCATGGTCCTCGTCACCAGCCTGCTGGTGGGCAGCATCGGTCCGCTTTCGTACGCCTACGCGCTTTCGTTCTTCTACATTCCGATCGTCGCCTGGACGGCGATCCGCTGCGGCGAACGCGCCACCGCGCTGACCCTCCTCGCCACCGCCGCGGCGATGCTGATGACGCGGGCATGGCAGACGAGCAACGGCGGCGACGACTCCTTTCGCGCGCTGGAGGCATCGGTCCTCGTCTTCGCGGCGGTCCTGGTGGCCAACATGCTCCAGGCGATCGCGAGCGATCGCCGCCATGCGCTGGTCAGGGTGGCCCGCCTCGCGCGCCAGGACATGACGACCGGACTGCTCAACGACCGGGGACTGCTCGCGGAGGTCGGCGAGCGGCTGGCGGCTCGCAACCGGCCCAACTACGGCCTCATCGGGTTGCACATCACGAACTTCGATGCGCTGAACGATCTCTGCGGGGCGATCGAAGCCCTGCAACTCGAGCAGAGCATCGCGGCACTGCTCGTGCGCCAGCCCGATACGCGCGCCGCGGCGCGGATTTCCTCGGGGCGCTACTCCCTGCTCGTGGAGGCGGACACCGTGGCCGATGTCCGCAGCGTCGCCCGCGAGATCTACGCCCAGCTGAACGGCCAGGTCTATCGGACGGCTCACGGCAGCGTCAGGCTGCAGGCCTGCGTGGGCGGCCTGCTGATCGACCGGCATGCCCTGATCAACAGCGAGGATTGCCTGCTGTCGCTCTCCGACGCCCTGGCGATCGCCGCGAGCGTGCGCGACCCGCAGCTCTTCGTCGAACCCCTCTCGCAGACGATGATCGATGCCCGCCGGGCGCACCAGGGCAAGATCGAGCACATCCGGGAGTCGATCCGCGAACGCCGCTTCGCGCTGCATGCGCAGCCGATCATCGATCCCGATGCGCCCCAGGGGACGATGTCCTACGAGATCCTCATCCGCCTGCTCGATCGCGATGGCACGCTGATCCGGCCGCCGGAGTTCCTGTCGCTGGCGGTCCAGGCACAGATGACCCCGGCGATGGACCGCGGCGTGATCGCGGAGATGTTCGCCTGGCTTGCCGATCATCCGGAGGCGCTCGCGCGCACCTGGAAGTGCTCGATCAACCTCTCGGGCCTGACGATGAGCGAAGGCACGATCGCCGACTTCATCCGCGAGCAGCGCGCCCAGTACGGAATCCCACCGGAGAAGATCGTCTTCGAGATCACCGAAAGCGAAGCCATCCGCTCGCCGGGGGCCGCTTCGCGCCTGGTCGACGAGCTCAAGGCCCAGGGCTTCGGGATCGCGCTGGACGACTTCGGCACAGGGCTCGCGACCTTCGAGTATCTCAAGCGCTTTCCGCTCGACTATCTGAAGATCGACGGATCCTTCATCCGCAATCTCGCCAGCAGCGCCATCGACGAGGAAATCGTGATGTCGACCGTGCGTGTCGCGCACCGGCTCAATGTCCGGACCGTGGCCGAGCATGTCCACAACCGCGCGGTCTTCGACCGTCTCGTCGAGCTTGGCGTGGGACACATCCAGGGTGAACTCATCGGGGTCGCCCAGCCGCTCGACGAACTCTTCGCGGCCGCGCCGTTCCAGGTGCCCGCCTACCGGGCGAGCATCGACCTGGAAGACGAACCGAGCGACGCCTGAGCGTCGCCGGGATATCCAGCCGGCCCGGCGTCAACCCGGCAACGCCCCGGCCTCATACTGCGCCGCGAACTCCCCGCTCGGCGCGATCGGCTTGATGATGTCGAGCAGTACGCCGTTCGGATCGCGCGAGATGAAGTGGCGCTGGCCGAAGGCCTCGTCGCGAAGGCCAAGGAGTATGGGCAAGCCGGCTGCCTGGAAGCGCTCGTAGACCGCATCCGGATCCTCCACCTCGAAATTCAGGAGCACTCCGCCTGCCGGGCGCCCGCGGGCCACTTCCGGCACGGTCCCGTGGTCCGCATCGAGGATCGCGAGATTGACCGTTTCGTCCGTGCTCGACTGCAGGTGGACATACCAGTCGGCGGTGAACAGGGGCTTGAAGTCGAGATGCTCGCAATAGAAACCCGAGGTTCCTGCAACGTCCTTCGTCATCAGGACCGGGTAGTAGCTCGTGGTCTTCATGGGGATTCTCCTTCATGGCATCGAGAGGCCAGACCCTTAAACATGCACACTGCATGTTCAATGCACTTTAACATACAGTCTGTATGTCAATGCAAGCGAAGATGACGAGGAATCGGCAGGCGCGCGCGGAAGCGACGCGCAAGGCCCTGCTCGATGCTGCCTACGCGTTGTTCACCGAGCACGGTTACGCCGGAACATCGACGCCCGAGATCTGCGCGCTCGCCGGAATCACCCGGGGTGCGCTCTATCACCACTTCGCCGACAAGCAAGACCTGTTCAGGGCGGTGCTGGAGCGCGAGGCGAAGTCCGTGGCCGACGAGATCCGGCGCCTCGCACCCGACACGCTGGACGGGCGCGAAGCGCTGGCCGCCGGCAGCATCGCCTATCTGGACGCGATGGCCCGACCAGGGCGAACCCGCCTGCTGCTGGTGGAAGGCCCCACCGTGCTCGGCGCCGACGAGGCCGCCGCGATCGACGCGCGAAATGCGGCCGCGACGCTCGAGGCAGGGCTCGACGATGCCATCGAAGACCCGGGCGTCGACATCGCGAGTCTCGCGCGACTGGTGTCGGCGGCGTTCGACCGGGCCGCGCTGGAGATCGACGGCGGCCGCGAGGTCGACGAAACCCGCGCGGCGATGCTCTGGCTGCTGGGGCGCATCCTGGACGGCCCGCGCCGCCACCGGGCGTCGGGGCGATAGCAGGAGCACCGGCTATCTGGCGTTTCGGCCAGCCAAGAGCGCCCGGGAGAACATCAGCGTACGAACATTAATCATGCTGAGGGAACTGGCAGATGACGCGGAAATTGAGTGAAAAGGCCATTCTGGCGCGCGACGCGGCCCGTGATCTGGATGCCGAGCTGCGCGAGTCGGCAGCCGCGCTGCGCGCCGGCCAGTTGGGCCGGGTCACGGTGGCGCTCGACAAAGGGCGGATCGTCGAATCGCCGGTCGGCCGTATCCGGCTTGGCACCGGGCTGTCGCAGGCGCGGTTCGCGGACTTGCTCGGCGTGTCGGTACGCACCCTGCAACAATGGGAGCAGGGCCGGCGAGAGCCGACCGGGGCGGCCAAGACGCTGCTGCGGGTGGCCGAACGCGACCCCAAGGTGCTGCGAGACCTGCTGACCGCCTGACCCGACGGCCGCATGGCACGGCCAACGAGGGGCACTTTCCGAACGAGCGCAGCGCACTTTCGGTAATTTCTGAGACCTAGCCCCAGAAAGGCCAAAGGGGTCAGTCCCTTGTGGAGACTAACCCCTTGATTTCATTGGTCGGGACGGAGTGATTCGAACACTCGACCCCTTGCACCCCATGCAAGTGCGCTACCAGACTGCGCTACGCCCCGAAGCCGGTAATTATAGCATCCGGCCGTGCGCTCCGATGCACTCACAAGGCCGGCCACCAGGGACCGGCGCCCGGATCAGGCTTCGCGCAGGAGCTCGATCGCGGCCATCAGGTCGGCGCGCGTCGCCCGGACATCCGTTTCCGCAATGGTGTGGATGGGGTCGACCGGCGGCAGGTTCTCGGCATCGCGACCCCGCACATTCGGGGCCAGTTCGCCGAGCCGGTTGCGCGCGCCGCTGATCGTGAAGCCCTGCTCGTAGAGCAGTTCCCGGATCCGCCGCACCAGCAGCACTTCGTGGTGCTGGTAGTAGCGCCGATTGCCACGACGCTTCATGGGACGCAGCTGGGTGAACTCCTGTTCCCAGTAGCGCAGCACATGTGGCTTGACGCCACAAAGCTCGCTGACTTCACCGATGGTGAAATAGCGCTTGGCCGGAATCGGCGGCAGGGGGTTCTTGGGAGCGTCGGTCTTGTTCTGCATGTCAGTGGCGGCCGAAGGCCATTGCAGGCGCGCGAGGCATCAACGCGAAGCCGCCGCCTCCTCGATCTGCGTCTTGAGCTTCTGGCTCGCATGGAAGGTGACGACCCGTCGGGCGGAAATCGGGATTTCCTCGCCGGTCTTGGGATTGCGGCCCGGGCGCTGGGGCTTGTCGCGCAACTGGAAGTTCCCGAAGCCGGACAGCTTGACCGATTCCCCCCGCTCGAGGGCGTCGCGGATCTCGTCGAAGAAGGTCTCGACCATGTCCTTGGCTTCGCGCTTGTTCAGGCCGACCTGCTCGAACAGCATCTCGGCGAGTTCCGCCTTGGTCAGGGTGAAGCTTTCGGGCGCGGGAGCCGTCATCGGCTCCTCCGGGTCCTTCAGGGACCGACCGAGGTCTATCCGACCTGCCAGCGAAGCTTCGTTGACGGGTTCTGACATGGGCATCGGGTACCGGTGCTATCCCCAAGACTGGCTCCGCTCAACGCAGGCGCGCACCGAAGCGGTCTGCCAGACGGGCCACGATCGCCTCGACCGCGCTGGCGGCTTCGGCGTCGCTCAAAGTCTTGCGAGTATCTTGCATCCAAATCCGGAAGGCAAGGCTTTTTTCCTTATTTTCCAAACCCTTACCGCGATATTCATCGAACAGCCGCACGTGTTTGACGCTTGCCGCGGCGGCTTCCTGGCGGCAGACCAGCGTGATTTCGTCGGCGATCGCACCCGCGGCGATCGCGGTGTCGACGACCACTGCAATGTCGCGCACCACGGGCGGAAAGCGCGATACCGCCTCGAAACGGGGCACCTCGACCGATAGCAGCGGCGCCAGTTCGACTTCGAAGAGGATCGGGGCCCGTGCGAGTTCGAATCGCGCCATCAGCCCGGGATGAAGTTCCCCTATCCAGCCCGCAACTTCGCCGTCGAGGCGGACCCGAGCGCTGCGGCCCGGGTGCAGCGCCGGATGCGTGGCCGCCTCGCAGCGCAGGCGGCCGGGCATGAGCGCTTCGAGATCACCCTTGAGGTCGAAGAAATCCACCATCCGGGTGGGCAGGCCCCATTGTTCCTCGCGCGCCGGTCCGTAGGCGAGCGCAGCCAGGCGCATCGGCTGGTCGATGCCGGCTACGGCGAGCGGACCCGCCGGTGCGGCGGCGTCGGCCCAAAACACCCGTCCCGCCTCGAACAGGCGGACCCGGGTGGCCTTGCGATTCAGGTTGGAACGCAGGGTCTCGAGCAGCCCACCCCAGAGGCTGGTGCGCATCACGTCCATCTGGGCCGCGATCGGATTGCTCAGCCGGATCGCCGGCACCTGTGAAACCGCCGCATCGAGATCCGTCGCGACGAAGCTGTAGGTGATGACTTCCTGGAAGTCGCGCGCCGCAAGGGCGCGCTTGATCGCCAGCAGGGAGCGACGGCCCTCCGGAGCCGGTCGCATCGGCATCGCGGCGACCGGCGGGCGCACCGGCAGGCGATCGTATCCCCAGATCCGGGCGACTTCCTCGATCAGGTCTTCCTCTATCGAAAGATCGAAGCGAAAACTCGGCGGGGTAACGACGAAATCGGCGCCGTCGCGCTCGAACGGGAGTTCCAGCCGGCCGAAGGCGGTGGCGATCTCCTCATCGCCGACCGGTGCTCCGATCACCTTGCGGGCGCGATCCGGGCGCATCCGGATGGGCTCGCGCGACGGCAGGCCGGTTACCTGGTCGTCGATCGGGCCCGGCTGCCCGCCGCAGATCTCGAGGATCAGGCGGGTGATGTACTCGATATGCTCGACCGTGCCCGCCGGATCGACGCCACGCTCGAAGCGGTGGCCGGCATCGGTGGCGAAGTTGAAGCGACGCGAGCGCCCGGCGATCGCCGCCGGCCACCAGAACGCCGCTTCGACGTAGATGTCGGTGGTGTCGAGGTCGACCGCGGTGGCTTCGCCCCCCATGATCCCCGCCAGGCTTTCGACCTGGCGTTCGTCGGCGATCACGCCGACCCCGGGATCGAGCGAAACGGTCTGCCCATTGAGAAGTTCCAGCGATTCGCCCTCGCGGGCCCAGCGCACCGTCAGCCCGCCGTGGATCTTCGCGAGATCGAAGACGTGGGTGGGACGGCCGACCTCGAGCATCACGTAGTTCGAGATATCGACGAGGGCCGAGATCGACCGCTGGCCAGCCCGCTCGAGCCGCGAGCGCATCCAGCCCGGCGTGGCCGCGCGGGCATTCACTCCACGGATGATTCGACCCGAAAACCGGCCGCAAAGATCGGAATCTTCGATTTTTACCGCTAACTTATCGGATATTGCGGGAACGATCGGTCGATTTTCCGGATGCACGAGAGGCGCGCCGGACAGGGCCGAGAGCTCGCGGGCAACCCCGAAGACCCCGAGGCAGTGCGCGAGGTTGGGCGTCAGCTTCAGGGTGTACACCTGTTCGTCGAGCTCGAGCTCCCGGCGAATGTCCTCGCCGACCCCGGCACCGCCATCGAGCGCCAGCAGGCCCGAGTGATCTTCCGAGAGACCCAGCTCGCGCGCCGAGCAGAGCATGCCTTCGCTGGCCACGCCGCGCATCTTCACCGGCGCGATCCTGAAGCCCCCGGGCAGCTCGGCGCCCGGCAGGGCGCAGGGAACCTTCATGCCCGCCTCGACGTTCGGCGCGCCGCAGACGATCTGCCGCAGGCCCCCCTCGCCGGCATCGACCCGGCACACGCGCAGCTTGTCCGCATCCGGGTGGGGTTCGACGCTGCGTACCTCCGCCACGACCACGCCGGTAAAGCGCGGCGCGACCGGGTCGGTCTCCTCCACCTCGAGGCCCGCCATGGTGAGCTGCTCGGCGATCCGGGCGGAATCCCAGTCGGGCGAGCAGAAGCTGCGCAGCCAGTTCTCGGGAAGTTTCATCTCGGGTTCTCCGGCTCAGCGTCCGAACTGTTGCAGGAAGCGCAGGTCGTTCTCATAGAACACCCGCAGGTCGCCTACGCCATAGCGCAGCATCGCGAGGCGCTCGATCCCCGAACCGAAGGCGAAACCGATGTACCGCTCCGGATCGAGACCGATGTTGCGAACCACGTCCGGATGCACCTGCCCCGCCCCGCTGACCTCCAGCCAGCGTCCGGCCAGCGGGCCGTCGGCAAAGCGCATGTCGATCTCGGCCGAAGGCTCGGTAAACGGGAAATAGGAAGGACGGAAGCGCAGGTCGATGTCGTCGCGTTCGAAGAACTGCGCGAGAAAATCCGCATAGACGTTCTTGAGGTCGGCCAGGCTGATGTCGTCGTCGACCCACAGGCCCTCGACCTGGTGGAACATCGGCGAATGCGTGGCATCGGAATCGACCCGGTACGCCTTGCCCGGCGCGATGACCCGGATCGGCGGCCGATGCGACCGGGCATAGCGGATCTGCATCGGACTGGTATGGGTGCGCAGCAGCAGGCCCGGCTGCGCGCCCGGCACCGGATCGACGTAGAAGGTGTCGTGCATCGACCGCGCCGGATGGTCGGCGGGGGTGTTCAAGGCCGTGAAATTGAAGAAGTCCTCCTCGATCTCGGGCCCGTCGGCCACGTCGAATCCGATCGAGCGGAAGATCTCCTCGACCCGTGCAATCGTCAGGGTCAGGGGATGGAGCCCGCCCTGGCTCACGGAGCGGCCCGGCAGGGTCACGTCCATCGCCTCGGCCGACAGGCGGGCATCGAGCAGGGCCGCCTCGATCGCCGCTTCGCGCTCCTCGAGGAGCGACTCGATGCGCTGCTTGGCTTCGTTGAGCGCCCGGCCCGCGGCGGCCCGATCGGCGCCGGACAACTTGCCGAGCGACTTCATGCGCTGGGTCAGCAGGCCGTCGCGCCCGAGGAAGCGCGCCTTGGCATTGGCGAGCGCATTCGCGTCCGCGCAGGCGGCAACGAGGCTCGCCGCTTCATCGACGAGGGCTTGGGTCTGGCTGGCATCCATCTTCGACTCGATCCTGGAGTGATCCTGGAAACAGCGCCGCGAGAAAGCCGGGGGACGGCTCCACGCGCCATTGAAAACGGGGCCGCGAGGCCCCGTCCCGATCCGTGCCGTCGTTCCGGACGACGGCCGGCGGCAGGCCGCCCGGCGGCCCTGCCCCGTGCTCAGGCGGTACCCAGCGTCGCCTTGACCTGGCCGACGACCGCCGCGAAACCGGGCTTGTCGTGCACCGCCATGTCCGCCAGCACCTTGCGGTCCAGGCCGATGCCGGCCTTGTTCAGGCCGTTGATGAAGGCGCTGTAGGTGATGCCGTGCGAACGGGCAGCCGCATTGATCCGGGTGATCCACAGCGAGCGGAACACCCGCTTTCTGGTCCGGCGATCGCGGTATGCATACTGGCCCGCCTTCATGACCGCCTGGACGGCGATCCGGTAGACGTTCTTGCGGCGACCGCGATATCCCCTGGCAGCCGCCAGGACCTTCTTGTGACGCGCGCGCGCCGTCACTCCGCGCTTGACTCGAGTCATGTTCTCGCCTCCTTACGCGTAGGGCAGCATGGCCCGAATCGACGGCACGTCGGACGGGTGGACATTGACGGCACCGCGCAGCTGGCGCTTGTTCTTGGTGGTCTTCTTGGTGAGGATGTGGCGCTTGAACGCCTGTCCGCGCTTGACGGTACCGCCCGCACGGATCTTGAAGCGCTTGGCAGCGCCCCGTTTGGTCTTCATCTTGGGCATATCGACCCTTTCGCTCTTTCTTTCTAATGCCTCGACAGGTGCCCGGCCTGCGGCCGGAACTTCAGGAGACCTGCTCGGCTTGTATGGGTGATCAGCTCTTGCGCTTCGGCGCCATCACCATCACCATCTGCCGCCCTTCGAGCCGCGGCATGGATTCGATCTGGACGAGTTCCTCCACGTCGCCGCGAAGTTTCTCGAGCAGCCTCACCCCGATTTCCTGGTGCGCCATCTCGCGCCCCCGGAAACGCAGGGTCACCTTGACCTTGTCGCCTTCCTCGATGAACCGGATGATGTTGCGAAGCTTGACCTTGTAGTCGCCTTCGTCGGTCCCGGGGCGGAACTTCACCTCCTTGACCTGGATGGTCTTCTGCTTCGCTCTCGCTTCGTGGGCTCGCTTCTGTTCCTGGTACTTGAACTTGCCGTAGTCCATGAGACGACACACGGGCGGATCGGCCTGCGGCGCGATCTCGACGAGATCGACTCCGGCATCCTCGGCCATGCGCTGTGCTTCACGCGTCGCGACGATTCCGATCGGCTCGTTGTCCACACCCGTAAGGCGTACCTCCGGAACATGAATTTCACCGTTTATACGGTGGCTTCGAACATGAGTAGCGATGCTCTGTTCTCCCTCGATTCATCAATGGGTCTTATCCGACGGGCGTCTGGCGAAGGCTCAACCCATGGGGTTGGCGCGCTTGCTCGAGACGTCCTCGGATAGTCGTTCGACAAACGAATGAGTGGCCATCGTCCCGAGGTTCACCCCCCCTCGGGCGCGCACGGCCACCCCGCCAGCCTCGCGCTCGCGTTCGCCCACTACCAGCTGGTAGGGCACCTTGCGCAGGCTGTGTTCGCGGATTTTATAGTTGATTTTCTCGTTGCGCAAATCGGCTTCCACCCTAAACCCTTGTTTTCTCAACAGTTGCGCAACGGATTCGGCGTAGTCCGCATGGGCTTCGGTAATGCTCAGGACGACCGCCTGCACCGGCGCGAGCCACATCGGCATGGCGCCGGCATGATGTTCCAGCAGGATGCCCGTGAAGCGCTCCATCGAGCCGACGATCGCACGATGCAGCATGACCGGACGGCGCCGGGTATTGTCCTCGGCCACATATTCGGCGCCCAGACGCTCGGGCATCATGAAATCCACCTGCATGGTCCCGACCTGCCAGCTGCGGCCGATCGAATCCTTCATGTGGTATTCGATCTTGGGCCCGTAGAAGGCGCCCTCGCCCGGGAGCTCCTCCCATTGCACGTCACAGCGACGCAGCGCGGCGCGCAAGGCTTCCTCGGCCCGGTCCCAGCTGCCGTCGTCGCCGATCCGCTTTTCCGGGCGCAGGGCGATCTTCAGGCCGATGTCCTCGAAGCCGAAGTCCCGGTACAGGGCCATGGCCTGCTGGTGGAAGGCGGTAACCTCGGGCTCGATCTGCGCCTCGGTGCAGAAAACATGGCCATCGTCCTGGGTGAAGCCGCGAACCCGCATCAGGCCATGCAGTGCGCCCGAGGGTTCGTTGCGATGGCAGGCACCGAATTCGCCATAGCGCAGGGGCAGTTCCCGGTAGCTGCGCAGTGATGAATTGAAGATCTGGACGTGGCCCGGGCAGTTCATCGGCTTGACGGCGAACTGGCGCTCGTCGGCGTCGCCGGTGAAGAACATGCCTTCCTTGTAGTTGTCCCAGTGCCCCGAGCGCTTCCACAACTCGACATCGAGAATCTGCGGACAGCGCACTTCCTGGTAGCCGCTGTCGCGATAGACGCCGCGGACGTACTGCTCGATCTGCTGCCAGAGCGTCCAGCCCTTCGGATGCCAGAACACCATGCCCGGCGCCTCGTCCTGCAGGTGGAACAGGTCGAGCTCGCGCCCGAGGCGCCGGTGGTCGCGCTTCTCGGCCTCCTCGAGCATGTGCAGGTAGGCGGCCTGGTCTTCCTTGTTCGCCCAGGCGGTACCGTAGATCCGCTGCAGCATCTCGTTGCGCGAATCGCCCCGCCAGTAGGCGCCGGCCACCTTGAGCAGCTTGAAGACCCGCAGCTTGCCGGTCGAAGGCACATGCGGGCCGCGGCAGAGGTCGACGAAGTCGCCCTCGCGGTAGAGCGTGATCGTCTGCTCGGCCGGGATCGCCGCGATGATCTCCGCCTTGTATTCCTCGCCGATCGAGCGGAAGAAGGCCACCGCCTCGTCGCGATTCCAGACTTCCCGGACGACGGTCTCGTCCTTCGCCGCCAGCTCGGCCATGCGCTTCTCGATCGCGACGAGATCCTCGGGAGTGAACGGCCGATCGTGGGCGAAGTCGTAGTAGAAACCGTTGTCGATGACCGGGCCGATGGTGACCTGCGCCCCCGGGAAGAGTTCCTTGACGGCATACGCCAGCAGGTGGGCGGTCGAGTGCCGCAGCACCTCGAGGCCATCGGGATCGCGGGCCGTGACGACCTCCAGCGATGCGTCCTTGTCGATCCGGTGGCTGGTGTCGACCAGTTCGCCATCGACCCGCCCCGCCAGGGCGGCCTTCGCCAGCCCGGCGCCGATCGACGCGGCGACCTCGGCAACGGTCACGGGGCCTTCGAATTCGCGGACGGAACCGTCCGGCAGACTGATCTCGATCACGCTCTTTCCTGAAGCCGCGGGCGAAAAAAGTGCGGCGAGCCGCAGATTTTCGTCGAAGCATCCATCGCGCGCGCTCGTGCCCTTGTTTGACCCCGCCATGTCAAAACCCGAACCCGGAATTCTACAGGATCCCGCGTATGACCGCATGGGCGGGCGCCATCCGCGCTACGCCTGATCGGCCGCCCGGAATCCCGCGGTGTGGAAGAACACATTGGGCTTGCGGTAAACCGCCAGCAGCAGGCAGCCCTCGTCGGAACGCGTTTCGTGCAGCGAACCCGGCTTGCGCCATACGTACTGGCCGGCGCGGCAGATGCCGTCATGGTCGTAGAAGGAGCCTTCGATCACCCAGCTTTGCTCGATCTCCGGATGCCTGTGGAAGGGCAGGACGGCACCGGGCTCCCACTTCAGCAGGACGGTCATCTCCCCGGCCTCGTCGTTGCGATAGAGCACCTTCATCCAGATCTTGTCGAACTGGGATTTCTGCCATTCCAGCTTCTCTGGATCGACGTAGACCGAGCCGCCCGATGTCGGCTGGAGTTTGCCGGACAGGCGCTGGGCGGTGTGGGCATTGGACATGGGCTTCCTCCGGAAAAACGAACGGGTTACGGTGACACCACCGTAACCCGTGATTTCCCTGGTAGGCGCGATTGGATTCGAACCAACGACCCCCACCATGTCAAGATGGTGCTCTAACCAACTGAGCTACGCGCCTAAGCCCGCCATTATAACCGGATGACAATTCCGCTGTGAAGTGTCTCAGCGTCTGGCGAGAGTCCTCGCCAGTGCCAGCACCGGCAGCATGCCGACCACGACGATCAGCAGCGACGGCAGCGCCGCCTCGGGCAGGCGCTCGTCGGCGGCGAACTGGTAGGCGACCACCGCCAGGGTGTCGAAGTTGAATGGCCGCAACACCAGCGTCGCCGGCAGTTCCTTGAGGCACTCGATCATCACCAGCAGGCTCGCCGCGGCGAGGCTGCGCCGCAGCATCGGCCAGTGCACGTCACGCAGCACCCCGAGGCTGCTGCGTCCGAGGCAGCGGGCGCTCTGGTCCATCGAGGGGCTGATCCGCTCGAGCGCCGCACCCAGGCCCTGGTAGGCCACGGAGAAGAAGCGCACGCTGTATGAATACACCAGCGCGAAGAGGGTTCCGCCGAACAGGCTGGCGCCGATCAGCGGCTGGCTGATCCAGCGATCGAAGGCACCGACGAAGGCGAGCAAGGCCACCCCGAGGACCACACCCGGCAAGGCATAGCCGCTGTTGGCAAGCGCCAGCGACCAGCGGGTGGAGCGCTGCGGATGCAGCCGCGCCGCATACGCCCCGAACAACGCCAGGGGCATGGTCGCGATGGCGGCGATGGTCGCGATCAGGGCGGTATTGGCCACCCAGCGCCCGAGGCGCGGATCGGCGACCGCCTCGCCGCCGAGCCAGCCGAACAGGAGCAGCAAGGCCGGCAGGGCGAAGCCGAACACGATCGGCACCAGGCACCAGGCGAGCATCCGCAGTCCCGCCCAGCCGCCGACCCGCGTCGGTATCAGCTGCGCCCCGCCGCGGGTAAAGAAGCGCATCCGGCCGCGCTGGCGCCGCTCGATGACGACCACCATCCCGACCAGGAGCAGGAGCACGATCGCGAGCCGCGCCGCCCCGACCCGGTCGCCCATGCCCTGCCATGCCCGGTAGATGCCGGCGCTGAAGGTATCGACCGCGAAATACGCCACGACGCCGAAATCGGCGAGTGTCTCCATCAGCACCAGCAGGCTTCCGGCCACGATCGCAGGTCGCGCGACCGGCCAGGTGACTCGCCACCAGACCCGGACCCGCGAGAGCCCGAGCGAGCGGGCGGCCTCGGCCATCGAGGGGTTCGTCTCCGCGAAGGCGGTCCGCGAGAAAAGATACACATAGGGATAGAGGGCCAGGCCGAGGAAGAGGCCGGCACCGACCGGGGTGCGGATATCGGGGAACCAGTAGTCGCCGATACCCCAGCCGGTGGCGGCCCGCAGCGCCCCCTGCAGCGGCCCGGATACCTCGAGGAACTGGGTGTACGCATAGGCCATGACGAAACCCGGCATGGCCAGGGGCAGGACGAGCGCCCACGAGACGATGCGATGGCCCGGGAACCGGTACCTGGCGACCAGCCAGCCGCAGGACACCCCGAACAGCAGCGCGACCGCAAGCACGACAACCGAAACCCAGGCGGTGGTGAGCAGATAGCGCGGCAGCACCGTGCTGGCGAGATGCCCCAGCGTGCCGGTGATCTCGCTCTCGCTGGCGGCAATGAAGCCCAGCGCGATCACCGGCGCCGCCGTGAGCAGCGCCATCAGGATCGCGCCGGCCCGCAGGAAGTCCGGGCGCGCGCCCCATGCACGCGCGGGCGCGCCGGCCCTGGCGGTCGGGCCGAGGGGCGGACGCAGTTCGGCGGCGAGCGGATCCGGCGTATCCGGCATCGATGACGCATGCAGAGTGCGCTGCATGGCTAGAATTGCGAGTGAGAATTATAGGCATTGGGGATGCACGCCATTCCGGAACGCGACACGATGGCCGGCCAGTCCGGCGCCACGATCTCGCCCGCGGCCCTCCTGGTCGACGGGCTGCATATCCACTACGACACCCCGGATGGCCGGCTCGATGTGCTGAGCGGCCTGTCGTTCAGCCTGAACGATGGCGAGATCGGCTGCCTGCTCGGTCCGTCGGGCTGCGGCAAGACGACCGCGTTGCGCGCCGTTGCCGGCTTCGTCCGTCCGTCCAGCGGCCGGATCCACATCAGCGGCAGGATGGTGAGCGATTCCTGCCACTGCGCCGAGCCCGAATCACGTGGGGTCGGCGTCGTGTTCCAGGACTATGCCCTGTTTCCCCATCTGGACGTCGCCGCCAACGTCGCCTTCGGGCTGCGGCGACTCGCGCCGGCAGCCCGGCGCAGTCGCGTGGCCGAGATGCTCGAACTCGTCGGCCTGCCCCGCATCGGCGAACGCTATCCGCACGAACTCTCCGGTGGCCAGCAGCAGCGGGTGGCGCTCGCGCGGGCGCTCGCACCGGCGCCGGCGATCCTGCTGCTCGACGAACCCTTCTCCAATCTGGACCCCGACCTGCGCGAACGGCTCGCCCTGGACCTGCGCGACATCCTTCAGCGCGCCCGCATCACCGCCCTGCTCGTGACACACGACCAGTACGAAGCCTTCGCGCTGGCCGACCGGGTCGGCGTGATGCATCAGGGGCGGATCGAGCAGTGGGACACTCCCTATCGCCTCTATCATCAGCCGCAGACGCGCCTGGTCGCGGATTTCGTCGGCCTCGGCTCCTTCCTGCCAGGCCGGATCCACCATGTCGACGGCCGCTCCCGGGTATCAATCGAACTGGGCAACCTGCCGATCCACACGCGCACCGACCAGGCCATGGCCCATGCCCAGGCCAGTCCGAGCGGGGAGGTGCAGGTGCTGCTGCGCCCGGACGACGTCGTCCACGATGACGACAGTCCGATTCGCGCCGAGGTCGTCCGCAAGGCCTTTCGCGGCGCCCATTTCCTCTACACCCTGAAGCTGCCCAGCGGGGCGACGCTGCTGGCGCTGGTGCCGAGCCACCACGACCATGGGATCGGCGAGCGGATCGGCATCCGCTTCGATGCCGACCATGTCGTGACCTTCCCGATCGACGAACCCGCGTGAAACGCCCGGCCGTGAGCCGGTAAGGTTCCGGCGCACCAGCGCCTGGAGTCGGACCCGCAGTCGGTTCAGTGCGCGGCGCGCTCCAGCAGGAAAGCGCGGCCCGCCTCGAAGCGGCGCGCCATCTCGTTCATGCGCAGGGAGAGCGCCCTTCGATCGGGATGGCGGACCAGCAGGGCCACGGTGCGCTTGCTGTTGATCCATGCCACCTTCATGTAGCGCTGGCCACCGTCACGACTCTCCATCTCGACCCAGTCGCCCCGCGCCAGCTGTCCGAAGGCATCGTCGGGATCCGCCAGGATCCGGCGCGGCTGCCCGGGCAGGTCGGCGAGATCGACCGCATTGAGAACCTCGAGCAGGCGATGGCTGCGCTCGTCCGCCTCGGCGGTTTCCTCCTGTGCCTGCGCCGCCGCCGGAGCCGCGTCGACGATCGGCACCACCACCCGCGTCGGCGCTTCTTCCGGTTCGGTCGATCCTTCAGTCGACGCGGCCGGCGCCACGCCCCTGGCCGTGCCGGTCCGCAGGCCGGAATCACCACATTCGACATCGCCGTCATCGGCATCTGCGGCGGTCGACGCCATCGCGTCGCTGGGCTCGGACGCATGCCGGTCCTCGGCCCGCTCGCGCGCATGCAGGGGATCGCGCAAGGTGGGCACGCTGCCCTGGACATCGTAGGTCGTGGTGTGCGAAGCGCCCATCCTGGTGGCGGGCGCGCGATCCGATGACGCCGGCTCGGTGGCGTGCGCCGGATCGGTCGGTTCGGCGGGGACCGGCTCGTCGACCGCCTCCGGCCCCGTTACCGTGCGGCTGCGATCGCGCCGCTGCAGGCGGCGCAGGTGGATCAGGAACAGCTCGTCGAAGAAGCCGCGATGCTCCTCTTCCTTCGCGCCGATCGCGCGCAGGCCCTGGGTCAGGACCTGGATCAGGGGCGGAATCCGCTGCACCAGCTCGCGGCGGCTGACCGCGCCCGGCGCCTTGTCGTCGAGGCTCCACAGCAGGTCATCGACCACCTGCAGCGCGACGCGGAATTCGCCGCTGTCCTCGCCGTCGCGCAGCACGGCCGTACGCAGGTGTCGCAACCAGACGGTGCGCAGGAATTCATGGACCGACTCGGGCACCGAATGACGGGCGAGCCGCTCCTCGAGCAGGCGCTCGATCCTCTCGGTGACTTCGCGCTCCTGGCCCCGGTTCGGCCGCCGCGTGTAGTCGCGGCGATTGCGCCGGCCGGGCATCGATTCGAGCGCGCTGCGTTCGCGCACGATGCGCTCGATCAGCTGGCCGACATGCCCGGCCGCCCGGGTGTACTCGAGCTCGACCTGGCGCGACATCACCGCCGAGCGCGTCTGCAGCGCGCTGGTCACGATCTCGACGGCGCGCACCACCGTCTCCATCCGGCGATAGAGTTCGCTGCCGCGGGTCATGTCGTCCGCGAAGGCATTGGCGATCGCGCCGAAGTTCTCCACCAGGCGGCGCAAGGACCGGGGTTCGTCGCCGAGATAGCCCGGATCGAGCAGCGCAAGCGCGAGCGAGGGTTGCTGCAGCCGCCAGACGAGCGGATGCGCCGCCTGGGGCAGTCGCCGGTCGTCGACGACATAGTCGAACATCGCGGCAACCACATCGACCACCGCCAGCTGCGCGGGCGTGGCCGAGGCTTCGCCGAGGCGCTTGCGGACATTGGCGAAGTAACGGCTGCGCGAACTCCGGCTGTACGGGACCTGGCCGATCGAATGGGCGAAGGCTACGGCGTCGCGCTCGATGTCGACCACCGGCTGCAATGTCGGCAACACGCGCAGACGCTCATCGGCCACGAGACTGGCGAGCGCCGATGTCCCGAGCCGGCGGGCATCGCGATCCGCCCGGGCGACCCGATCGACCATGCGCTCGGCGGTCGAGGGCGCGGAGGATGGCGCGTCCCCGTGGGGCTCGTCCGCAACGGCGGGATCGGCATGGTCGCCGGCCGGGAATGGTGCGGACCCGTCCGCCACCGCCGAAGGCTCGGGCTCGGGTGGCACGCCCTTCTCGTCGGGAAGCACCTGCGAGGGCGGCATGGGCTCGACGCCCAGCCGGGCCATGCGACGCTCGGCGCCGGCGACGAGCTGGCCGAGCATCGGCGCCACGCGCGGCGGCAGCACGCTGCGCAGGCGCTGGCGCACCGGCCCCGTCTCGAGCACGTCGCCCAGCGCTGCGACGAAAGCCTGCGCCAGCACCCGTGCGCCGAGCGGATTGAGCGCATCGTCCACCCAGGGCACCGGGCTCAGGCGGCGTGCCCGGGCCGCGTAGGTTTCGTAACCCGTCGGATCGGCCTCGCGAACCCTCTTCGCAAGGGGCTGCGCGATCAGCTGCGCCTCGAGGGTTTCCTCGTCCATCAGGGCGAGCACCTCCGCCTGCGCGGACGGATCATCGAGTTCGGCCGCCTTGAGAATCCGCTGTACCAGTTCCTCGAACAGGCCCGCGATCCGTGCGGCGCGCTGGTCCGGGTCGCGCCGCAGGATCGAGCAGGCGGCGTGCAGGGCCTGGTAATCCCGGTCGGACTCGGCACGCTCGCCCGCGGTCTCGAGCTCCGCTGCGAGCACCGGCAGGAGTCCGCGAAAACCCTGCGTCAACTCGCGCGCGAGTTCGGCGCGGATGTCCGCGAAAGTCCTGCTTGGGCTTGTCGACGAATCGGCAGTCATCTAGTCGGTATTGGTGCGCATCGGACGGCGATTCCAGTGCGCGTTGCGTCCGATCCTAACTGATGGCCAGCGCGATCGTCGTGATGAATGTCCCCGTCCGGCCGCCGACGGCGAAGGGGCGGCGCGCATTCGTGGCTCCCGCCCGATCGGCGGTTGGCGGGCCGCCATCGACGGTCGGCACGGCCTTGTCGTATAGTGGAAAGCCCTCATCCGTCCCGCCGTGAACCCGCCATGATGACAAGACCGAACAGGCTGCGGATCGGGCTCGCGCTCGGCAGCGGCGCAGCGCGAGGCTGGTCGCACATCGGCGTGATCCAGGCCCTGGAGGAGGCGGGGATCCGGCCCGACATCGTCTGCGGGACATCGATCGGAGCCCTCGTGGGCGGGATCTACGCCAAGGGCAGGCTCGACGAACTCGAATCCTGGCTGCGCAGCCTGAGCTGGTCCGACGTGGTCGGCTTTCTCGACATCTCGATGGGCAGCGGCCTGATCAAGGGCTCGAAGCTCCTCGGCTTCCTGGCCCACCGGCTCGGCGAATCGGACATCTCCGAATTCGACCTGCCCTTCGCGGCGGTCGCCACCGACCTGCACACCGGCCGCGAGGTCTGGCTCGAGAAGGGTCCGTTCCTCGAGGTAGCCCGGGCCTCGATCTCGGTGCCGGGCCTGTTCACCCCCGTCCTGCGCGATGGCCGCTACCTGGTCGACGGCGGCCTGGTCAACCCGGTGCCGGTATCGCTCGCCCGCGCCATGGGCGCCGACGTCGTGATCGCGGTCGACCTCGGCGCCGACATGCTCGGCCGAGCCAGCGCCCTGCAACCGGTATCGAGTTCGGTAATCCCTGCCGAGCCGGGCGACGGCCTGATGGCGCGGCTCCAGGCGGGCTTCGCCTCGCTCTTCTCGAGCTCCGACGACGAACCCCCGGCGCCACCGCCACCCTCGCTGATGGATGTGCTGGCGACCAGCATCAACATCATGCAGATCCGCATCACCCGCAGCCGACTCGCCGGCGAGCCGGCCGACGTCCTGGTCGCGCCCCACCTCGCACACTTCGCCCTGCTCGACTTCCATCGCGCCGCCGAGGCGATCGACGAGGGCCGCCGGGCCACCGAAAGCGTCCTGCCGCAGATCCAGGCCCTGCTCGGCCCGGTCCGCCCGCCTGGCGGCGAGCACCCCACCCTGCAGCCGTCCACCGAGCCGTAGCGCCCGGCGACCGGCTCAGGAGAGGCGGGCCGGGCCCAGGGCCGCTTCCGTCAGGCCGACGTCCTGCAGGTGCGCCGGCAGGGGCTGGCCGCGCACCAGCGCAGCGCAGGCGTCACCCATCGCAGCGCAGGTCTGGATGCCGTAGCCGCCCTGGGCGGCCACCCAGAAGAACCCGGTCGCGACCGGATCGAAGCCTCCCACCAGACCGCCGTCCTCGACAAAGGAGCGCAAGCCCGCCCAGGTTCGCGCGGGTCGGCGAATCGTGAGCGTGGTGAAGCGCTGGATGCGGTCGATGCCGATCGCGACGTCGAGCTCCTCGGCGACGACATCATGGGGGGCCACCGGATCGGCGTTGGCCGGCGAGCCGAGCAGCATGCCGGCATCGGGCTTGACGTAGAAGGAATCGTCGGCGGCCAGGAAAGCCGGCAGCGCGCGAACATCGAGCCCCTCGGGCGGATGGAACACGAAGGCGCTGCGACGCTTCGGCTGCAGGCCGATCGGCGCCACCCCGGCAAGCATGGCGAACTCGTCGGCCCAGGCGCCGGCGGCATCGATGAGCACCGGAGCGCGCCACTGCCGTCGCCCGTCGGAAACGAGCCAGTCGTCGCCGTCGCGGCCCGCTTCGGTGATGTCGACACCGGACTCGACAATGCCCCCATGACGGCGCAGGCCACGCAGGTAGCCCTGCAGCAGCAGGTCCACATCGATATCCATGGCGTCCGGCTCGAACAGGCCGCCGGCGACCAGTTCAGCGCGCAGGACCGGCACCCTGGCCAGCGTGGCCGCGGCGTCGAGCCGCAAGGCCTCGATGCCGAGCCCGCGGATCTCCTCGAGGCGCTGGTCGAGCAGGGCCTGCTGCTCGCCAGTACCGAAGCTCAGGGCGCCGCGCGGCGTCAGGATCGGCTGTTCCGCGAAGCCGTCGGGCGGCCTTTCGAGGAAGGCGCGGCTGGCGAGCGTCAGCGCCCGCACCTGGGGGGGCCCGTAGCTCTCGAGATAGAGAGCCGCCGAACGACCGGTGGCGTGGTAACCCGGCTGCGCTTCCCTCTCGAGCAGGACGACCCGCCCATGGGGTGCAAGGAAGTAGCCGAGCGAGGCGCCGGCGATGCCCGCCCCCACGATGATCCAGTCGCAGCCCTGGGCCTGTGCCGTCATCGTGACTCCGTCCGCTCGTCATCGATCATTCCTCCACTGTAGCAACGACGGGTGGCCGATGCAGCGATCGGCCGACAGCGTCCATGGTGTTCTGGACCCATGCCAGACATGGACACTGGACCCATCCAGACCGGAATTCGCCCCTGCCGAGCCCTCATGCGCAGCGCACCCCGATGCGACAATCCTCCGAGGTTCGACTCCACGCCGACCCTCGGGCGTGTGCCGGTGCCACCATGCTGCTGTTCTGGGTTTTCGTCGCGATGGCGACGCTGCTCGTCACCGTCGTGCTGGTCAGGCCATTGCTACGGCGCGACCCGCCCGTCGTGGATGAAGCCGGGGAGGAGGAGCGGCAACGGCTTGCGGTCTACCGCGACCGCCGTCGCGAGATCGACCGGGAACGCGCCAGCGGGCGGCTCGCCCCCGACGAGGCCGAGCTGGCGCAACGCGAGCTGCTGCGCCAGCTCGCGACCGACCTGCCGACCTCCAGCGTATCGGCGCCGACCAGGAGAAGCGTCGCCGGCGTGCGCGGCGTTACCGGAATCACGGCGGCCGCCCTCATCGTCCTGGTGCCGGCGAGCGCCTTCATGACATATCAGCAGGTCGGCGCGCCGGCCCTGCTCGAAGCCCGCCCGCCGGCCCGGGCCACCAGTCCGCAGCCACCCCTCGGCCATCCCACCGCCAGTCCGCAGCTACCCCCCGGCCATCCCACCACCACCGCCATGCCCTCGGAGAGCCGGGAGCTGGACACCCTGGTCGCCGGGATCGAGCAGCGCACCCGTGAAGCGCCCGAGGACGGCGAGGCCTGGGCCATGCTCGGCGCCGCGCTCAAGATGCAGGGACGTCACCAGGATGCCGTGCTCGCGTTCGAACAGGCCATGCCGCGGGTCGAACCCGACGCGAGGCTGCTCGCCGAGACGGCCGAATCGGTCGCCGTGGTCGCGGGCGGCAGTTTCGCGGGACGGCCGATCGAGATGCTCGAGCGCGCGCTCACGATAGATGACAGGGAACCGAGGGCGCTCTGGCTGATGGCGGCCGCCCAGTTCCGCGCCGGCGACCTGCCCCGCGCCCGCCACTACCTGCTGCAGCTGCGCGAGGGCATGCCGGCGGGATCGGCCGATGCCACCGAAGTCGGCCGGATCCTCGATCGCATCGAGGCCCGGATGCCGTCGGGCGCACCGACGCCGGCGGTCCTGGCAAGCTCGACGGCGGCGCCCGATACGGGGCGCCGCGCCGCCGCGCAGCAGGCGACGGGAACGATCGTCGCCGGAACCGTCCTCGTCGACCCCGGGCTTGCCGCCCAGGCCGAACGCGGCGGGACGCTCTTCGTGATCGCCCGCCAGGCTGACGGCCCCCCGATTCCGGTGGCGGTCCGGCGCGAGCCGGGCGCCAGCCTGCCGATGTCCTTCGAGCTCGGCGATGCCAATGCGATGAATCCCTCCCGGCTGCTGTCGAGCGCCGGCGTCCTGAGCCTCGAGGCGCGCCTGAGCCGCAGCGGCGAGGCGCAACGCCGGGCGGGCGACCTCTACGGTTCGCTGGCTTCGGTCGAACCCGGAAGCCACGATCTCAGGATCGTGATCGACCGGGTCGTGGGCAATGACGGGGAGGCCGCCAATGCTCGCTGAACTCGGGCAGTTCCTGCTCGCCCTCGGCCTGGCCGTGGCGTTCATGCTGGGCGCGCTACCGATGCTCGGCAGCGCGCTGCGCGGCCAGACCGGCGCGCGCCTCATGGCGATCGGCACGCCGGCCGCCGTCCTGCTGTTCGTTCTCGTCGCGCTGGCCTTCCTGGCGCTGGCATCGCTCTTCGTGAACAACGACTTCAGCGTGCTGCTGGTGGCGACGCATTCGAACCTCGATCTACCCCTGCACTACCGGATCGCCGCCACCTGGGGATCGCATGAAGGCTCGATGCTGCTGTGGGTCCTGACACTGGCGGGCTGGACCCTGGCGGTCGCGCTGTTCTCGGGCTCGCTTCCGGGCGTGCTTCGGGCACGGATACTCGCGATCATGGGCCTCATCGCCTTCGGCTTCCTGCTGTTCCTGCTGTTCACCTCCAATCCCTTCGAGCGCCTGCTGCCGCCGCCACCGAATGGTCGCGACCTCAATCCGCTGCTCCAGGATGTCGGCATGGTGTTCCATCCGCCGCTGCTCTACATGGGCTACGTCGGACTGTCGGT
>JBAYRO010000028.1:0-38462 GCA_041676645.1 Burkholderiaceae bacterium | reverse complement strand
GTCGCTGCCGGCCAAAAACTGAAAATAGAACAGATACCGGCGGACATCGGAGCGGAAATCACGATCGACCAGGTCCTGGCGGTCGGCAGCGGCGACCAGCTTTCGGTCGGCGCGCCCCTCGTGGACGGGGCGACGGTTTCGGCAACGGTGATTGCGCAGGGTCGTCACGACAAGATCCGCATCTTCAAGATGCGTCGGCGCAAGCACTATCGCAAGACCCAGGGGCATCGCCAGCCCTATACCGAGGTCTTCATCGCGAGGATCGCCTCGGCACTCGGCACGGTGGAGGCCGAACAGGCCGGCGCCGCGGCCGCTGCGCCGCAACCGTCGGCGGCGCCCGCTGGCGACGGCGACGACCTGACGCTCATCGAGGGGATCGGCCCCAAGATCGCCGAGGAGGTGCTCGGCGCTGCCGGCATCCGCAGTTGGGCCCAGCTTGCCGACACGCCGGTCGATCGCCTGCGCGAGCTTCTCGCGGCCGCAGGCTCGCGCTTCGCCGCGCACGATCCGGGCACCTGGCCCGAGCAGGCGGCGCTGGCCGCCCGGGGCGACTTCGAGGCGCTCGAGAAGCTCAAGGCGGAACTCGACGGCGGCAAGCGCGCCTGAGTCTCCGGTTTCCCCGTAATCCATAGGGAGAAGAACAGATGGCACACAAGAAGGGCGGCGGTTCCTCACGCAACGGCCGCGATTCCAATCCGAAGATGCTCGGCGTCAAGGTCTATGGCGGCCAGTCGATTCCGGCCGGCTCGATCATCGTGCGCCAGCGCGGCACGCGTTTTCATGCCGGCGAGAACGTCGGTCTCGGCAAGGACCACACGCTGTATGCGCTCGTCGACGGTGAGGTCCGCTTCGCGGTCCGCGGCGCGCTGCGCAAGAACGTGGTCAGCGTCGAGCCGCGCCAGTAGTTTCGGCGGGCTCGGCCGGCGGTCGCTTGCGCAGGGATCGGATGCGCTCGAGTTCCGCGCGTGCCTGCGCCTCCCAGGGGCCGTCGGCCTCGACCGCCTGGCGGGCGGCCTGCTCCGCCTCGTCGAGCCGGCCGAGTTCACGCATGACCACTGCGAGGTTGTGCCAGGCCGCGCCATCGCCATGTTGCAGCGCGGCCGCGCGGAAGGCCTCCGCCGCCGAGGCGCGATCGCCGGCCGCGTAGGCCGTATTGCCCAGGCCGATCGCCAGCACGTAGCTGTCGGGCCAGCGGGCCGCAGCGCTCTCGTAGGCCCGATGGGCCTCCCGCGGCGGGGCTCCGCGCTCGAAGGCCACCAGCGCCGCGGTGAGTTCCGCCTCGGTGGCGGTGACGGGCAGCTGGCCCGGTGCCAGCGCGACGAATGCCCAGTGCTCGCCTCGCGCCCAGGTGTGCTCGAACGTGGACAGCGCGAGTCGCTGCCGGTGCTCCGGGCCCGAGCGCAACAGCAGCTCGCGGCGATCGAGGTCATAGCCGATCGCCACCGCATAGTGCCAGACCGGACTGATCGGCAGCGACAGGTTCTGCAGCACGACGACCGGATGGCCGGCGGCGAGTTCCTTCAGCAGTGCGTCCAGGTGCCCGGGGATCGGGACCGCAACCGCCCCCTGGCCGCGCGCCGCGGCGATCATCTCGATCTGCAGGCTGCCCTGGCGGCCCGGAACGAAGACTCGACCGATCAGGTCCTCGGGGCGGGTGTCGAAACCCGCTGCGCCGAGCACCATCGACAGCGAGGCCGGCCCGCACTGGTAGTCGTCCTGCTCGAAGTAGGGTGTGCGCTCGAGCTCGACCTGCTGCGGCAGGCCTGCCGGCGGGGCCTCGAGCAGTGCACGGGTCTGGCTGGCGCATCCGGCCAGCAGCGCCATCAGCAGCATCAGGGCCGGCAGGACGAGACCCGCGGCCCGGGCGCGACGCGCGCGCCCGTTTGCCGCACGCACGATACTCAGCGTACCGAGCGGGTGAACGGAAAGACTTTTGTCAGCCCGAGGATGTCCGTGACCAGCAGGAGCACGAAGACGAACAGGACCGCGCCGAGGACGCCGGGGCCAGCTGCCGCCGGGGCATCATCGAGGACCCCGGCCAGCCGTGCGGCTTCCGCGTCGGTGAGCGCGGCAACGCGTTCACGGGCCTGCTGTGGATCGACCCCGAAGTCCTGCAGTCGCTCGCGGACATCGTCGCGCGCCAGTGCGGCTTCGATTCGCGACCTGTCGTCGGTCCGGTTGGCCGAGGCCTGGGCCACCTGCTCGGTGCCGATCAATGTGGCTTGGGCCGTGTGGAGGAATCCGGTGAATGCCACCGAAGCCACCAGCAGGCTGGCGATGCCGCGTCTGAGCCGCTTCATGCTCTATCTCCGCTTGTTCGTGGCGGCCGGGCGGCCACCTGCGGCAATTGTAACGGTGGAGCTTGCCAGCGTCGGCATCCGTGTGCGCGCTAGCCACATGTCCCGGCGTTCGACGCCCGCTTCGCCGCTTGCCGCCCCCCGGACTGGCCGAATGAAGCTACTCTACCGTCCCGCATGGGATACGGTAGTCCTGCGTGGCCGGTCTGCCGGACCGGGCCGCGAACGCATGATGTCCGCCCCGTGCCGCAGAGCCAGGCCCGGGAAGAGAGGATCCCGATGAAGTTCGTCGACGAAGCCCGAATCGAAGTGCTGGCCGGCAAGGGCGGCAACGGCATCGTGTCGTTCCGCCGCGAGAAGTTCATTCCCCGGGGCGGCCCCAATGGCGGCGACGGCGGCCGTGGCGGCAGCGTGTTCGCGATCGCCGACCGCAACATCAACACCCTGATCGATTACCGCTACGCGCGCCGCCACCAGGCCCGCAACGGCGAACATGGCCGCGGTTCCGACCAGTACGGCGCTGCCGGCGCGGACATCCTCCTGCGCATGCCGGTCGGCACCCAAATCTTCGATGCCGAAACCGACGAACTGCTGTTCGACCTGACCGAGCACGAGACCCGGGTCACGCTCGCGCGCGGCGGCACCGGCGGGCTTGGCAACATCCATTTCAAGTCGAGCGTGAATCGCGCGCCGCGCCAGTCGACGCCGGGCACCGAGGGCGAAACCCGGCTGCTACGGCTCGAGCTCAAGGTGCTTGCCGACGTGGGCCTGCTCGGCATGCCCAATGCCGGCAAGTCGACCTTCCTCACGGCGATCAGCAATGCCCGCCCGAGGGTCGCCGACTATCCCTTCACCACCCTGCATCCCCATCTCGGCGTGGTGCGCGTGGGCGCCGGGCAGAGCTTCGTGGTGGCGGACATCCCCGGCCTGATCGAGGGTGCTGCCGATGGCGCGGGGCTCGGTCATCGCTTCCTGCGCCATCTCGCGCGCACCCGCCTGCTGCTGCATGTGGTCGACCTGGCGCCGCTCGACGAGACGGCCGATCCCGTCGCCGATGCGCGGGCGATCCTCGCCGAACTGCGCAAGTACGATCCGCAGCTCTACGAGAAGCCCCGCTGGCTGGTACTCAACAAGATCGACATGATCCCGCAGGCCGAGCGCGCCGCCCGCGCCGATGCCTTCGTCACGGCACTGCGTGGTCGCGGCCGCAAGGCCCTGCCGATCGACGAGGCGCGGGTCTTCCAGGTGTCCGCGCTCACTCGCGAAGGCTGCGAGGAGGTGTGCCGCGCCGTCTGGTCCTGGCTCGAAACCGTGCGCGAAGGGGATGCCCCCGAGCCGGACGTGCGCTTCGATCGCGACGCCCCGCCGGAGCCGATCCAGTGAGCGGATTCGGCCCGGCGGACGAAGCGGGCGCCCAGGGGCGCGAGATCGAAGGCGAGGCCCAGGACCAGGGCGCCTTCGGCGCGGCCTCGACCGCCCCCGAACTCGCTCCGCTACCGCTGCTCCGGGATGCCCGGCGCATCGTCGTCAAGGTCGGCTCGAGCCTGGTCACCAACGACGGCGCCGGGCTCGACGAGGCGGCGGTCGGCGAATGGGCCCGCCAGCTTGCCCTGCTGCGCAGCCAGGGCAAGGAAGTCCTGATGGTCAGCTCGGGGGCGGTCGCCGAAGGCATGCTGCGCCTGGGCTGGACGGTGCGACCGAGCGAGGTCTCGGCCCTGCAGGCGGCAGCCGCGGTCGGCCAGATGGGCCTGGCGCAGATCTACGAATCGGCGTTTCGCCGGGTCGGCCTGCCGACCGCCCAGATCCTGCTGACGCACGACGACCTGTCCGATCGCAAGCGCTATCTCAATGCGCGCACGGCGCTGCTGACCTTGCTGCGCCTGGGCGTGGTGCCGATCATCAACGAGAACGACACGGTCGTGACCGACGAGATCAAGGTGGGCGACAACGACACGCTCGCGGCGCTCGTCACCAATCTGCTCGAAGCCGATGTACTGGTGATCCTCACCGACCAGCAAGGCCTGTACACCGCCGACCCGCGTCGCGATCCCGGCGCGCGCCTGCTGGTGGCGGTGTCCGCCGACGATCCGGACCTGGCGGCGATGGCCGGCGGCGCCGGCACGTCGATCGGCACCGGCGGCATGGCGACCAAGGTCGCGGCGGCGCGCCGCGCTTCCGCCAGCGGCGCCGACACCCTGATCGCTTCCGGTCGCGAGCCCGACCTCCTGCCGCGGCTTGCCGCCGGCGAGTCGATCGGCACCCAGTTCATCGCCGGTACCGCCCGGCTTGCCGCCCGCAAGCAGTGGCTTGCCGGGCAGCTGCAGCTCGCCGGTTCCCTCACCCTCGATGCGGGCGCGGTCCGCGCGGTGGTTCATGGCGGACGCAGCCTGCTGCCGATCGGCGTGGTGGCCGTCAGCGGCGACTTCGGCCGTGGCGATGTGGTGGCCTGCCTCGATCCCCAGGGCCGGGAGATTGCCCGCGGGCTGGCCAACTACTCGGCCAGCCAGACCCGGCGAATCATGCGCCGGCCGTCGGCCGAGATCCCGGACCTGCTCGGCTTCGTCGAGGAGCCCGAACTGGTCCACCGCTCCAACATGGTGCTGCGCTAGGGCCTGTCTCGGCGTTCCGCCATGGCGGCCGCGATGATCGCCAGCGCGCGATCGATGTCCTCGACGCTGACATCCAGGTGGGTCACCGCCCGGACCCTCGTGCCGACCGCGCCGAGGCCGAGTCCCCGTTGCCTGCACGAGGCCACCAGTTGCGCGGCTGTCGGGCCGTCGGGACCGGGCTCGAAAAAGACGATGTTCGTCTGCGGCGGGCCATGTGACAGCCGCAGGCCACGAATGCGCGCCAGGCCGGTGGCGAGCCGGCGCGCATTGGCGTGGTCGTCCGCCAGGCGCGCGATGTTTTCGTCGAGGGCGTAGAGGCAGCCGGCGGCCGCGATGCCGGCCTGGCGCATGGCGCCGCCGAAGGCGTGCTTGAGGCGCCGGGCGCGGGCGATATCGGCTTCGCTGCCGGCGAGGACCGCGCCGATCGGGGCGCCCAGGCCCTTCGTGAAATCGAGCCAGACGGTGTCGACGAGGGCGCCCCAGCGCGCTGCCGCGACGCCCGATGCGAGGGCCGCGTTCATCAGCCGCGCGCCATCCATGTGGACCGCGAGGCCGCGCTCGCGCGCCCGGCCGGCAACCGCCGCCAGGGTCTCGTAGGGCCAGACGGTGCCACCGCCGAGGTTGTGGGTCTGCTCGATGCAGAGCAGGCGCGCCGGCGGTCCATGCGGCGAAGGCAGGATCGTGATGCGCTCGACGGCTCGCTCGAGATCGGCGACGGTGAAGGTGCCCGGCGGGACATCGGGGCTCCCGGTGATCGGCTCGGTCATCGTCCCCGCCACCAGGCCCGCACCGCCGGCTTCGGCCCGCAGCACATGTGACGAACCTTCGGCGAGCACGACGTCGCCGGGCATGGTGTGGAGCTTGATTGCGACGAGATTGCACATCGTGCCGCTGGGCAGGAACAGCGCCGCCGGCTTGCCGAGCAGTGCCGCGCAGCGCTCGAGCAGGCGATTGACGGTCGGGTCCTCGCCGCGCTGTTCGTCGCCGACCTCGGCGGCCGCGATCGCCGCGCGCATGGCGGCGTCCGGCCGGGTCTCGGTATCGCTCGCGAGGGGAATCATCGGTCGATATTGCCATCGATCGACCTCGGGCGGGCGTTGGTCGGCCGCGCGTCGAGCCGCCTCGCGAAGGCGTCGATAGTGCTTCCCTGATGCAGTCCGCCCAAGAAAACCCGATGCCCGGCCGTACGCGGGCACGCACGGCCGCGATCCTGGTCCTGGTCGCCGCGCTGCTTTGCGCCGTGATCCTGCTGGCGGGCCAGACGGTGCGCTCCATGCTCCGGCTCGAGGCCGAATCGAACGCCCAGCGGTGGACGGCCGAACTCGTGCAGGTCCTGCCGGACATCGAGGCCGTTGCCGGCGGCGCGGCGCCCACCGACGAGAGTCGGGCCTTGCTGGAACTTTCGCGCCGCCTCGGCGCGGTCTACCGCTATCGCCTGCATGCGCCCGACGGCGCCGTCGGTACGAGCGGCGGTTTTCCGCCGGTGGACGGGCCGATGCCCGCGCTGACCGAGCGTGAACCACGCGCGATGGCGGCGATGCGCGAGGGCAGGACCTTCGTTCGCCTTGTCGAGGGCGACGGTATCCGCGAGCCGACCCTGCGCGCCCAGACCTTCGTGCCGATCCGCCAGGACGAGCGCACGCTGGCGATCGCAGAGATCGATCTCGACTTCGGCGAGCGGCACGCTTTCTACAAGGCTCGCCTGGGACGCCTCGCCCTCGGCATGATCGCCCTGATCGCGCTCGCGGTGGCGGTCCCGGGCGCGGCATTCTACTGGCGCAGCCGGCAGAAGCAGGTGGCCGACCGGCGGATCGCCTTCCTTGCGCATTTCGATTCGCTGACCCGCCTGAAGAACCGTGCCCGCTTTACGGCCGAGTTGCCCGCGGCGCTTTCGCGGGCGGGCGAATCGGGCCAGGGGCTCGCGCTGCACTACATCGACATCGACCGCTTCAAGAACATCAACGACACCCTCGGGCATGACGCTGGCGACGACATCCTGCGCCAGGTGGCGCGCCGGCTGGTCGGCCTGGCCGGTCCCGGCGACATCGTGGCGCGCCTGGGGGGAGACGAGTTCGTCATCTGCCAGCAGCCGGTGCGCTCGCGCGTCGATGCCGAACGCTTCGGCCGCCATCTCGTGGCCCGGATGACGAAGCCGTTTCGTGTCGGCGGGCGCGATGTCGCGACATCGGTGAGCGTCGGCACCGCGCTTGCCTGCGTCGACACCGAGGCCGAGCCGGAGGGGCGGGCAGGCGGCGCTGCCGATGCCTTCAGCGTACCGGCGGCCGAAGTCCTGATGAAGCGCGCGGACATGGCCTTGTATCGCGCGAAGACCGACGGCCGGGGGCGCCATCGACTCTACGCCGACGACATGAATGCCGCGCTGACCGAGCGCCTGGCGATCGAGGCGCTGATCCGCCGTGCGATCGAGCACGATGGTTTCGAGCTCTACTACCAGCCCCTGTTCGCCGCCGCGGAGTCCGAGCTGCGCGGTTTCGAGGCCTTGCTGCGCCTGCGTGACGCCCGAGGCCGCCAGGTGGCGCCAGACCTTTTCGTCGCGATCGCCGAGGAGATGGGCATGATCTCGCGGGTCGGTCGCTGGGTGTTGCGCAACGCCTGCCGCGAGGCGGCCGGCTGGCCCTCCCATATCTCGGTGTCGGTCAATCTTTCGCCGGCCCAGTTCGCCGACGGCAGCGTGGTCGCGCTGGTGCGATCGGCGCTCGCCGAGACCGGGCTGGCGCCCGAGCGGCTCGAGCTCGAGATCACCGAGACGGTGGTCCTGCGCGACAGCGAGCATGTCCTGCGCGAGCTCGAGCAACTCGACATGCTCGGCGTCCGGGTCGTGATGGACGACTTCGGGACGGGTTATTCGAGCCTGGCCTATCTCTGGCGCTTCCGCTTCGCGGGGCTGAAGATCGATCGTTCCTTCGTGATGGCGCTCGATGGCGGCAATGACGCGATCGCGAGCGTGATCCGCACCATCGTCAGTCTGGGCCGGGTGCTCGGCATGCGGATCACCGCCGAGGGCGTCGAGACGATCGAGCAGGCCGAGCGCCTGCGTGCGCTGGGCTGCGATCGCCTGCAGGGCTACCTGTTCGGGCGCCCGAGCTCGGCCTCGGTGGCAGCCCGGACGATCCGTCGCCACGAGGCCAGCCGGCGCGGCGGTCGGGTTCGCGTCCGAGGGGATTCGGCGGTCGTCTAGCGGCGGCGCTTGTCGTCAGCCCCGCAGCGCCGCCCAGATCTTCGGCGCGGTCAGCGGCATCGTGAGCTCGCGGGCGCGCTCATGCCGCCCGGTACGCGATAGCGCGTCGACCACCGCATTGACGGTGGCCGGCGTCGCCCCGATCGTGCCCAGCTCGCCCACGCCCTTGACGCCGAGCGGATTGGTCAGGCAGGGGATCGAGGTGTCCATGATGGTGCGGAACTCGCCGACCAGGTCGGCGCGCGGCATCGCGTAGTCCATGAAGCTGCCGGTCTGCAGCTGGCCGGAATCCGCCTCGTAGACGACTTCCTCGCACAGCGCCTGGCCGATGCCCTGGACCGCGCCGCCTTCGAGCTGGCCGATGACGATCATGGGATTGATGACGCGGCCGACGTCGTTGCACGACGCATAGGAGGCCACCCGCGTGACGCCGGTCTCGGGGTCGATCTCGACTTCGCAGACATGGCAGCCATTGGGCCAGGTCGGGCCGCCCACCGTGGTGCTCGAGTTCACGTCGATCGCGTTGCCGGGCTGGCGCGCCGCCAGCTCGAACAGGCCGATGCCGCGGTCGGTACCGACGATGGTGAACCGGGCCTGCCGATACTCGATGTCGCCGGCCGCCGCCTCGAGCGCTTCGGCGGCAAGCTCGCGGGCATGGTCGATCGTCCGGTGGGCGCCTTCCTCCAGGGCCGATCCGCCGGTGAACAGCGAACGGGAGCCGGCGCTGCCGAAGCCGTTGGCGCGGTCGGTATCCCCCTGCACGATGCGGATGCGCTCGATCGGTACCCCGAAGGCATCGACCGCAAGCTGTGCGTAGCTGGTGGCGATCCCCTGGCCCATCGCCTGGGTGGCGGTGACGATCTCGATGTAGCCGTCGGCCGAGACCCGCACGCTGACGTGCTCCTCGAGGGCATTGCCGCCGGTCCACTCGAGGAAGGTCGCCAGGCCGCGACCGCGCAGCAGGCCGCGCGCGGCCGATTCCGCGGCGCGCTGTTCGAAGCCGTCCCAGTCGGCCAGCGCGATGCCCTGGTCGAGGATGGATTCGAAGCGGCCACTGTCGTAGACCTGGCCCATCGCGTTGGTATAGGGCATCTGCTCGGGCCGGATCATGTTGCGGCGGCGGATCTCGCGCTGGTCGATGCCGGTGATGCGGGACGCCTCGTCCATCAGGCGTTCCATGATGAAGATGTTCTCGGGCCGGCCGGCGCCCCGGTATGCGCCGGTGCTGGCGGTGTTGGTGAGGATCGCCTGCAGCTGCAGGTCGATCAGGCCGATGTCGTAGATGCTGGTCTGCACCCAGGGCCCGATCAGCACCTGGATCGCGACGGCCGTGGTCGTCGCGTAGGCGCCGACGTTGGCCTGGGAACGAACCCGCAGGGCAAGGATCCGGCCGTCGGCGTCGAGTGCCAGCTCGGCCCGGGTCTGCAGGTCGCGCCCGGCCGTGGCGCTGAGCATCTCCTCGCTGCGGTCGGCGATCCACTTCACCGGCATCTCGAGATGGAGCGCCGCGAAGGCCACCACGCCGTCCTCGGGATAGAGGCCGGTCTTCATGCCGAAGCCGCCGCCGACATCGTCGACCACCACCCGGATCCGGTCCTTGTCGATGCGCAGGACGTGCTCGGCCAGCGTATCGCGCACGCCGGTGGGCATCTGGCTGCTGAGGCGGACCGTCAGCCGCTCCGAGGCGGTGTCGTATTGGGCCGCGACGCTGCGCGGTTCGATCGGGGCCGCCGCGAGGCGCTGGTTGGTGAGCGCCAGGGAAACCCGGTGCGCGGCGCCGGCGAATGCGTCCGCCGCGGCCTGCGCATCGCCGTGGCGCATCTCGGCGGCGATGTTGTCGGGCGCCTCGTCGCACAACACGGGCGCGCCGGCGGCGGTGGCGGAGGGCGGATCGATGACCGCCGGCATGTCCTCGTAGTCGACGAAGATGGCCTCGCAGGCATCGAGCGCGATGCTGCGCTCGTTGGCGATCACCGCGGCCACCGCCTCGCCGACGTAGCGGACCCGATCGACCGCCAGTGGATGACGCGCCGGGCTCGCGGCCGGGGCGCCGTCGGGACGCTTGAAGTTCGGCAGTACGGTCGGCAGCGCACCGACGCCGGCGGCCAGCAGTGATTCGCCGGTGAGGACCGCATGGACGCCGGGCATCGCCGCGGCGTCGGCGGTGTCGATCGAAAGGATCCGCGCATGCGCATGGGGCGAGCGCAGGAAGCACAGGACCTTGTGGCCCTGGTTGGCGACGTCGTCGGTGTAGCGGCCCCGCCCGGTGAGCAGGGCGTCGTCCTCGATGCGGCGCACGGAGCGTCCGCTGCCGAAGCGCTGTGCGATGGTTTCGGTGCTCATGTCTGGATCCGGTGGCGATTTGTCCGGATGATACCGCCGGCCCTGCGCCGGCAGCAGGCCGCGCTGGGCCGGCGCCGAGGTGACGGCGTCGAATTGGCCGATAATTCCGTCGATGCAGGCTTCCCCGACCGATCCGGCGATTGCGCCGCCCGCGGCGCCGCGCCCGAGCTGGCGGGTGCTGGCCGAACTGCGGCCCTTTCTCGGGCGCTACCGCGCCCGGCTCGCGGTGGCGGCGATCGCGCTGCTGGTGGCGGCCGCCGCGACCCTGGCCGTGCCGATCGCGTTTCGCCATCTCGTCGACCTCGGCTTCGTGGAGGGCGCGGTCGCCAGCGGCGAAGGCATCGACGGGGTCTTCATTGCCCTGTTCGGCGTCGCGGTGGTGCTCGCGATCGGCACGGCGGTGCGCTACTACAGCGTTTCCTGGCTGGGCGAGCGGATCGCCGCCGACCTGCGCGACGCGGTCTACTCACGGGTCCTGCGCCAGGACCCCCGGTTCTTCGAGACGATGCGCACCGGCGAAGTGCTCTCGCGCCTGTCGGCCGACACCACCCTGATCCAGACCCTGGTGGGGACCAGCATCTCGCTGGGCCTGCGCAACACGCTGCTGTTCGCGGGTGGCCTTGCCATGATGCTGGTCACCAGCGCGCATCTGGCCGGCCTGATCGTGGCGCTGATGCTCGTCGTGATCGTGCCCATCCTCGCCTTCGGGCGACGGGTGCGGCGCCTGTCGCGGACCAGCCAGGATCGCCTGGCCGACAGCAGCGCGCTGGCCGGCGAGACGCTCGGCGCCATGGCGATCGTGCAGGCCTTTGTGCGCGAGCCGCTCGAGACGGCCCGTTACGCACGCGCCACCGAGGAAGCCTTCGCGAGCGCGGTGCGGCGCACCCGGGCGCGGGCCCTGCTGACGGTGCTGGCGATCGTCCTGGTGTTCGGCGCGGTCGTCTTCGTGCTGTGGCTCGGCGCCCAGGCGGTGGTGGCCGGCAGCATGAGTCCGGGCGAGCTCGCCCAGTTCGTCCTGTACGCCGTACTCGTGGCGGGCGCGGCCGGCGCCATCGCCGAGGTGCTCGGCGATGTGCAGCGGGCCGCCGGCGCGACCGAGCGGCTGATCGAGCTGCTGCATGCGGAGCCCGCCATTCGTCCCGGTACCCGCCGGCTCGCCGCCCGCGGCCCCGAAGCGGAGCCCGGCATCGCGCTGTCGTTCGAGTCGGTCGGCTTCGCCTACCCCTCGCGTCCCGAGGATCCGGCCCTGGTCGACATCTCGTTCCGGGTCGGGCGTGGCGAGACCGTGGCGATCGTCGGCCCCTCCGGCGCCGGCAAGACCACGATCTTCCAGCTGCTGCTGCGCTTCCATGATCCGTCCGTCGGCCGGATCCTGCTCGACGGCATCGACCTGCGCGAACTGACGCTCGAATCCCTGCGCGAAACCATCGGCTTCGTTTCCCAGGACGCCAGTGTGTTCTCCGTCGACGTGCTGGAGAACATCCGCTACGGCCGGCTCGATGCGAGCGATGCCGAGGTGTTCGCCGCGGCCCGCGCCGCCCATGCGCACGAGTTCATCGAGCGACTCCCCGAGGGCTACCGGACCTCGCTCGGCGAGCGCGGAGTGCGCCTGTCGGGGGGCCAGCGTCAGCGCATCGCGATCGCGCGGGCGCTGCTCAAGAATCCGCCGCTGCTGTTGCTCGATGAAGCGACCAGCGCGCTCGATGCCGAGAGCGAGCGCGCGGTGCAGGCCGCCCTGGCCGACGCGATGCAGGCGCGGAGCACCCTCGTGATCGCCCATCGGCTCGCCACCATCATGCATGCCGACACCATCCTGGTGCTCGACGAGGGCCGCCTCGTCGAGTCGGGCTCGCATGCCGAGCTGCTCGCGGCCGATGGCCTCTACGCGCGGCTGGCGGCGATGCAGTTCGATGCCGCCAGCCGCTAGAATGCGCCTTGGTCCGCCGATGCACGGCGGGCGCCGGGGCTTTCGCGCCGGCCTCATTTCCGGGAGGAGACCTTGAAACTGGTTCGTTATGGCAGGCCCGGCCGCGAGAAGCCCGGCCTGGTCGATGGCGATGGCAAGCTGCGCAGCCTCGCCGCGGTGATCGACGACATCGATGCGTCGACGCTCGCGCCGAAGACGCTGGCGCGGCTCGCCAGGATCGATCCGCAGCGGCTGCCGGCGGTTCGCGGTCGCCCCCGCTTCGGCGTGCCGTTCAAGGGCACCCGCAAGTTCCTCGGCATCGGGCTCAACTATGCCGACCATGCCGCCGAGACCGGCATGCCGATCCCGGCCGAACCGATCGTGTTCACCAAGGCGATCAGCTGCATCCAGGGTCCGGACGACGACGTGATGCTGCCGCGCGGCTCGAGCAAGGGCGACTGGGAGGTCGAGCTCGGCATCGTGATCGGTTCGATCGCGCGCAACGTGCCGCGCAAGGGAGCGCTCGAGCATGTCGCCGGCTACACCGTCGTCAACGACGTGTCCGAACGCGAGTTCCAGCTCGAGCGCGGCGGCAGCTGGGACAAGGGCAAGGGCTGCGACACCTTCGGCCCGGTCGGTCCCTGGCTGGTGACCCGCGACGAGATTCCCGACCCGCAGGCGCTGGGGCTCTGGCTCGATCTCAACGACGAGCCGATGCAGCGCGGCAGCACGCGCACCATGATCTTCGACTGCGCGGAGCTGGTGTCCTATGTCAGCCGCTTCCTCACCCTGGAGCCGGGCGACATCATCACCACCGGTACCCCGCCCGGCGTGGGTTCCGGGCGCAAGCCCCCGCGCTTTCTCAAGGCCGGCGACGTCATGAGCCTGGGCATCGCCGGGCTCGGCGAGCAGCGCCAGAAGGTCGTGCGCTATCGTCGCGCAAGCTGAGAACCATGATTCGAGGAAAACCATGAGTACTGCCAACGACCGTCCCCTGGTCCCGATTCTCACGCCGCTGCACCAGCCGACCCTGGACGAACTGCATGCGCGCTACGACTGCCGCAATCTCTGGAAGGGCGCGCCCGGGCAGGCATCGCTGGCCGAAGTCGCCGATCGCGCCGAGGTGCTGGTCACCTTCAGTCCGCGTGGCGTCGATGCCGCCACCATCGCGGCCTTGCCGAAGCTGCGCCTGGTGGCCTGCTTCGGCGTCGGCGTCGATGCGGTCGACCTCGATGCCTGTCGCGAACGCGGCATCCGGGTGACCAACACCCCCGACGTGCTCACCGAGGATGTCGCCGACATGGCGATGGCCCTGATGCTCGCGAGCTTGCGCCGGATCGTCGTCGGCGACCGCCATGTCCGCGAAGGCCGCTGGCTGTCGGGGCCGATGCCGCTGACCACTTCGCTGACGCGCAAGAAGGTCGGCATCGTCGGACTGGGCCGGATCGGCATGGCGATAGCCCAGCGCTGCGAGGCCTTCGGATGCTCCATCGCATGGCACGGACCGCGGGCCAAGGAAGGCGTGAGCTGGCCCCTGCATGACGATCCCCGCGATCTCGCGGCCTGGGCCGATGTGCTGGTCGCCGCCTGCCCGGGCGGCCCGGAAACCCGCGGCATCATTTCCCGGGACGTGATCGAGGCGCTCGGCCCGCAAGGGGTGTTTGTCAATATCGCGCGCGGCTCGGTGGTCGACGAGCCAGCCCTCGTCGACGCCCTGGTGGCGGGGCGGCTCGGCGGCGCCGGCCTCGATGTGTTCGTCGACGAACCCCGGGTGCCGGAGGCGCTCTTCGGACTCGATACCGTCGTGCTGGCGCCGCATGCCGCCAGCGGCACCAACGAGACGCGCAGCGCGATGGGTCGCCTGGTGCTCGACAATATCGAGGCCTGGCTCGCCGGCCGGCCGCTGCTCACACCGGTGGCTTGATATCAGTAGGGAGTGATCCGGTGGGGGTTCCGGAGGCGTTCGACCATGCCGTTGACGCTGCGGGTCGGCCCACCTCCGTCGCAGACGGCCTCGTAGACTGCGGTCAGGTAGGGCGTACGCCGAGGCCCCGCGGTGACCGGACGCCATTCGACCGGGTCGAGCGGGCGCCAGTTGCCATCGTGGCCACCGACGGCGAGCAGGGCGAGAGCCTTCTCGCCGCAATCGAAGCCGACATGCGAAATCGTCCGGGCGCCGCTGGAGGATTCGACGACCACGGTGGCGCGCACGTACGGGGCTTCCACCACGATGCTCGGGCGATCGAGCCAGTGGCGCCGGGTGCCCGCGCCTTCGGGTTCGTAGGCGACCAGGCCGGAGGGCCCGGATACCGGGGGAATGGCGTCCGGCATCGTGATCGGATCGGGGATTTCCTCGTCGGGTCCGATCATCCGGATCGGCCCGATCGTCTCGTCGCTCTCGAGGGGCAGCGCGTCGCTCCCGCGGGCCAGCGCCGGATCGGGGCCGGGCCCGACGGCCAGCAAGCAGCCGAGCGCGAGCGCGAACGCGCAGCGTGCGCCGCGGCTCATGTCCCGGCCTCCTCGGCGCCGGCGGCCGGGTCGTTCATCGACACCCTGGCTCGGTCGCGGCGGGCCCGGTGCCGACCCGGCCGTCGCGCCATCAGCTGGGCCAGCTCGTCGAGCGCCAGTCGATAGACCTCCCGCTTGAAATCGATCACCGATTCGAGCGGGATCCAGTAGTCATGCCAACGCCAGGCATCGAATTCCGGGTGCGGCGTCGCACGCAGGTCGATGTCCGTGTCCCGGCCTACCAGACGCAGCAGAAACCAGATCTGCTTCTGGCCGCGGTAGTGGCCCCGCCATTCGCGCCGGACCCAGTGGGTCGGGACGTCGTAGCGCAGCCAGTCGCGGGTACGACCGATGATCCGCACATGTTCACGCAGCAGTCCGACTTCCTCGTGGAGTTCGCGGTACATCGCCTGCTCAGGTGATTCGCCGCGCTTGATTCCCCCTTGGGGAAACTGCCAGGAATGCTCGCGTGCCCGCTTGCCCCAGAAAACCTCGTTCCGCTGGTTGACGAGAACGATGCCGACGTTGGGGCGGTAGCCGTCGCGATCCAGCATGGCTGCACCCCTCGATCCCTTAGAATGAGGACGATTATATCGACCGCCTCCGATCAGAGCGCCCTGTCCATGAAAGCCTCCGAGTTCCATCTCTTCACCCTCAAGGAGGCTCCCGCCGACGCGGAGGTCACCAGTCATCGCCTGATGGCACGCACCGGCATGGTCCGGCGCCTGGCGGGTGGCATCTATACCTACATGCCGCTGGGCCTGCGCACGATCCGCCGCATCGAGGCGATCATCCGCGAGGAGATGAACCGGGCCGGCGCGATCGAGCTCCTGATGCCGGTGGTCCAGCCCGCCGAGCTCTGGCAGGAATCGGGGCGCTGGGACAAGTACGGACCCGAGCTGCTGCGCCTGCGCGATCGCCACCAGCGCGACTTCGTCATCCAGCCCACATCCGAGGAAGTGGTCACCGACGTGGCGCGCCAGGAAGTGCGCAGCTACCGGCAGTTGCCCAAGAACTTCTATCACATCCAGACCAAGTTCCGCGACGAGCGGCGGCCGCGCTTCGGCATCATGCGCGGGCGCGAGTTCACCATGAAGGACGCCTATTCCTTCGACCGCGACCACGATGGCGCGATGGCGAGCTACCAGCGCATGTTCGATGCCTACGTCCGCATCTTCGAGCGCATGGGCCTGCAGTTCCGGGCGGTGGCCGCCGATACCGGCGCGATCGGCGGCTCGGCGAGCCACGAGTTCCAGGTGATCGCGGATACCGGCGAGGATGCGATCGCCTGGTGCCCGGACTCCGACTACGCCGCCAATGTCGAGCTGGCCGAGGCGGTGGCGCCGACGGGCTCGCGCGCGGCGCCCGCCCGGCCGCTCGAGAAGACCCCGACCCCGGGCCAGGCGCGCTGCGAGGATGTCGCCCGGTTCCTCGGCCTGCCGCTCGAGCGCACGATCAAGTCGCTGGTGCTGGCGGTCGATCACGAGGACGCGCCCGCCACGATCTGGTTGCTGCTGGTCCGTGGCGACCATGACCTCAATGAAGTCAAGGCCGGGAAGGTCGCGGGCCTGCAGGGCTTTCGCTTCGCGACCGAGGCCGAGATCCTCGAGCACTTCGCTTGCTCGCCGGGCTACCTCGGCCCGATCGCCACGGCGCGCCCGGTGCGCATCGTGGTCGATCGCAGCGTCGCGATCATGAGCGACTTCGTCTGCGGTGCCAATGCGGACGGCCATCACTACACCGGCGCCAACTGGGGGCGCGACCTGCCCGAGCCGGCGCCCGAGGGCGAGGACGGCCCGGTGCGCATCGCCGACATCCGCAATGTCCGCGAAGGCGACCCCTCGCCGGACGGGCGCGGCCTGCTCGCCATCCAGCGCGGCATCGAGGTCGGCCATGTCTTCTACCTGGGCACGGTCTATTCCGCGGCCATGGAGGCGACCTTCGTCGACGAGGACGGCCGCGCCAAGCCGTTCGAGATGGGTTGCTACGGGATCGGCGTGACCCGCCTGCTCGGCGCGGCCATCGAGCAGAACCACGACGAGCGCGGCATCGTGTGGCCGGCGCCGATCGCCCCCTTCGAGGTGGTCGTCTGTCCGCTCGGCTGGGCCCGCTCGGAAGCCGTGCGCGATACCGCGACGCGCATCCACGACGAACTGGCCGCCGCCGGCGTCGACGTGATCCTCGACGACCGCGGCGAACGTCCCGGCGTGATGTTCGCCGAATGGGAACTGGTCGGCGTGCCCTGGCGCATCAACGTCGGCGACCGCGGGCTTGCCGACGGCGCCGTCGAGCTCGTCGAGCGCCGGGGGCTGGGCATGCGCCCGGTCGCGGTCGAGGCGGTTGTCGCCGAACTGGTGGCCACGCTGCGCGGCTGAGGCCGGCAGGCGGCGCCCGGCGGGTTTTCGTCGGCCCGATTCCACCGTTCGTCCCGTCGGCCATCCGGGCGATGGCTGGCGCTGTGGCGCCGTGCTACTTAGTCGGGGTGATGAGATCCGACCGCCCTGCGCATCCGCCCATGTCGCCGAACCGCCCGAGCGCCGCCCTCGGTGCGCTGGCCCTGGCCGTCTGCCTGTCGGTCGGCGCACCGGCGCTCGCAAGCCAGCAGCGCTACGAACCGCTGGCCGATTCGGTGCGCAGCGCCATGTCGGCATCGCTCGCCGGCGGCATCGGCCTGCCGGCATCCTATGATTCCGAGGCGCACCGCGACGACTGGCTCGCCCAGATGGCGGCGCGGCTGCCGCGTCGCTGGATCCCCGATGAAATCCTGCGCATCGAGTTCCTCGAGGCGGTGCGCTACGAGGCGCAGCGGGCCGGGCTCGATCCGGCGCTGGTCCTGGGCCTGATCCAGGTCGAGAGCAATTTCCGCCAGTACGCGGTGTCCTCGGCGGGCGCTCGCGGCCTGATGCAGATCATGCCCTTCTGGGCGCGCCTCATCGGCGACGGCGACGAATCGCGCCTGTTCGAGATGCATACCAACCTGCGTTACGGCTGCACCATCCTGCGCCACTACCTCGACATCGAGCGCGGCGACCTGTTCCGCGCCCTGGGCCGCTACAACGGCAGCCTCGGGCGCGCCACCTATCCGCAGGCGGTGCGCCGCGCCTGGGATCGCTGGCGCTACAAGCCCGGGCCAGCGGCGGGCGAAACCCGGGCGGGCCTGGCCGGCGCCGGAGCCGGCTGAGCCGCGGCGAAGCTTCCCGCGACCCGCTCGAGCAGCCGCGACAACATCTCGCGCTCGGCCGCCGACAGCGACGCCGACAATGCGGCCTCGTGCCGGGCGAGGCGGCGTTGCAGCTCGCGCAGCATGTTCCTGCCGGCCTCGGTGGCCTCGAGCGACTTCTCCCGTCGGTTCGAGCCGGCGACCGAACGGACCCAGCCCTGCTGCGACAGGAAGCGGACCAGCCCGACGAGGTTAGAGCGCTCGACCATCATGGCCGTGGCCAGGCTGGCCGGCTTGATGCCGGGATTGCTGGCGATCAGCTCGAGGGCGGTGAAGCGCGCGGCGGTCACGCCGGTGCCCGCCAGGGCGCGCCCGATCCCCTGCATGTTCACCAGGTCCGCGAGATGCAGCCGATAGCCGATCGAGCCGGCGAGTACGCCGTGGTCGATCGGTGGATGCTGCGCTGCAGGCTTGCGGATTGCCATGACGATTGTTATAACGCATAGCAATCGAGGAGCAAAGATGAACATCGCCAGCGCGCTGAGGAACCGGGCCGTGTCGACACCCGGACATCCGGCCATCCTGTTCGAAGGCACCGCGCTCGGCTACGGCGAGCTCGACGCCCGTTCGTCGCAACTCGCCCATGCGATGGCGGCACGCGGCATCGTGGCGGGCGACCGCGTCGCCCTGTTCCTGCCGAACGTCCCCGAGTTCGCCGTCGCCTACTACGCCGCCCAGCGGCTCGGCGCGGTCCCGGTGTCGATCAGCTCGGCGTTTCGTACCGCCGAGGTCGAGTACCTGCTGCAGGATTCCGGCGCCCGGATCGTGTTCACGACCGCCGAGCTCGTCGGCTTCGTACCGGCGGCGGCTTGTCCGGCGCTCGAACACACGGTGCTGGTCGATGCGCCGGCCGGGGATGCCGCGGGCGGCGCGGCGGCCGGGGCGGGCGGCGCCGTCCCGGCGAGCCTCGCCGACTGGATGCGTGGCCAGCCCACCGACTTCGAGCCGGTGTCGCGCGAACCCGACGATCCGGCGGCGCTGCTCTATTCGTCCGGCACCACCGGTTTTCCGAAGGGCGTGACGCTGACGCAGGCGAACATCGCATCGAACATCGCCAGCGCGGCAAAGTACGCCGGCTATCGGCCGGACGACCGCCTCGCCACCTTCCTGCCGCTGTTCCACGTCTACGGGCAGAATTTCATCCTCAACGCCGCGGTGCTCAATGGCGCCACGGTGTCGCTGTTTCGCCGCTTCGTGCCCGACGAGGTGCTCACCGCCATCGGCCGCGACCGGATCACGATGTTCTTCGGCGTGCCGACGATCTTCATCGGGCTGCTGTCGATGGATCTCTCGCCCTACGACCTGTCCTCGATCCGTTTCGAGATGTCGGCCGCGGCGACGATGCCCGAGCAGGTGTCGCGCCAGTGGTTCGAGCGCTTCGGGCGGCGCGTCTACGAAGGCTACGGCCTGACCGAGTGCTCGCCCTTCGCCTGCTACAACGATCGCGTCGAGCACCGGTTCGGTTCGGTCGGGCGCGCCGTCGAGGGCTTCGAGCTGGCGATTCTCGACGACGACGACAGGGAGTTGCCGCGCGGCGAGTGGGGCGAGATCGCGATCCGCGGCCCCGGCGTGATGAAGGCCTACTGGAACCGGCCCGAGGACACCGAGCGCGCCCTGCGCAGCGGTTGGCTGCACTCGGGCGACGTCGGCCGCATGGACGAGGAGGGCTACGTCTACATCGTCGACCGGGTCAAGGACATGATCAATGTGTCGGGATTCAAGGTCTGGCCCGCCGAGGTCGAGAAGTACCTCTACCAGATTCCCCAGGTCCAGGAGGTCGCGGTCTACGGCCTGCCGCATCCCGAGAAGGGCGAGGAGGTCGCGGCGGCGGTCGTCGCGAAGGCGGGCGAGCGCTTGTCGGCCGAGGGTGTCGTCGCGTATTGTCGCGACAACATTGCCGCCTACAAGGTGCCGGCGCGGGTCGATATCGTCGATGAACTGCCCAAGAGCCCGACAGGCAAGATCCTGAAGAGAATCCTTAGAGAAAAAGCGGGCACGACATGATAGCCTGACGTCCGTTTCGGGGCGGCGTGGGCCGGCCCGTTCCGAGATCACGCCGACCGCGGCATCCAGATCCGCGGCGACGCACCCTTATCTTTTCCGGAGGTGGAGACCATGCCCAGCGTTACCCGTCGCGATTTCAACCGCCTGGCGGCCGGATCGGCAATCGCAGGCTCGGCCGCGCTGGCGGCTCCCGCGGTCGTGCGCGCGCAGGCGAGCAAGCTGAGGGTCGGCGTGCTGCTGCCGCGCTCCGGCGCCCTGGCCTTCATCGGACAGTCCTGCCAGCGCGGCGCCGACATCGCCCCGGCGATGTTGCGCGAGATGTACGGCGTCGAGATCGAGCTCATGAACGCCGACATGGAGTCCAGCGTCGACGTGGCGCGCTCGCGGGCCGAGAAGCTGATCGACGACGGTGCGCAGCTGCTCGTCGGGGCCTTCGATTCGGGTCCGACCGCCGCCATCGCCCAGGTGGCCGAGCAGCGCAAGGTGCCCTTCGTGGTCAACATCGCGGCCGCGCCGCAGATCACCGAGCAGGGCTACAAGTACACCTTCCGCAACTTTCCGAGCGCCGGCGACCTCATCGGCAACGGCCTGTCGCTCACCAGCGACATCTTCCAGGCGACCAGTGCGGCGCCGCGCACGGCCGTCTTCATGCATGTCAACGATACCTTCGGATCCTCGATGGCCAAGGGCATCGCGGCGATCCTGCCGAAGCTGACGCACCTGCCGTTCAAGCTCGTCGATACCATCAGCTACGATCGCGAGGCGCGCGACCTGTCGGTCGAGATCGCCAAGGCCAAGGCCACGCAGGCCGATTTCATCCTGCTGGTCAGCCGCCTCAACGACGCCATCCTGCTGGTGCGCGAGCTGGTCAAGCAGCGCTGGTCGCCGCAGGCGATCATCAGCCCGGGGTCCCCCGGGATGTACGAGGCGCAGTTCTACAAGGCGCTCGGCAACCGGTACTCGGACTACTGCATTTCGAACGTGCCCTGGTACAACCCGAATGCGGCGCTGGCGCAGAGCGTCGAGGCGACGTTCCACAAGCAGTTCCCGCAGGAGAAGCTGATGTTCCACGCGCTGAACGTCGGCTTCACCTTCGAGGCGATCATGATCGCCGCGGACGCCTTCAAGCGCGCCGGCACCACCGACGGAGACCCGCTGGCCGAAGCGATCCGCCAGACGAACATCACCGAGCACATGATGGTCGGCGGCCCGATCACCTTCGATGCCAAGGGCCAGAATACCCAGATCGCCTCGGCCTGCATCCAGAACCGTGATGGCGAGCCGGTGGTCGTGCTGCCCCAGGATGCCGCGCAGAAGGCACCGGTGTATCCCGTGCCGGCATGGAACGAACGAAAGGCCTAGAGCGCCCGTGAACGGACGAGCCACGCCCGCTCGTCCCTGAATTTCCCGCGATATCCCCCGGAGCTCCCCGCTTGCCCATCGACGCGGTAGTCAACATCGTCATCAGTGGCCTGTTCACCGGCCTGGTCTACGGCCTGATGGCCCTCGGCCTGTCGGTGATCTACGGCGTCGTGCGCATCGTCAACTTCGCGCACGGCGAGCTGATGGCGGTCGGCATGTATGCGGCCGTTTTCGCCTTCGTGATGGCCGGCATCGATCCACTCTGGATGCTGGTGCCGCTGGCCGTGGCTTTCTTCGGCATCGGCTACGGCCTGCAGCGGGCCCTGGTCAATCCGTTCATCGGTCGACCCGAGCACTCCCAGTTCATCCTGCTGCTGGCGGTCGCGCTGGTCCTGGTGAACCTGCTGCTGGTGTTCTTCGGACCCGATGCGCGGGGAGTGCTGGTTTCCTATTCCCTGGATTCCTACCAGATCGGTCCCCTGCTCATCGACAAGGTCCGCCTGATCTGCGCGGCGGTGGCGTTGATCACCTGCGCGATCCTGTTCGCCATCTTCCGCTACCTGTCCTTCGGCAAGGCCATCCGCGCCTGCGCCGACAACCTGCTCGGCGCGCAGGTCGTCGGCCTGAACGTCAAGCACCTTTATGCGCTCACCTTCGGGCTCGGCACCGCCTGCGTGGGCATCGCCGGCTGCCTGATGTCGCTGCTGGTCGACGTCACGCCGGGGCTGGGACCGGCCTACACGCTGCTTGCCTTCGTGATCGTGATCATCGGCGGGCTGGGGTCGATGGTCGGCGCCCTGGCCGGCGGCGTGCTGATCGGTGTGTCGGAGTCGGTGGCCGGCCTGCTGTTCACGCCATCGGCCAAGGGCATGGTGTCCTTCGCACTGATGATCCTCGTGCTCGTTTTCCGGCCACAGGGCCTGTTCAAGGCCCGCTGATGCAGCGCTCGATCCTCGCCCTCGTCGTGCTTCTGGCGGTGCTGCTGGTGCTGCCGTTCGCGCTCGACCGCTACATGCTGTCGGTGATGATCCTCATCCTCTACTTCGCGTTCGTCGGCCAGGCCTGGAACGTGATGATGGGATTCTGCGGACAGCTCTCGCTCGGCCATGCCCTCTACGTGGGCCTGGGCGCCTACACTTCGGCGGCGCTGTACCAGCATTTCGAGCTGATCCCGTGGGTCGGCATGATCGCGGCGGTGCTGGTGTGCGTCGCGGCCGCGTCGATCATCGGCTGGCTGGCTTTCCGCTTCGGGATCGGCGGCACCTATTTCGCGCTGCTGACGATCGCCTTCGCCGAGTTCACGCGCATCGGCTTCGAGCATTTCGACTGGGTCGGCGGGACGGCGGGCTTCTTCCTGAGGGTCACCCAGCAAAGCCGCATGGATGTGCTGAACCTGCGCGGCGATCCCATCATGTTCTATTACCTCGCGCTGGCGCTGGCGGTGGCCGGCTTCCTGCTGTCGGCCTGGCTGCTGCGCGGACGCCTCGGCTTCTATTTCCGGGCGATCCGCGACAACGAGGAAGCGGCCCGGGCGGCCGGCGTCAACGTGTTTCGCTACAAGATGTACGCGGTGCAGATCTCGGGCGGCATGACCGCCCTGGCCGGGGTCTTCTTCGCCTTCTACTACAACAACCTGTTCCCGGAACAGATCTTCCATATCAGCCGTTCCATCGAGATCATCCTGGCGCCGATCATCGGCGGCATCGGCACCCTGTTCGGGCCGGTGCTCGGAGCCGCGGTGCTGACGCTCGCTTCCGAGGGAATCAACGCGGCGCTGGAGGCGCTCGGCCACGAGATTCCGGGCGTCAAGCAGATCCTCTACGGCGTGGCGCTGGGCCTGTCGATCATGTTCATGCCCCACGGCATCTGGCCGGGGATCGCGCGCCGGCTGGGCTTCACGCGCGCACGGGACGACAGCGATGCCTGAGCACAGCAGCAGCCTGCTCGAGGTGGCCGGCGTCTCCAAGAGCTTCCGGGGCCTGCGGGCGGTGAACTCGGCCTCGCTGTCGGTCGCCCAGGGCGAGATCGTCGCGCTGATCGGCCCCAACGGAGCGGGCAAGACCACCCTGTTCAACCTGGTGGCCGGCGTGATGCCGCCCGATGAAGGCCACATCCGCTTCATGGGGGCCGACATCGCGGGCTGGCGCGCCGACCAGGTGTGCGCGGTGGGCATCGGGCGTACCTTCCAGGTCGTCAAGCCCTTCGCCGACATGACCGTGCTTGAGAACGTGATGGTCGGCGGCTTTCGCGGCACGCCCGACCGGCGGCGCGCGCGCGCGCGTGCCGAGCGCGCCCTGCGCGATCTCGACATGTGGCAGATGCGCGCCCGCCCGGCCTCGGCGCTGACGCTGCCCGACCGCAAGCGCCTGGAGGTTGCTCGGGCACTGGCATGCGAACCGAAGCTGCTGCTGCTCGACGAGGTCATGGCCGGGCTGCGCCCGACCGAGACCGACACGATGGTGAGCACCTTCCGGCGGCTCAATGCCGAGCACGGCGTGACGATCCTGCTGATCGAGCATGTCATGCGCGCGGTGATGGCGCTCGCCCAGCGTGTCTACGTCCTGCATCACGGCGAGATCATTTCCTCGGGAACGCCAAAGGAAGTCACCTCCGACCAGCGCGTGCTCGAGAGCTACCTCGGTACGGGGGCCCTGGACTGATGCTCGAGATCCGCGATCTTGCGGTGTTCTATGGCGATGCGCAGGCGCTCGACCAGGTGAACCTGTCGGTCGGCGCCGGCGAGATCGTCGCGCTGATCGGCGCCAACGGTGCGGGCAAGACCTCGCTGATCCGCAGCGTGGCGGGCATCCTCAAGCCGCGCTCGGGCTCGATCCGCTTCGAGGACCAGGAGATCGGCGGACTCGACAGTCACCGGGTCTGCAACCTCGGCATCGGGCAGGTGGCCGAAGGCCGCCAGGTGTTTCCGTCGTTGACCGTGCTCGAGAACCTGCAGGTGGGCGCGCTGCTGCCGCGCGCGCGCGCCGGCGCGCACGAAGCGCTCGAGCATGTCTTCGCGCTGTTCCCGCGCCTGAAGGAGCGCGCTGGCCAGGATGCCGGCACGCTGTCGGGCGGGGAGCAGCAGATGCTCGCGATCGGTCGCTGCCTGATGGGCGCGCCGCGGCTGATCATGTTCGACGAACCCTCGCTCGGACTGGCCCCCTCGGTGGTCGCCGAAGTGCTCGACACGATCCGCCGGCTGCATTCGGAAGGCATCACGATCCTGCTGGTCGAGCAGAACGTCGCCGCATCCCTGCACCTCGCGCACAAGGCCTACGTGCTCGAGAACGGCAGCATCGTGCTCGAAGGCAGCGGCCAGGAACTGCTGGCGGATCCGCGGGTGCGCGAAGCCTACCTGGGGCTATAGCCGGGGAAAATGGGGTCCGGAAAAAAGGAAAATGGGGTCAGACACCATTTGCAAGCAAATGGTGTCTGACCCCATTTTCCTGGACCCCATTTTCCCCGGCTCAGTCTCGCGGCGCGAGGACCTTGCCGGGGTTCATGATGCCCAAGGGATCGAGCGCTTCCTTGATCCGCCACATCAGCGCGCGCTCGACCGGCGATTTGTAGCGCGCCGCTTCGTCGCGGCGCAGCACGCCGAGGCCGTGCTCGGCCGAGATCGATCCGTCGAACGACGCCACCGCATCGTGGGTGACAAGGTTGATGTCGGCCTGCCGCGCGAGGAAGGCCGCCTGCGCCTGCTCGTCGGCGTGGTCGACGGCCGGCGAGACGTTGTAGTGCAGGTTGCCGTCGCCGAGGTGGCCGAAAACCACCATGCGGATGTCCGGGAAGCGGCGCAGCAGCTCGGCGTTGGTCGATTCGATGAAGCGGGCGATCGAGGAGATGGGCACCGAGATGTCGTGCTTGATGTTCTTGCCGATCGCGGCCTGGGCTTCGGAGATGTTCTCGCGCAGCGCCCAGAGCGCGCGCGAGCGGGCGATGGAGTCGGCGACCACCGCATCGGCGACCAGCCCGGCGTCGATCGCCTCGGCGAGCAGGCCTTCGAAGAGCGCGGCGGCATGGGCCTCGCCCTCGGCATCCGAGCATTCGAGCAGCACGAAGTACTCGCCGGCGCCCGCAAGCGGGTTGGGGCAGTGCGGGTAGACCCGCTCGACCAGCTCGAGGCAGAAGCTGCTCATGAGCTCGAAGGCGGTCAGGCTGGCCGCGAGCCGACGCTGGGCGAGCTCGAGCAGGCGGGTCGCATCTTCGACGCTGGCGACCGCGGCCAGGGCGGTGAGTTGCGCCGCCGGTCGCGGGAACAGCTTGAGCGTGGCGGCGGTGATCACCCCCAGGGTGCCCTCGGCGCCGATGAAGAGGTCGCGCAGATCGTAGCCGGTGTTGTCCTTGCGCAGGCCCCGCAGGCCGGGCCAGGTTTCGCCGTCGGCGGTGACCACCTCGAGTCCGAGGCAGAGCTCGCGGGCGTTGCCGTAGCGCAGGACCTGGGTGCCGCCGGCATTGGTCGAGAGGTTGCCGCCGATCGTGCAACTGCCCTGCGAGGGCAGGGAGAGCGGGAAGAGGCGGTCGACGCCCTCGGCGGCGGCATGCAGCTCGCCCAGGGTGCAGCCGGCCTCGACGGTGATGGTGTTGCCGGCGGTGTCGATCGCGCGGATCCGCTTCATGCGGGCGAGCGACAGGATCACGTTGCGATCGCCGTCGTCGGGCGTGGCGGCGCCCGACAGACCGGTGTTGCCGCCCTGGGGCACCACCGCATGGCGATGCTCGCGGCACCAGCGCACCACGGCGGCGACCGCGGCCGTGTCCTCGGGCATGGCCACCGCCAGTGCCCGGCCCCGATAGCGGCCGCGCCAGTCGACGAGCATCGGCGCGATCGCATCGTCGTCGACCAGCAACCGGCCCCGGAAAGCCGCGGCCAGGGATTCGCGCAGGGCTTCGGGATCGGTGCTCACTGCATTCCCGGCAGCATGCCCTTCATGCCGCGCATCATCTTCGCGAGTCCGCCTTTCTGCATCCGCTTCATCATGGTCTGCATCTGCTCGAACTGCTTGAGCAGCCGGTTGACCTCCTGGACCGGGACGCCCGCCCCGGCGGCGATGCGTCGCTTGCGCGAGGCCTTGATGGTCTCGGGCCGGCTGCGCTCGGATGGGGTCATGGAATGGATGATTCCCTGCATCCGCCGCATCTGGCCCTCGGCCTTGCCCATGTCGGCGCCGGCGGCTGCCTGCTGGAACTGCGCCGGCAGCTTGTCGAGCAGCGAACCGAGGCCGCCCATCTTGTTCATCTGTCCGAGCTGGGCGAGGAAGTCGTTGAGGTCGAAGCGGTTGCCGGACTTGAGCTTGTCGGCGAGCTCGCGCGCCGTCTTCTCGTCGACGTTGCGCTGGGCTTCCTCGACCAGCGACACGATGTCGCCCATCCCGAGGATGCGGTTGGCCATCCGGTCGGGATGGAATGTCTCGAGCCCGTCGAGCTTCTCGCCGACGCCGACGAACTTGATCGGTGCGCCGGTGATCGCGCGTACCGACAGTGCGGCGCCGCCGCGCGAGTCGCCATCGAGCTTGGTGAGCACGACGCCGGTGAGCGGCAGCGCCTCGCCGAAGGCCCGCGCGGTGTTGACCGCATCCTGGCCCTGCATCGCGTCGACCACGAACAGGGTCTCGACGGGACGCAGGCCGGCATGGAGCTCGCGGATCTCGGTCATCATCTGCTCGTCGATCGCGAGCCGGCCCGCGGTATCGACGATCAGGACATCGTGGAAATGGCTGCGCGCCCACTGCATGGCCGCCGCGGCGATCTCGGCCGGTTTCTGCTGCGGGCTGGAGGCGAAGAAATCCACGCCCGCCTGGCCGGCGACGGTGCGCAGCTGCTCGATGGCAGCCGGCCGATAGACGTCGCAGGAAACCGTCAGGACCTTCTTCTTCTGGTTCTCGCGCAGCCATTTCGCGAGCTTGCCGACGGTGGTGGTCTTGCCCGCGCCCTGCAGGCCGGCCATCAGCACCACCGCCGGTGGCGCGGCCGACAGGTCGAGGCCCTGGGAGGCGCCGCCCATCAGGGCGACCAGCTCGCGATTGACCACGCCGACCAGGGCCTGGCCCGGCGACAGGCTGCCGATGACGTCCTCGCCGAGGGCCTTCTCCTTGACCTTGGCGATGAAGTCACGGACCACCGGCAGGGCGACGTCCGCCTCGAGCAGCGCGATGCGGATCTCGCGCAGCATTTCCTGGGTGTTCGCCTCCGTGAGGCGGGCCTCGCCGCGCATCGTCTTGACGACGCGCGACAGGCGTTGCGACAGATTCTCCAGCATGGCCTTGTATTAAACTGGGTCGATGTCGATTCTACTGGTTGTTGCCTACCTGCTGCCGGTGGTCTTGTATGGCCGTGCGTGGCGGCTGGCGGCGGGCAGCCCCGGCGATGCGCCGTCGTCGCAGCAGGTCGGCTCCGGCTGGCAACTGGCCGGTCTCGTCGCCCATCTCGCGAGCCTGTACTTCGCGTTTCTTCCCCACGGAGTGGCGCACATCGGTTTCGCGCCGATCATGTCGGCGGCGCTCTGGGTCGGTGTCGGCCTGCTGTGGTTCGAAGGCCTGCGCAGCCATGTGCGGGCGCTGCGGGTCCTGATCCTGCCGGTGGCGATGCTGGCCGTCGTGCTGCCATGGGCTTTCCCGGGGGGCAACCTGTCCGACCACGGCGGCGGCCCGATGTTCGTTCCCCATATCCTGGTCGGCACGCTCGCCTATGCGGTCCTGCTGATCGCCGCCGCCCATGCCGGGCTGATGGCCAGCGCCGAGCGCGCCCTGCATGGCCGGGGCGCGCCATCATCCTCGATGCCGGCCCGCTTCCTCGACGAATTGCCGCCGCTGCTGGTGCTCGAGCGCCTGCTGTTTCGCCTGATCATGATCGGCTGGGCGCTGCTCACCCTGACGCTGGTGAGCGGCTTCATCTTCAGCGAGGAGATCTTCGGCCGGGCGTTCCGCTTCGAACACAAGACGCTGCTGGCCCTGGTCGCCTGGGCCGTCTTCTCGACGCTCCTGCTCGGGCGCCGGCTGCGCGGCTGGCGGGGCCGGATCGCACTGCGCATGACCTTCAGCGGATTCCTGGTCCTCCTGCTGGCCTACGCCGGGACCCGCTTCGTGCTCGAAGTCGTGCTCGGCCGCTTCTAGGCGGGGCGTGGGGCATGTCCGCTGCAATCACGATGGGGATCTCGCATGGGTAAGGTGGTGTTCTGGCTGGCGGTCCTCGGCGCCTTCTTCCTCGTGGCGCGCGCGGTCAGCCTCATCCAGCGGCGCGATGCCGCGCATCGACGCGATAGCGAAGCCGGCCCGCGGGCGCTGGAGATGGATCGCTGCGCCCATTGCGGCGTGCACTTTCCCCGCGAGGACGCGGTACGGGCCGGCGGCAGCACCTATTGCAGCGAAGAGCATCGCCGGGCGGCTTCGCGATGAGCGAGGCGCCGTCGTCCGCGCGGCCGACGATCCATGCCAGCTCCGTTCCTTCCGTTTCGGCGTCGCACTGGACGGCGCTGCGCTGGTATTCGGTCAGCCGGGTGGTGCTCGCCGCGCTCCTGCTGGTGGCGTCCTGGGGCTATGACGGCCGGGTCCTGATCGACATCGACAACCCGGGGCGCTTTCGCAGCGTCGCCTTCGTCTACCTCGTGCTCGGCATCGGCTACCTCGCGACCATTCGCTGGGGCAAGCCGCAGTTCCGGCCACTTCGCGACCTGCAGCTGCTGACCGACCTGGTCGCGATCGTGCTGCTGATGAGCGTTGCCGGCGGCATCCGGGGCGGGCTCGGGGTGCTGATCGTGGCGTCGGTGGCGGCGGCCGCGGTGATCAGCAATGCCCGCACCTCGGCGGTCTATGCGGCGGCCGGCACGCTCGCCCTGCTGGCCGAGACCGGACTGCGCTCATGGTGGGCCGGTACCCTCGACCCTTCCGAATCACTGCTCGCCGGCCTCTTCGGGCTCGCCTGCTTCCTGGTCGCCATCGCCGTCAATACACTGGCGGGCCGGCTGTCCCAGCAGGAGGCGCTTGCCAATCGCCGCGGCGAGGACCTGCGCAACCAGCTCGCGGTCACGCAGCGGGTCATTGCCGAACTCGACATCGGGGTGGTGGTGGTGAGCGCCCAGGGCAAGGTGCGGACCATGAATCGCGCCGCCCAGCAGATGGTCGGGCGGCCCGGCAATCCCTTCGAACGCGTGCCGGGCGGTGGCGCGCCGACCCTCGAGCGGGTCCTCGGGCCGGCCTGGCGCGGCCTGCAGGCGCTGTACCTGAACTGGCGCGAACAGTCGGGCGCGACGCCGTACATGGGCGAGTTCACCCCGCTTGCCGGCGCGCCCGGCGGCGAGCCCATGCCGAAGCTGCGGCTGCGCTTGATGCGCGCGCGCGAGAACGACGACAGCGATGCGGTGCTGCTGATCGAGGACATCCGCGAGCTCGAACTGCGCGCCCAGCAGCTCAAGCTCGCGTCGATGGGCCGCCTGTCGGCGTCGATCGCCCACGAGATCCGTAATCCGCTCGCGGCGATCCGCCATGCCAACGGCCTGCTCGGCGAGGGGCTGGCCGAACCCAACCTGCGCCGGCTCTCCAGCATCATCGAGGACAACACCGTGCGCATCGACCGCACCATCGAGGATGTCCTGTCCTTGTCGCGGCGCGACCGCTCCGGCGACGAATCGCTCGACATGGCGCGGTTCCTGCCGGCGTTCGCCGCGGAGTTCGTCCGCCAGGCCGGCGTCGATCCGCGGCGGCTCGCGGTGTCGGCGCCCAGCACCGGTCCGATCGCCTTCGATTCGAACCACCTGCGCCGCGTGCTCGCCAACCTGGTCGGCAATGCCCTGCGCTATGCCAGCCAGGCGGCGGGCGCGGTATCGATAGAATGGGCCGAGACGGCGGGCGATCGCCTAGAATTGCGGATCATGGACGATGGGCCGGGCATGTCGGAAGAGGCGCTGCGCCATGCCTTCGAGCCATTCTTCACCACCGAGGGGCGCGGCACCGGCCTCGGCCTTTACCTTGCCCGCGAACTCTGTGGCGCCAACGGCGCCGGGATACGTTACGAACGGGGCGGGAGCGGGCGATACGGCGGCGGCTTCGTGATCGAGCCCAGGCCGGCGGGGAGCGACGCAATACGATGAAGCCGAGCGAAGCACGTGCAGTTGCCGGGGGGCGCCAGGCCATCCCGCGGGTGCTCGTCGTCGACGACGAGGCCGACCTGCGCGAACTGCTGGAACTCACCCTGGTCGGCATGGGCCTGGACGTCGATTGCGCGGCCGACATCGCCGAGGCCTCGCGTCTGCTCGATGCCGGCGACTACGCCCTGTGCCTGACCGACATGCGCCTGCCCGACGGCACCGGGCTCGAGCTCGTCGAGCGCATCGCGCGCGAGCATCCGAACACGCCCGTCGCCGTGATCACCGCCTATGGCAGCGCCGAGAACGCCGTCGCCGCCCTCAAGGCCGGCGCCTTCGACTATCTCGCCAAGCCGGTTGCGCTCGAGTCGGTGCGCAACCTGGTGCGTTCGGCCATCCGCCTGCCCGGCGCCACGCCGCCGGCCGCACGCCCCGACGGGCCGGCCGATCCGACCGCCCGGATGCTCGGCGTGTCGGCGGCGGTCGCCGATGTCCGCGCGCAGATCCTGCGCCTGGCGCGCAGCATGGCGCCGGTCGCGATCACCGGGGAATCCGGCTCGGGCAAGGAACTCGCCGCCCGGCTGGTGCACGAGGCGGGCGTGCGGGGCGACCAGCCCTTCGTCGCGGTCAACTGCGGGGCGATCCCTGAGAACCTGATGGAGGCCGAGTTCTTCGGCCATCGCAAGGGCGCCTTCACCGGCGCCGACGCCGAGCGCGACGGCTTCTTCCAGGCCGCCAATGGCGGCACCCTGTTCCTCGACGAGGTCGCCGACCTGCCGCTCGCGATGCAGGTCAAGCTGCTGCGGGCGATCCAGGAAAAGCGCGTGCGCAAGGTCGGCGGCACCTCCGAGGACCCGGTCGATGTCCGCATCATCAGCGCCACCCACCAGGACCTCGCCCAGTGCGTCGCCGCCGGGCGCTTTCGCCAGGATCTCTACTACCGGCTCAATGTCATCGAGCTGAAGCTGCCGTCCCTGCGCGAACGCCAGGACGACATCCCGGCGCTCGCGGTCGCCATCCTCGACCGGCTCGCGAGCCGTGCCGGCCTGCCGAAGGCGCCGGTGCTCGCCTCGGTCACCCTGCGCTACCTGCAGACCTACAGCTTCCCGGGCAATGTCCGCGAACTCGAGAACATCCTCGAGCGGGCGATGGCGTTCTCCAACGGCGAAGTCATCAATGTCGAGGATCTCGGCCTGCGGCCCGGCGCAGCGGACGAGGCGGCCAACGAGCGCGACACCGTACCGGCCGGCGAGGCCGCCGCCGGCTCGCCGACGCCGCGCCCGGGGCCGGCGCTGTCGGCCGAGGGCATCCCGGAGTCGCTGCCCGACTATCTCGACCATGTCGAGCGCCAGGCGATCGAGCGCGCGCTCGAGAAGACACGCTACAACCGTACCGCCGCGGCGCGCCTGCTCGGCATCTCCTTCCGCGCGCTGCGCTACCGGATGCAGCGCCTGGGAATCAACTAGGTGGACAGCCGCGGTTTCGATGCGCGGGCGCCGGGCTGGCTCGCACGGGCTCGTCGCTGTCCGTCGCCCAACCACGACAGCAGGCCGGCCACAGCCGTCGACACCGTCGTCATCCATTTCATCAGCCTGCCGCCGGGCCGCTTCGCGACGACGACCGTCGAGGCCCTGTTCTGCAATCGGCTCGATGTCCACGGCCGTCCGGACCTGGCCGACCTCGAGGGCCTGCGGGTCTCCTCGCATCTGCTGATCGGCCGGCGCGGCGAGCTCCTGCAGTTCGTGTCCTGCGATGACCGTGCCTGGCACGCCGGGGTATCGAGCCTGCTCGAACGCTCGGCCTGCAACGACTTCTCCATCGGGATCGAACTGGTCGGCGATGAGCATCATCGCTTCACCCGGCGCCAGTACGCCCGACTGGCCAGCACCGTTGCCGTCCTGCGGCGACGCTACCGGTTGCGCTTCGCCGTCGGCCATGCCGACATCGCGCCCGGGCGGAAGATCGATCCGGGCCCGTATTTCGACTGGGACCAGGTGCTGGCGCTGCCAGCCTTCGCCGGGCTCGTGCGTCCGTTGCCGGACAACGTCGTCGCAATGGGTATTCCGGAACGCTGAGCAGCTCCGCGTCGACGCAGCACTGGCGCGCCCGTCCGGGCGAAACCCGTCCGTGGACGGCGTCGTTGCTGGCTTCGGGCGCTGGTGTCCAGCATCGGCGCGCCTTTGCGCGAATGGGGGCCGGGCGAAGTCGGGAAGAAGCTTGCCCGCGGCAGGCTCCCTGCTTGATCGCAGTGCGGGCCGCCCCTACAATTAGCGGCACCGAGCGATCCGAACCCCATATCTAGTGCATCGGAATCGATGCGCCGCCCAGAGAACCGGGCTGGCGGATCGCGCGGAACACAAAGCAACGATAACTCGCCGACGTGGCAGGGGGCGGACCGATCCGCACGGCCCATCGTCGGAGCCGCGAGTTCCTGGTACTGATTTCCACCGGAGAGCCAACAGATGCAACGGATCGCCGACCGTCCGACGACGGTTTCCCATGTGCCTTCCGAGCGCAGCGCCGCCGTCCCCGCGAGCGCCGACGACAACACCAACCTCGCGGGGATCCGCTACGAGGACTTCCGCCTCATCCGGCGCAACGGATCGGTCGTGGTCTTCGAGCCCGGCAAGATCTCGATCGCGATGACCAAGGCCTTCCTCGCGGTCAGCGGAGGGCAGGGCGCGGCTTCGGCGCGCATTCGCAAGCTGGTCGAGGAACTCACCGGCAACGTGGTCGCGGCGCTGGTGCGCGGCAAGCCCGGTGGCGCCACCTTCCATATCGAGGATGTGCAGGACCATGTCGAGCTCGCCCTGATGCGCTCGGGCGAACACGAGGTCGCCCGCGCCTACGTGCTCTATCGCGAGCGTCGCGCGCAGGAACGCGCCGCGGCTCGCGAGAAGCAGGTCGCGGCGGGCGAGGCGCCCGCCGCGCCGGTGCTGCATGTGGTCGACAACGGCGTGGCCACTCCGCTCGACGAAGGCGCGCTGGCGCGTCTCATCGAAAGCGCCTGCGAGGGCCTGGGCGAGCATGTCGACGGCGCACCGGTGCTGCGCGACACGCTCAAGAATCTCTACGACGGCGTTTCCCTCGAAGAGGTCCACCGCTCGGCCATCCTCTCGGCGCGCGCCCTGATCGAGAAGGATCCCGACTACAGCCTGGTCACCTCCCGGCTGCTGCTGCACACCATCCGCCGCGAGGTCCTCGGCGCCGAGGTGCCCCAGGCCGAGATGGCCGAGCGCTACGCCGAGTACTTCCCGCGCTTCATCCGGCGCGGCGTCGAGGCCGGCCGGCTCGACGAGGCCCTGCTGCAGTTCGACCTGGCGCGGATCGGCGCGGCGATCGACGCGCAGCGGGACCTGCAGTTCTCCTACCTCGGGCTGCAGACGCTCTACGACCGTTATTTCCTGCATGTCGACGAGCGCCGGATCGAACTGCCGCAGGCCTTCTTCATGCGGGTGGCGATGGGCCTGGCCCTCAACGAGGTCGACCGCGAGGCGCGGGCGATCGAGTTCTACGAACTGCTCTCGAAGTTCGACTTCATGAGCTCCACGCCGACCCTGTTCAATTCCGGTACCCAGCGTTCGCAGCTGTCCTCGTGCTACCTGACGACCGTCTCGGACGATCTCGACGGCATCTACGAGGCGATCAAGGAGAACGCGCTGCTGGCCAAGTACGCCGGCGGCCTGGGCAACGACTGGACGCCGGTGCGCGCGCTGGGCAGCCACATCCGCGGCACCAACGGCAAGAGCCAGGGCGTCGTCCCCTTCCTCAAGGTTGTCAACGACACCGCGGTCGCGGTCAACCAGGGCGGCAAGCGCAAGGGTGCGGTCTGCGCCTACCTCGAGACCTGGCACCTCGACATCGAGGAGTTCCTTGAGCTGCGCAAGAACACCGGCGACGACCGGCGGCGCACGCACGACATGAACACCGCCAACTGGATTCCGGACCTGTTCATGAAGCGGGTCGCCGAGAACGCCGACTGGACGCTGTTCTCCCCGGCCGACTGCCCCGACCTGCACGAGAAGGTCGGCACCGAGTTCGAGGCCGCCTACCTGCGCTACGAGCAGAAGGCGGCCAGCGGCGAGCTGCGCCTGTTCAAGACCGTGAAGGCGGTCGACCTGTGGCGACGCATGCTCTCGATGCTGTTCGAGACCGGTCATCCCTGGCTGACCTTCAAGGATCCGTGCAACCTGCGCTCGCCGCAGCAGCATGTCGGGGTGGTCCACAGCTCGAACCTGTGCACCGAGATCACCCTGAACACCAGTGATTCCGAGATCGCCGTGTGCAACCTCGGCTCGGTCAACCTGCTCGCCCATCTCAAGCCCTCGGACGGCCCGGCGGCCATCGGTGGCTGGGAGCTCGACCACGAGAAGCTGCGTCGCACCATCCGTACCGCGATGCGGATGCTCGACAACGTCGTCGACATCAACTACTACGCGGTCGGCAAGGCCCGCAATTCGAACCTGCGCCACCGCCCGGTCGGCCTCGGCCTGATGGGCTTCCAGGATTGCCTGCACCAGATGCGGGTGTCCTACGCCAGCCCGACCGCGGTCGAGTTCGCGGATCGCTCGATGGAAGCGATCTGCTACAACGCCTACTGGGCTTCGTCCGAGCTTGCCGAGGAGCGCGGCCGCTATTCCACTTTCAAGGGTTCGCTGTGGGACCGGGGGATCATGCCGCGCGACTCGCTGCAGTTGCTCGAGTCGCAGCGGGGTGGCTATCTCGAGGTCGACCAGAGCGAGACGCTCGACTGGCAGGCGCTGCGCGACCGGATCGCGACGCACGGCATGCGCAATTCCAACTGCGTGGCGATCGCGCCGACGGCGACGATCTCGAACATCATCGGCGTGTCCGCCTGCATCGAGCCCACCTTCCAGAACCTCTACGTCAAGTCCAACCTCTCGGGCGAGTTCACGGTGGTCAACCAGTTCCTGGTGCGCGACCTCAAGCGGCTCGGGCTGTGGGACGAGGTGATGGTGTCCGACCTGAAGTTCTTCGACGGCTCGCTCTCGAAGATCGACCGCATCCCCCAGGAGCTGCGCGAGATCTACGCCACCGCCTTCGAAGTCGATCCTTCATGGCTGGTCGAGGCGGCGGCGCGGCGTCAGAAGTGGATCGACCAGGCGCAGTCGCTGAACATCTACATGGCGGGCGCGTCGGGCAAGAAGCTGCACGACACCTACATGCTCGCGTGGATGCGCGGACTCAAGACCACCTACTACCTGCGCGCGCTCGGCGCCACCAGCGCCGAGAAGTCGACGACCGACAAGATCGGCCAGTTGAACGCAGTCGCATCCGACGGCATTGCCTCGGCCGGTTTCAGTTATGCGAGCGGCGCGCGTTCGCACGACACGATCGGGGAAGCATCGCCGGCGTTCTGCGCAATCGATGATCCCGATTGCGAAGCGTGCCAGTAGTCGAAGCGATCGATGGCACCGGCAGCAATGCCGGTGCCATCGAAGAAGGTGTGCATCGAAGCATGTTTGTGTTGCGCGGACACCAATGCCGACAACAAAAAGTCAAGGCAGTTGGTCAATTCGTTGCACCCGATAAACAAGATCCGTAAGATTCCGCCTGTGCATAACAACGGAATCTCGCGTTTCTACAGTTAGTTAACGACAAGTATTAAAGCGAGATTTGAGATGCTGAGCTGGGACGAACCGAACGCAAGCCCGAACATGCCGAGCCCTGGTGCCGGATCGATGGCGCGCCCCGAAGTCCGAACCGCGATCCATGAAGTCGCGGCTTCCCGTTCCGCCTCCGCCCCGGCGGAAGAGCGCCGCGTCGCCGACGCACCGAACCTCGACGGCGAGCGTGTGCGCATCGAGGACAAGCGCGTCATCAATGGTTCCTCGGACGTGAACCAGCTGGTGCCGTTCAAGTACAAGTGGGCCTGGGAAAAGTACCTCGCAACCTGCGCGAACCACTGGATGCCGCAGGAGATCAACATGAGCCGCGACATCGAGATGTGGAAGTCGCCGAACGGGCTCACCGAGGACGAACGGCGGCTGGTCAAGCGCAACCTGGGCTTCTTCGTCACCGCCGATTCCCTTGCCGCGAACAACATCGTGCTCGGTACCTACCGGCACATCACCGCGCCCGAATGCCGGCAGTTCCTGTTGCGCCAGGCCTTCGAGGAAGCGATCCACACGCATGCCTACCAGTACATCGTCGAGTCCCTCGGGCTCGATGAAGGCGAGATCTTCAACGCCTACCGCGAGATCGGCTCGATCCGGGACAAGGACGAGTTCCTGATCCCGTTCATCGAGACGCTGACCGATCCGAACTTCCGCACCGGTACGCTCGAGTCCGACCAGGCGCTGCTCAAGTCGCTGATCGTCTTCGCCTGCCTGATGGAAGGGCTGTTCTTCTATGTCGGCTTCGTGCAGATCCTCGCGCTCGGTCGGCAGAACAAGATGACCGGCGCGGCCGAGCAGTACCAGTACATCCTGCGTGACGAATCCATGCACTGCAATTTCGGCATCGACCTGATCAACACGATCAAGCTCGAGAACCCGCAGTTGTGGACGCCGCAGTTCCGCGAGGAGATTCGCGGACTGTTCCAGCAGGCGGTCGAGCTCGAGTATGCGTACGCCGAAGACACCATGCCGCGCGGCGTGCTCGGCCTCAATGCGCCGATGTTCAAGTCGTACCTGCGCTTCATCGCGAACCGCAGGGCGCAGCAGATCGGACTCGATCCGATGTTCCCGCAGGAAGACAATCCCTTCCCGTGGATGAGCGAGATGATCGACCTGAAGAAGGAACGCAACTTCTTCGAAACGCGGGTCATCGAATACCAGACGGGCGGCGCCCTGAGCTGGGACTGAACGCGACGGCGACCCGCACACAGGACTCGAATTGAGGGCGAACAGGAAACCCGCAACCCGAATCGGCAACACGAGCAGCCGCGCGCGATGCGCGGCGCTCTTCGGGACTGCCTCCTTCGCATCGCCCCCGAAGCCGACCGGATGCCTGGCCGGATCCGCTTCGCGAACCGAATTCATTAGCGTTGGAAGGGTTCCCCTGGGGGCCGATTTTCTTGCGCCGATGAATGGCCCGATACCGCTGGCACCGAACGGCGGGTGAATCGGGTTTCCCGATCGTTTCCATCATAAGGAGTCCTGTCCATGGCTACCGCTAAGAAAGCCGCCAAGAAGCCGGCTGCCAAGAAGCCAGCCGCGAAGAAGGCCGCCACCAAGGCGACCAGGAAGCCGGCCGCCAAGCGCGTCGCCGCAAAGAAGGTAGCGGCGAAGAAACCGGCGGCGAAGAAGACCGCTGCCCGCAAGCCGGCCGCAAGGAAGGTCGCAGCCAAGAAGACCGCAGCCAAGAAGACCACGGCGCGCAAGCCGGCGGCGAAGAAGGTTGCAGCGAAGAAGACTGCCGCCAAGAAGACGACGGCCCGCAAGACCGCAGCCAAGAAGACCGCAGCCAGGAAGCCCGCCGCGAAGAAGACGGCCGCGAAGAAGACCGCAGCCAGGAAGACCGCGGCGAAGAAGACCACGGCCCGGAAGGCGGCGGCGAAGAAGACCACGGCCCGCAAGCCGGCGGCCAAGAAGACCGCGGCCAGGAAGCCCGCCGCGAAGAAGACGGCGGCCAAGAAGACCACGGCGCGCAAGCCGGCGGCGAAGAAGACCGCAGCCCGCAAGCCGGCGGCCAAGAAGACCGCCGCCAGGAAGCCCGCCGCGAAGAAGACGGCAGCCAGGAAACCTGCGGCAAAGAAGGTTGCAGCGAAGAAGCCGGCGGCTCGCAAGGCCACCGCGCGCAAACCCGCTGCACGCAAGGCGGCGCCCGTCGCCGCCTGGCCGTTCCCGACGAGCAGCAAGCCCTGAGCGCGTGAGCGCCCAGGGTTCGTAAGCTGAACCCGGGGTTGCCGGCAGCATTGGCAACCCGACTCGCTTTGGTCCCGGGCCCCGCGCGGTCCCGGGACTTTTTTGCGTG
>JBAYRO010000027.1:0-39749 GCA_041676645.1 Burkholderiaceae bacterium | reverse complement strand
GCCTGCTTCACATGGGCGCCGTCCTCGGCGACCTTCATGGAGCGGAACTTCCAGACGATGATCTCGCGTCCGTCCAGGCCGTATCGGCGCTGCTTGAAGAGCACCGGCCCGGGCATGGTGATCTTGATCGCCACGGCGATGGCCAGCATGAGCGGCGCGGTGAGGATGACGGCGGTGCCGGCGATCAGCAGGTCCGACAGCCGCTTGGTCAGGCCGACCGTGCCGTGGAAGGGCGATTCGCATACGGCGACGATCGGTATTCCGCCGACCGCATCCACCCGTGCCTGGATGAGGTCGTACATGAAGATGTCGGGCACGAAGTAGATCGAGGCGGTGGTGTCGCGCAGGTCGTCGAGCAGCTTGAGGATGCGTGGCTGCGAGGCCATCGGCAGCGCGACGTAGATCTGGTGGACCCCGTTGGAGCGAACGAAGTTGGCGACTTCCGCCACCCGCCCGGCGATCGGCGCCTCCGACACCTCCCCCAGGCGCTGGGATTCACGATCGTCGAAGAAAGCGATGACCCGGGTGGTACCGAAGGGATCGGCGTTGAACACGCGGGCGAGGCGGCGGCCCGAGGCATTGGCGCCGATGACGATCGCGATCTGCGAATGCTGCAGGGCCAGGACCTTGGGCACGAAGTACGGCGATGACCAGTGGACCAGGAACAGCACCGCCGGGGTGGCGATCATCCAGCCTGCCATGACCCGGGTCTCGAAGGCGCTGATGAAGCCGGTGGCGTAGCCGATGCCCATCAGCAGCGCCACGACCATGCCCCAGTTGCTGGCAATCTCGCGCAACAGGCCGAGCTTGCGATGACGGAACGGGATCGTTCCCGGATAGGTCAGGGAGAAGGTGATCAGGCCGAGCACGACTTCGGCGCCACGGATGGGGTAGCCGTGGCCGACCGTGCTCAGGCCCAGCATGAGGAGGATCAGGAGCGGATCGACGAGCGATTTCGCGAACCCGATCAGGGTGGGTGCCCCTTGCCGAACGCCTTGAGTCGAGACGCTGGGTACTGCCATCAGGATCCTGCTTGAACCGAAGTTTCCGAACCCGGGGCCGCCTGTCGTCGCGCTTCCGGCCCTGGTGGCCAGTTACCGCACGGCGCCTGCGACTCGCCTGGGTGGGCGAATGCGGCTTGCGCGCCTGCCCGACCGTCGTTCCAGTGTACTCGGCCGATTGTCGGCATCGCATGAGGGAGAACCGGCAGCCCGGAAAAAATTCCCATTTATCAATGATCTGGAGGTGTTCCCTTCGAATCAGGATGCGCCATTGCCGGCAAGCGACTGTTCCATCGGGCTTTCGCTTGCCGGTGCGTCCAGGTTCCGATGTTTTTGCGCAACAATCGTCCGTCGGCATCGACGGTGAGCGCGGGCGTACCGGCCGCGACCGGGCTCGTCTAGAATCCCGCGTATACGGGCGGGAGCCCGGCCTTCCTCCATCAGTCTTGCAGCGATGTCCATGACCGACCACGAATCCGGTGCCCCCCGCGCGGACGGCTCCAGCGGCGTTTCGCCAGCCCAGAAAGTCTCGATCCTTGCCGAAGCCCTGCCCTATATCCGTCGCTTCCACGGCAAGCTCGTGGTGGTGAAGTACGGCGGCAACGCCATGACCGACGATCGTCTCAAGCGCAGCTTCGCCCACGACGTGGTGCTGCTCAAGCTGGTCGGCCTCAATCCGGTGGTCGTGCATGGCGGCGGCCCGCAGATCGAGCAGTTGCTGGCCCGGATCGGCAAGAAGGGCGAGTTCGTCCAGGGCATGCGGGTGACCGATGCCGAGACCATGGATGTCGTCGAGATGGTGCTGGCCGGGCAGGTCAACAAGGAGATCGTCGAGCTGATCAATCACGCGGGCGGCCGGGCGATCGGCCTGACCGGTCAGGACGGCGGCCTGATCCGTGCGCGCAAGCTGCATGTCGCGCTGCGCGAGAAGCCCGACGAGATGATCGACATCGGCCAGGTGGGTGAAATCGAGGCGCTCGATCCGGCCATCATCCATACCCTGACCGGCAACGGCTTCATCCCGGTGATCGCGCCGATCGGTTCGGGAGCGAGTGGCGAGACCTTCAACATCAACGCCGATGTCGTCGCCGGCCGGATCGCCGAGGTGCTCAAGGCCGAGAAGCTCGTCCTGCTCACCAACACGCCGGGGTGCTCGACAAGGACGGCAAGCTGATCTCGGGCCTGACGCCACGCGAGATCGACTCCTTGTTCGCCGACGGCACGATCTCGGGCGGCATGCTGCCCAAGATCTCCTCGGCGCTCGATGCCGCCCGTGGCGGTGTCAACGCGGTGCATATCGTCGATGGCCGCGTCGACCACTGCCTGCTGCTCGAGATCCTCACCGACCATGGCGTCGGCACGATGATCCTGCGCTGAGTGGCCGTGATCCGGCGGCGAAAGCGTCGCGACCCCTTGCCCGAGCCTTCGCGCCGGGTCTGGCTGCTCGATCTCGACAACACCTTGCACGACGCCACCCGGCACGCCTTCCCCCGGATCAATACGGCGATGACCGCCTACGTCGCCGAGCTGCTCGGATTGCCGCCAGGCGAGGCGGACGCCCTGCGCGACCATTACTGGCATCGCTACGGCGCGACCCTGCTCGGCCTCGTTCGGCATCATGGCGTCGATCCCGCCCATTTCCTGCGCGAGACCCATCGCTTCGACGACATGACGCGCCTGGTGGCGCGCGACCATCGCCTGCGCGCGGCGCTCGCCCGGTTGCCGGGCCGGCGCGTCGTGCTGACCAATGCGCCGGCGGCATACGCCGCGATGGTGCTCGCCGCCCTCGGCGTCGCGCCGCTGATCGAGCGGGTGGTGTCGATCGAATCGATGCGTTTTGCCGGTCGCATCCAGCCCAAGCCGTCGCGACCGATGTTGCGCCGGCTCGTCGCGAGCCTGCGTACCGACGCGGCCCATTGCGTGCTGCTCGACGATACGCCGGCCAACCTCCACAGTGCGCGGGCGATCGGAATCCGCACCGTCCTGGTCACCGGGGTCGGCCGCGGCGCCACTGCGGGGCCGGCGCCGCGGCGCGCCGGGCGCGGTCGCAGGATCGACGTTCAAGTACAATCTGTTACACAGCTGCGCGAGGCACTGCGTCCGGTACAGAAGGCACCATGAACGAAGAGACCAGCACCGCCCCGAAAACCACCAGGCCCAAGCCGGGCGAGCGCAAGGTCCAGATCCTCCAGACCCTTGCCACCATGTTGCAGGAGCCCGATGGCGATCGCGTCACCACGGCTGCGCTGGCGGCCCGCCTGCAGGTCTCCGAAGCCGCGCTCTACCGGCACTTCGCGAGCAAGGCCCAGATGTTCGAAGGCCTGATCGAGTTCATCGAACGCTCGGTCTTCATGCTGATCAACCAGATCACCTCCCGCGAGGAAGACGCCTTCAAGCAGTTGCGCGCCATCCTCGTGATGCTGCTCGGCTTCGCCGAGAAGAATCCCGGCATGACACGGGTCCTGATAGGCGACGCCCTCGTCACCGAGGACGATCGCCTCCAGGTCCGCATCAACCAGATCGTCGATCGCGTCGAAACCTCCATCAAGCAGTGCTTTCGCACCGCGATCGCGCAGGGCAAGCTGCCCGAGCAGAACGATCCGGGCGCTCGCGCCAACCTGTTCGTGTCCTATGTGATCGGCCGCTGGCTGCGCTTCGCCAAGACGGGCTTCAGCCAGCGTCCCACCGAGGGCATCGACCAGCAGATCATCCTGCTGATCACCTGACGAGACCTTGCGCGCGGGCCGCGCCCGCGCCTGCCCCGCCATGACCACGGGTACCGATCCCTGCGATTTCGACGCCGACACCCTGTCGGCCATGATCCATCGCCGCGAGATCTCCTGTCGCGAACTCATGGTCGCGGTCCTGCGGCGCATCGAGATCCTCGATCCGCAGGTCAACGCCATCGTCTCGATGCCCGATCCCGCGGCGCTGCTCGCGCAGGCGGATGCCCACGACGCCGCCATGGCGGCGGGCGAAAGCCGGGGATGGATGCACGGCCTGCCGGTGGCGGTCAAGGATCTCAGCGATGTCGCCGGCCTTCCCACCACCATGGGATCGCCCATCTTGCGCAACAATGTCGCCGCCGCCGATGGCCTGATGGCGGCGCGCATGCGCGCCGCCGGCGCGATCTTCATCGGCAAGACCAATACCCCCGAGTTCGGGCTCGGTTCGCAGACCTACAACCCGGTGTTCGGCGCCACGCGCAATGCCTGGGATACCAGCCTGTGCGCCGGCGGCTCGAGCGGCGGGGCGGCGGTGGCGCTGGCGCTGCGGATGCTGCCGGTCGCGGACGGCTCCGACATGGGCGGCTCGCTGCGCAATCCCGCCGCCTATGCCAATGTCTACGGATTCCGGCCGAGCCAGGGTGTCGTGCCGAAGTACCCGGCGCCCGAACGCTTCTTCCAGCAACTCGGTACCGAAGGGCCGATGGGTCGCACCGTCACCGACGTCGCGAAGCTGTTCGCGGTGCAGGCCGGCCACGACCCGCGCGCGCCCTTGTCGTTCGGCGAGGGTGCCGACTTCGACCGGCCGCTGGAGCGGCCCGCGCAGCCGATCCGTGTCGGCTGGCTCGGCGACCTCGACGGCTACCTGCCGATGGAGGAGGGCATCCTCGGCTTGTGCGAAACCGCGTTGGCCGCCTTCGAGGGGGCCGGTGCGCGCATCGAGCCGCTCGCACGAGCGGCGCTTGGCGTGGCGCCCGAAGCCGTCTGGGAAGCGTGGATGTGCTTGCGCAGCCTGCTCGTCGGCGGCTCGCTTTCAGCGCACTACGAGAATCCCTCGCGCCGCGAGCTGCTCAAGCCCGAGGCCAGGTGGGAGGTCGAGAACGCCATGCGGACCGGGGCGCTCGATGTCTATTCGGCATCGGTGCTGAGAACCGCGCTGTTCGATGGGCTCAATGCCCTGTTCGGGCGCTTCGACCTGCTCGCCATCCCCAGCGCCCAGGTCTTCGCCTTCGATGTCCGCAAGCACTGGCCGGATTCGGTGGCCGGGCGGGCCATGGATACCTACCATCGCTGGATGGAAGTGGTCACCTATGCCACCCTGGGAGGGTGTCCGGTGATCGGGGTCCCGGTCGGCTTCGACACCCGGGGGCGTGCCATGGGCATGCAGCTGATCGGCGCGCCGCGACGCGATCGCGACGTGCTGTGTGCCGCCAGGGTGTACGAGGAAGCCACCGGCTGGGTCGCCAGCCGGTCGCCGGAAATCAGCCGTTGCGTCGCCGGGCAATGATCAGCAGGCCCACGCAGAGGCCGGCCGCCAGCATGCCCCAGCCGTTGGAATCACCGGAATCGGACTGAGCCACTTCGGAATCGGGTTTGCTGCGGTGCGCAACATCGATGGTGGACGCGGCGACGGCCACGGTCTGCACCGATTTCGGATCCTTCTTCACCTGTTCGCTCGCCGAGGCAGGCGCCAGCATGGCCGCCATCACGAGGAGCGCGATCGCCCCGGCTGTCGAGAACTTGGTCATTCCGAGATTTCCAGCTTTTCTTGGCCAGTGACAGGATCCGGCTGTGCCGGGTTGTTCGTCCGATGCGAATTCAGGAACCATTCTGGCGTGCCATCGCCGAAGATTCCGTGACATTCCGCATATTCGATTGAATTCCGTTATTCGAGATGCGTATCGTATCGCGGAATCAAGACGAATTTGTGGCGCTGCAACATCACCCCGTGGCTGGCGGGCCCGAGCCGACCTCGGCGCCGGTCGGTTCGGCCGGTGCGTGCCCGTTCGGGATGACGGCGATACCTGCGGCATGGCCGGCGACGGTCGCGAGGAGCACCCGCAGATCGAACGGCTTGGTGATGTAGTCGGCGAAACCCATTGCCCGGTACCGCGAGACTTCGTCGGGAAGGGCGTTGGCGCTGACCGCGATGCAGGGCACGGCTGCCAGGGGCGGCATCCGGTGCAGCCGGCGCATGACTTCATCGCCCGTGATCCCGGGCAGGTCGAGGTCGAGCAGCACGATATCCGGTGCGCAGCGCTCGGCGATCGCGAGCCCCGTCGGGCCATCGGGCGCCGAGAAGAACTCGTAGCCCGGCGTCCGGTCGAACAGGCTCTCGAGCACCGCGACATTGAGCCGGTTGTCCTCGATGTAGAGGACCCGGGTGCGCCCCGTGAGCGCGATCCCGCGGTCCCGGCATGGCGGCGGGCCGTGGGATGCGACCGCCGTCGACTCCGCATGGGCGAGCAGGTCGATGCGCAGGAAAACGCCGGTTCGTTCGGGATCGGGGGCGACCAGCGAGCCGCCCATGTGCTCGATGAGTGCGTGCGCGATGGCAAGGCCGAGGCCGTTGTCGCAGGCATCGCCCGGAGCGCCGAGCCGGCTGCTGGGAGAGAAGGGCGTGAACAGGGCCATGCGCTCGGCCTTGCCGAGCGCGGGGCCGCCGTCGACGATCTCGATCCGTACACGGGCGCCCGACGGCGACTCCAGGCGTTGCGCCGCCAGCCGGACCAGGCTGCCGCGCGGGCTGCGGCCCAGGCAATGGTGCAGCAGCCGCTGGAGCGCCTGGACCAGCGATTCGGCGCTGCCGCGCACCGCCAGGTCCGGTTCGATCGCGAACTCGAAGCGGATGTCGCGGCTGCTACCGGCTTCGGAGAATGCCATCGCACAGCGCTGCAGCGCTTCGGCGGCATCGAAGCCCTCGCTGGGCGCGGACGCCTGGGCCACCCCGATGCGGCTGAAGTCGAGCAGGTCGGCCAGCAGGCCCAGCAGCCGGGAGCCGGCCCCGGCGATGTGCCGGGCATGCTGGCGCACCGTCTCGGGCAGTTCGTGGGGGTGGCGCTCGATCAGCTGGGCGAAGCCCATCATGGCGTTGAGCGGAGAGCGCAGGTCATGGCCCATCCGCAGCAGCATCTCGTTGTGAAGCCGGCGCGAGCGTTCGACCGATTCGGCGCTGGCGTTCGACACCGAGTCGAGAATCGCCCGGGTCAGGTCCTGCACGACGCCGTACATCCGCAGCGCCCGTCCGGATTCATCGCGATCCGTATGGCCGCTGATCCGCAGGTGCCGGATCGACCGATCGGGCCGGCGGATCCGGAAACGATGGTCGAGCGGGCGACGGCCGGCCATGGCGTCGGCCAGGGCGCGCCGGGTGCCGATCAGGTCGTCGGGCTCCACGAAGCGCAGCCAGCCATGCATCGTTTCATCGAACTCCCCGGGCTCGATGCCGATCATCTCGAAAGTGCGCCGGTTCCAGCGCACGCGATCGGCGACGACATCGACCTCCCAGACGCCGATCCCGCCGGCGCCGAGCGCCTGCATGATCCGGCGGGCCCGCCGGACCTCGCGGCGAGCCGGATCGCGGTCTCCCGGGTGGTCCGGAGTGCCGGCGCCCGGACGGGGCGAACGGTCGAGTTGCTTCCTGCCAACAGTCATCGTGTCGTTCCGATCGGGCGAGCGGCGCGGGAGCCCGTAGCCGCGGTGGCGGGCACCGGCTGCGTCGAGCCGGTAGGCCTGGATGATTCCGTCCCCAGAATAGGGGGGTCGCCGCGCCGGGTCGTCGGCGCTCCGACACGCGGCCGCTGCCGCCCGGCGTCCGCGCGTCGCGGACCGTCATTCCGACCGGTCGTTTCGGTGCATTCGGCCTGTGGGTGTATTCTTCGGGTCGCGTTGAAGTGGAAGGATCGCGCGATGGCAGGACGAGCGCAGCACCCGGCATGATCATGATTTCCCGGATTTCCGGTTCCCGGCAGGCGTGCCAGGAGGTGATGGATTGAGGCGTTGGCCGGCTCATCCCTTGCTGGCGCTGCAGTTGCGCCGGGCGGATATCGAGGTCGAGAAGGACGGTCGGATCGAGGCCGTCGCTGTGCGTCGCCTGCTCGACCAGGTCGATCGCACCTATGCCGAGACCGACCAGGCCATGCTCACGGTGCAGATGGCCGAACGGCGTTCGAGCGGCGAGTTGGCCGAGCTCTATCGTCAGCTACAGCTCGAGCGTGGCGAACTCGAGGAGGCCGTGCGTGAGCGAGCGGCCGAGCTCGCCCTGAGCCAGGCGGAGCTGGCCGAGACGCAGCGCCTGGCCTCGATGGGCAACTGGCAGTACCTGCCGCAGCTGCGTCGCCTCGAGGTCTCTCGCGAACTGGCGGCCTTGCTCGAGCTCGATGCGCCGACCGCTGCCAAGGGACCGGCCGCCCTGCTGGGCGCAATCTTCGAGGACGATCGACCGCGGGTGCGGCGCCTGTTGTGGCGGGCGATCCGCCGGCCGATGTCGGTCGGCGACGAACTGCGAGTGATCACCGTCGGCGGTGAAGTCCGCTGGTTCATGTGCCGCATCGAATCCGAACTGGGGCCCGACTACCGGATCGGACGGCTGCGTGGCACCTTCATCGATGTCTCCGAGCGGCACCGCGCGCAGGCGCACATCGAGCACCTGGCCTATCACGATGAGCTCACCGGCCTGCCCAACCGGGCATGTTTCCGCGAGCGCGTCGATCGCGCCGTCGAGCGCGCCGGCCAGAATGGCGATCGTTTCGCCGTGCTGTTCATCGATCTCGACGGATTCAAGGTCATCAACGATTCGCTCGGCCATGACGTGGGTGACAAGGTGCTGGTCGAGATCGCCTCGCGTCTGTCGAAAGTGCACCGGGACGAGGACGTGCTCTCGCGCTTCGGTGGCGACGAGTTCCTCGTGCTCGTCGACCGGGTCGGCGGTCGCGTCGACGCCGCCGCGGTAGCGCACAAGATGCTGGAGGCGATCGAACGGCCATTGCAGATCGGTTCCATCTCGGCCCAGCTCTCGGGCAGCGTCGGTGTGGCCATGTTTCCCGATGACGGCGCCGATACCGGCGAGCTGCTGCGTAACGCCGATGCGGCGATGTATGCCCGCAAGGCGAACGGGCGCCACGGCGTGCATTTCTATGCGCCCGAGATCAACGCCCGCAGCCTCGAGCGCCTCGAGCTGGTCAACGAGTTGCGCCATGCGATCGAGCGCGCCCAGTTCGTGCTTGCCTTCCAGCCCATCGTCGGCGCCCGCAGCGGCCGGATCGATGGTATCGAGGCGCTGGTGCGCTGGGCGCATCCGAAGCACGGGATCATTGAGCCGGCCCGTTTCATACCGATTGCCGAAGAGGCCGGCCTGATCGGACCGATCGGACGCCTGGTGCTGCACAAGGCCTGCCAGCAGCTGGTCAAGTGGCGGCGCGCCGGCGCCGCCCCGATCTACATGTCGGTCAATGTCTCGCCGGTGCAGTTCGAAGGCGAGGAGTTCGTCGCCGAATTGCGCGAACTGCTCGCGGCCACCGGGCTTGCGCCGGAACTGCTGCAGCTCGAGATCACCGAAGGCATGGTCATGGGCGATCCGGATCGCACCGCGAACCTGCTGCGCAAGGTCAAGGCCCTGGGGGTGCGCCTGTCGCTCGACGACTTCGGCACCGGGCATTCCTCGCTGGCCTACCTGCGGCGATTCCCGATCGACGTGATCAAGATCGACCGCAGTTTCGTCAGCGATATCGTCGACAGCCGCGACGATGCCCCGATCGTTCGCGCCATCATCGCCATCGCGGCGAGCATGGGCTCCGAGGTGATCGCCGAGGGCGTCGAGACCGAGATACAGCGCGAGGTCCTGGTCGGCCTCGGCTGCGACCGGATGCAGGGTTTCCTTTTCCACCGACCCATGCCGGCGACCATGCTGGGCCCGACGATCGCGTCGGCGCAGCGCGTCGTCGCAGCATCGGCCGGGCCGGCGCTCCGCCTGCACGGCTGAGAAAAATGGGGTCAGACTCCATTTCCTGAAGGAAATGGAGTCTGACCCCATTTTTCTGACCCCATTTTTCCAGGAGGGCGCCCGCCGCAGACCGGGCAGTCCGGCGCGCGCCGCAGGCCGATGTCGCTCCAGTGCATCCGCAAGGCGTCGAGCATCTGCAGCCGCCCGGCGGCGGGCTGGCCGAAGCCGCCCGCCAGCTTGAGCGCCTCGGCGGCCTGCAGGGTGCCGATGATGCCGGTCAGCGGCGCGAACACGCCCATCGTGGCGCAGTCGACCGTCGCGACCTGCTGGTCGGCGGGGAACACGCAGTGATAGCAGGCGCTGTCGGGATCGCGCAGGTCGAAGACCGCCACCTGTCCGTCGAAGCGGATCGCCGCGCCGCTCACCAGCGGCGTGCCATGGGCCACGCAGGCGCGATTGATCGCATGGCGGGTGGCGAAGTCGTCCGTGCAATCGAGCACGACAGTGCTGCGTCCGGCCCAGTCGTGGAGCGCTTCATCGTCGAGGCGGGCATCGAGGGCGATGATCTCGATATCCTCGTTGATCCCGTTCATCGCGACCTTGGCCGAACTCGCCTTGGGCCAGCCGAGCCGCTTGCCACGGTGGGCGATCTGGCGCTGCAGGTTGGTCTGGTCGACATGGTCGCCATCGGCGATGACGATGCGCCCGATGCCCGAGGCGGCCAGGTAGAGGGCCGCCGGCGATCCGAGCCCGCCGGCGCCGACGATCAGGACGGTGGAGTCGAGCAGGCGCTGCTGTGCCTCGATGCCGATCTCATCGAGCAGGATGTGCCTGCTGTAGCGCAGGAGCTGTCCATCGTCCATCGCGGGCGCCCCGCAGGGCTATTCGCGGCTGGCCGGCGCCTCGACGTCCTCGTCGGCGGCCTTGGCAACCATGACGGGCAGGCCCTTGATGTGATTGAGCGCCTGCTTGAGCTGGTAGTCCTCGTCCGAGCCGAACTCGACCGGCTTGCGGGCCGCCCGGGCCGCTTCCGCTGCGGCCTCCGCGGCCATCTTCTCGACGATGTCTTCCTGCCCGGATTCCTCGCCACCGCGGTCGTTGCTGAGATGGCGGCTCAGGTCGGCTTCACGCACGCGGAACTGGGCGATGTCGCCGTTCGGCGTTTCCTCGACGATGAAATCGGGCTCGATGCCGCGAGCCTGGATCGAGCGACCCTTGGGCGTGTAGTACCGTGCGGTGGTCAGCTTGATCGCGGTGTTGCTGTCGAGCGGCAGGATCGACTGGACCGAGCCCTTGCCGAAGGTCTGGGTGCCGAGCACCACGGCGCGCTCGTGGTCCTGCAGCGCGCCGGCGACGATCTCGGACGCGGATGCGGAGCCGCCGTTGACCAGCACCACCATGGGCAGGTTCTTGGTGCTTGCCGGGAGGTTGGCCAGGATGTCCTCGCGGGTGCCGCGCAGGTAGTCCTCGGGCGTGGCGAGGTAGCGGCGCTTGGCGTCGTCGGTGCGGCCGTCGGTGGAAACCACGGTCGCCCGCGGCGGCAGGAAGGCGGCCGAGACGCCGACGGCGCCATGGAGCAGCCCGCCGGGATCGTTGCGCAGGTCGAGCACGATGCCCTTGTTCATGCCTTCGGCATCGAGCTTGCGAAGCGCGGTCGCGAGGTTCTCGACGGTGTGTTCCTGGAACTGGGTGACCCGCACGTAGCCGATGCCGTCGTCGAGCATCTTCGACTTGACCGACTTGACGTGGATGATGTCGCGCACGATCGGCACGATGAGCGGACTGGCTTCGCCCTTGCGCGAGATGGTCAGGACGATCTTGGTCTTGGGCTTGCCGCGCATCAGCTTGACCGCTTCGCTGAGCGTCAGGCCCTTGGTCGGCGTGGTGTCGATCTTGATGATCAGGTCGCCCGCCTTCACGCCGGCACGCGCGGCCGGGGTGTCCTCGATCGGGGAGACGACCTTGACGAAGCCGTCCTCGGTGCCGACCTCGATGCCGAGGCCGCCGAATTCGCCCTGGGTGCCGACCTGCAGCTCACGGAACGCGTCGGCATCGAGATAGGCCGAATGCGGATCGAGCCCCGAGAGCATGCCGCTGATCGCCTCGGTGACCAGCTTGCGGTCGGAGACCGGCTCGACGTAGTTCGACTTGATGGCGCCAAAGACCTCGGAGAACTGCTTGAGTTCGTCCAGGGGCAGCCCAGCGACCTGGTCCCGCTGCGCGACCGCGTTGATGCCAACGCTGATCAGCACGCCGGCGAAGGTGCCGATGCCGATGAGACCGAATTGCTTGAGCTTGCTCTTCATCTACTACCATCCGTGCACGATCGTCCGTGCGCGCGGCCGCAGCCGCGATTGAACCTGCCCGCCAGGGTGCGCGTCGCATGCACGGGACACCCTGCCCGGCACAGGCGTTGGCGCCAGTATAACGGTGCAGGCCCGCGGTGTGGGGTCGTCTCGCACGACCGGTGGGGTCGGCCCGCCAGCCGGACTCGTGGGCCGGCGACAGCCCCCCGGGGGCCGCTTCACGCTTCAGCGAGCCTTGCCCTGGGCGGCGACGGCCTGCATCGCCGCCTCGATCTCGGCCTGGTCGCCGAGATAGTAGTGGCGCAGGGGCTTGAGCCGGTCGTCGAGTTCGTAGACCAGCGGCCGGGCGGTGGGAATGTTCATGTGGACGATCTCGTCCTCGTCGACCTGGTCGAGATGCTTGATCAGCGCCCGCAGGGAGTTGCCGTGGGCGACGACCATCACCCGCTTGCCGGCCTGGATCGAGGGCGCGATCCGCTCGTTCCAGTACGGGACCACTCGTTCGACCGTGTCCTTGAGGCACTCGGTGCGCGGCAGCAGGGTCGGGTCGATGCCGGCGTAGCGGGGGTCGCCCAGGGCAAGCCGCTCGTCGCCATCGGGCAGCGGGTCGGGGGCGATCGCGTAGGCACGCCGCCAGATCAGCACCTGCTCGTCGCCGAAGCGACGGGCCGTTTCGGCCTTGTTCAGGCCCTGGAGGGCGCCGTAGTGGCGCTCGTTGAGCTTCCATGAATGTTCGATCGGCAGCCACATCCGGTCCATCACGTCGAGCACCGTCCAGAGCGTGCCGATCGCCCGGCGCAGCACCGAGGTGTAGGCGAGATCGAAGTCGAAGCCCTCGGCGCGCAGCAGTTCGCCCGCCCGGCGTGCTTCGGCGCGGCCGTTCTCGGTCAGGTCGACGTCGGTCCAGCCGGTGAACCGGTTCTCGAGGTTCCACTGGCTTTCGCCGTGGCGCAGGAGGACGAGCTTGTGCATGGCGCTATGGTTTCCTGTGGCCCGTTCGGGACGGGCTCGGTTATGTGAACCGTCTATTTTATAATGACGCTTCGATTCGGTCGGAGTGACAACCTTGGATTTCTTCCTCAAGTTCGAGACGATGGCCTTGCTGTCGGTCGCGCTCATCTCGGGCGGCATGTTGCTGTATCCGCTGGTGCAGCGGGGAATGGGCGGGGGGACGGCCTCGCTGGACACCCTCGGCGCAACCCGGCTGATCAACGACAGCAACCCGATCATCCTCGATGTGCGCAGCCCGGCGGAGTACTCCGTGGGCCACCTGCCGAATGCCCGGAACATTCCGCTCGACGATCTCGACAAGCGGGCCGGCGAACTGCCGGCCAAGCGACCGGTGCTGCTGTGCTGCGCCAACGGGACACGCTCGGCGCGTGCCGCCAGGCAGCTCAAGCAGGGCGGGCGCGAGGAAGTCTTCAATCTCGGTGGCGGCTTGCAGGCCTGGCAACAGGCCGGCCTGCCGATGGCGCGATGAAGCCGGTCGTCGTCTACCGCACCGCCTGGTGCCCGTATTGCCAGCGCGCCGAAGCCTTGCTCGCCGCCCGGGGCGTCGCCGATCCCCAGATCATCGATCTCGACGAAGAGCCCGACCGGCGCCGGGAGATGGTCGAGCGCGCCGGCCGCGGCACGGTGCCGCAGATCTTCATCGGTGACGTCCATGTCGGGGGCTGCGACGAACTCCATGCCCTCGACCGGCGCGGCGAACTGATGCCGCTGCTGCAGGCCTGACCGAGACGCCGCGCGCGGCATGCGCGCAAACCGGCCGGTGCGCAGCCGGCCCCAACCAGGAGCCGAAATGGCCGAGCAGTCCCAGGATCCGGTTTTCGCGATCCAGCGTGTCTACCTGAAGGATCTCTCGCTCGAGATCCCGCATGCCCCCAACATCTTCCTGGAGCAGAAGGGGCCCGAGATCGAGATCCAGCTCGACGTCGGCGGCGAGGCCGTCGCCGAGGGCGTCTACGAGAGCACCGTTACCGTCACGGTCACCGCGAAGGTGGCCGACAAGACCCTGTTCCTCGTCGAGGCGAAGGAAGCCGGCATCTTCGAGATCCGGGGTATTCCCGAAGACCAGCTCCCGATGCTGCTCAACATCGTCTGCCCGAACGTCATCTATCCCTACCTGCGCTCGAACATCGCCGACACGATCCAGCGTACCGGCCTGCCGCCCGTGCACCTCGCGGAGATCAACTTCGAGGCGCTCTACCAGCAGCGCCTGCAGCAGGAAGCCGCACGCAAGGGCGGCAACGGTGATTCCGGCATCATCCTGCCCCCCGGCGGCGGGCGTTGAGGTCCGCCATGTCCCGGATGCGGTTCGTGGCGTGCCTTGTGGCGGCCGCGCTCGGCCTGCCGGCGTCGGCCGGCGCCGCCACGACCTTCCTCGAGGTCGCCGTCGCGGCTGCGGTGCTCTTCGATGCGCCTTCCGACAAGGCCAGCAAGCGCTTCATCGTGACCGAGGCGACACCGCTCGAGGTTCTTTCGGACCTGCCGCCCTGGACCAAGGTTCGCGATGTCGACGGCTCGGTGAGCTGGATCCGGGCGGGCGAACTGCGCAACGCCCAGCACCTGCTGGCGGTTTCGGTCGCCACCGTGCGCGCCGCGCCGGCCGACACTGCGCCGGCCCGCTTCAGGGTGGCGCGCGGTGTGCTCCTCGAGCGCCTGGGCGAACCCGGCGATGGCTGGATCGAGGTTCGTCACCAGGGCGCCACCGGCTTCGTCCGCGCCGAGGAGGTCTGGGGTCACTGACCCCGGGCCCGGCCAGTCGATGAAGATCTCCGTACTCGGTGCCGGGGCCTGGGGCACGGCGATCGCCTGCCATGCGGCCCGGCGCCATCCGGTCCACCTGTGGGCCCGCAATGCCGACCAGGTCCGCGACATGGCCGCCCGGCGCGAGAATTCCCGTTATCTCGCGGGGGCGCGCTTTCCCGACGGTCTCGCGGTCGGCGCCGATCTCGGCGATGCACTGGCCGCCTCCGATGGCGGGCTGCTGCTGGTCGGCACCACGGTTGCCGGCTTCGGCGAGGTGCTCGCCGACATCGCGCGGCAGCCAGGACGCGGTCGGCCGGCGGCGATGCTCTGGTTGTGCAAGGGGATCGATCCGGCCACCGGGCGCCTGCCGCACCAGGTGGCGCAGGCGGCGGGCCTGGGCATCCCCTGCGGCGCGCTCTCCGGCCCCAGCTTCGCCCAGGAAGTCGCGGCCGGCCTGCCGGTCGCGCTGGTGGCCGCCGCGACCGACCCCGCCGTCTGCGGCGTCGCCGTCCAGGCGCTGCACCATGGCGCGGCCCGCATCTACCCTGGCGAGGACCTGGTCGGCGTCGAGATCGGCGGCGCCATGAAGAACGTGATCGCCATCGCGGCGGGCATCTGCGACGGCCTCGAGCTCGGGCACAACGCCCGCGCCGCCCTGATCACGCGGGGGCTCGCCGAGGTTGCGCGCCTGGGGGCGGCGCTCGGGGCCAGTCGCGACACCTTCCTCGGCCTGGCCGGCGTCGGCGATCTCGTCCTGACCTGCACCGGCGACCTGTCGCGCAATCGGCGGGTCGGCCTGGCGCTGGCTGCCGGCGAGCCGCTCGAGGCGATCGTCGCCACGCTGGGCCATGTCGCCGAGGGCGTGCCCTGCGCCCGCGCCGCGCGCGGCCTCGGCATGCGCCATGGCGTCGACCTGCCGATCACCGAGGCGGTGGTCGCGGTGCTCGACGGGCGCAGCGGAGCGCGCGAGGCGGTGCTCGCGCTGCTTTCGCGCGAGCCGAAGGCGCAGGAAACATGAGCTCACCGCCGGAGTTCGCCGTCTGTGTCTTCTGCGGCGCCCGCGACGGTGAATCGCCCGCCTTCCGGGAACTCGCCGCCGACATGGGCCGGCGCATCGCCGCCCGCGGCTGGACCGTGGTCTACGGGGGCGGCGATATCGGCCTGATGGGCGCGCTGGCGGGCGGGGCGCTGGAAGCCGGCGGCAAGGTCGTCGGCATCATTCCGCGCGCGCTGTTGCGCCAGGAACGCGGCAAGCACGAGATCACCCGGCTCGAGGTCGTCGAATCGATGGCGATCCGCAAGGAGCGGATGATCGCCTTGTCGGACGCTTTCCTGACGCTGCCGGGCGGGCTCGGTACGCTCGACGAACTCTTCGAGGTGCTCACCCTGCGCCAGGTGGGCCTGCATCGCAAGCCGGTCGGGATCCTCGACTACCAGGGTTATTTCGGCAGCCTGCTGGCGGCGATCGAGATCATGGCCCAGCACGGCTTCGTGGTCCGCGAGCATGTCGACCACATGCTGGTGATGGAATCGGCCGACGCCCTGCTCGACGCGCTGGCCAGCGCCGCCGTCACTCGCTGAGCGGCTCGGCGGCGCCCGCGTAGTCCTGCTGGCGCCACGCTTCGTAGACGACGATCGCGACGCTGTTGGACAGGTTCAGGCTGCGGCTGCCCGGTCGCATCGGCAGCCGCAGGCGGTTCGCCGCCGGTACCGAATCGAGGATCGTGTCGGGAAGCCCGCAAGTCTCGGCGCCGAATACGAAATGATCGCCCGGCTCGAAACGGCAGTCCGATGGCCTGCGCCGGCCCCGCGTCGACAGCGCGAAGAGCCGGGACGGACGGGTGTTCTCGAGGTAGGCGTCCCAGTCGGGATGCACGCGGATGCTGGCGAACTCGTGGTAGTCGAGGCCGGCGCGACGCAGGCGGCTGTGCTCGAGCGAGAAGCCGAGCGGCGCGACCAGGTGCAGGCTGGCGCCACTGTTGGCGCACATCCGGATGACGTTGCCGGTGTTGGGCGGGATTTCCGGCTGGACGAGGACGACGTTGAACATCGTGCGCACGATAGCCGATCGGAGGGCGGCCGTGACGATCCGGTTCCTCAATCCGGCCCGGGCGGCGGCGTCCGGGCGAAGGCGAGCCGCAGCACCGGCCGGCCGCCGGCGGCCAGTGCCGCCCGCTGGGCCTCCCGGATGGTGGCGCCACTGGTGATGACATCGTCGACGAGGACCAGCGGCCGGCCGGCGAGCGTCGCCGCGCCGCGCATCGCGCCATCGAGGTTGTCGCGCCGGCGGTCGCGCGCAAGCCCGGGCTGGGGGCGGGTATCGCGGACCCGCACGAGGCCGGCGGCGACCACCGGCAGTGCGCTGCAGGCGGCGATCCGGCGGGCGAGCACCGCCGCCTGGTCGAAGCCGCGGCGGGCCAGGCGCGATGGCGCGATCGGCACCGCCAGCAGGGCGACGTCGCCGGGCAGGGGGTGCTCGTGTCGCCAGGCCTCGAGCCGGGCGGCCATGGCGGCGCCGATGGCCCGGCCCAGGGGCAGGCGCCTGCCGTACTTGAACGCGGTGACCAGGCGGTCGGCGGGTGGCGCGTAGTCGCAGCAGACGAGGGTCGGGATCGAGCCGTCGGCGCTCCGGCAGGCGGGACAGGCTCCGCCTGCGCTGCGCAGGCCGCAGGCCGGGCAGCGTGGCGCCTCGGCGCCGGGAAGGGCGCGGGCGCACTCGGCGCACATGGCCGAGCCCGATTCGTCCGGCTCCAGGGCGAGGGCGCACAGGGCGCATTCGCGCGGCAGCAGCAGATCGAACAGGGCTTGCGGCAGGCGGCGCCAGGCGGGCGCCCGATTCGTGAAGGACGTCCAGGCACGGGGCGCGCGATCGATGGCCATGCCCGATTATCGGGGCGCCCGCCCGTATACTCGCCTCGGTGGATCCGAGCTTCGACCTAGACCCTGCGGCCATTCGCCGGCAGTTCGATCGCCGCGCGCAAGGGCTGGCGGGGGCCGACTTCCTGCTGCGCGAAGTCGAGAGACGCATGCTGGCGCGCCTGGATGTCGTGCGCCTCGTGCCCGAGCGCTTCGTCGACATCGGCAGCGGGCTGGGCCGGGGCCTGCTCGCACTGCGCCAGCGCTATCCCCAGGCCGAGTCGCTCGGCATCGACCTGTCGCCACGGATCGCCGCGGCCGCTGCGCGGCTCGCCCGGCCACCCGGGCGCGGTTTCCTCGCCCGATTGCTGCCGGGCACCCGGCAGCCCGCGAGCGGCTGGGTCGCAGCCCATGCCGGCGCCCTGCCGCTGGCCGATGCGAGCGTCGCCCTGGCCTGGTCGAACCTGGTGCTGCACTGGTGCGCGGATCCGATCGCCGTCCTGCGCGAGTGGCACCGGGTGCTTCGTGACGATGGCTTGCTGATGTTCAGCGCCTTCGGGGTGGACAGCCTGCGCGAGATGCGCGCTGCCGGAGCCGAGGTGATGCGCTTTCACGACATGCACGACATCGGCGACTGGCTGCTCGCGGCCGGATTCGCCGAGCCGGTGATGGACATGGAATGGATCGATGTCAGCTTCCCGACGCCGACGGCGCTGCTCGGCGACCTGCACGCCCTGGGCGGCGATGCGCGCATCGGGCGCCGCCGCGGCCTCGCCGGGCGCGGCGCCCACGATCGCCTGCGGGAGCGGCTGCAGGCGCAGGCGGGCGATGATGGCCGCATCGGCCTGCGCTTCGAGATCGTCTACGGGCATGCCTGGCGGGTGCGACCCAGGCCGCGGGCCGCGCAGGCGCCGATCGTGTTCGACCGCAAGGGTCGGCCCTGAGCCGCTCCCGGCCGGTCGCCGGGACCCTGCCAGCGGATCGTCCTGTGACGGTGCCAGGATTGCGCCGGCAATGCGAGTCCGCTTGGAACGTTTCGGCCGCTATGCCTATAATCCTTCTCTCGGGATTTGTTACACATATGAACAATGTCGGCGGCAGAACGCCCGGCGGCCGGACAAAGCACGCAATATCGATGGCGCTTCGATCGGATCGGCGGCCCGGGCGAAGACATCCGCCAATGGGTCCTGGCACGCAACTGTGCTCTCGGTCCACGGCAGCTCGGCGCCTGCATCGCCGGGCTGGTGGCCGTGACACTGCTGGTCGGGCTGATGTTCGCGAGCCATGGCTACTGGGTCGTGTTGCCGTTCGCGGGCATCGAGACGCTTGCCCTCGCCGCTAGCTTCCTGGTCTACAGCCGCCATGCGGCCGACCGCGAGCGCATCGTGGCGGCCGGTGATCGGCTCGTCGTCGAGTGGACCTGCGGGAAACGGGTCTCGAGGATGGAACGCATCGGGAAGTGGGTGCGGGTCGACTATGGTGGTCGACAGGGGGACCTGGTCCGGCTGATCGTCGCGGGCTCGACGATCGAAGTCGGAAGGTATGTACCGGGAGAGCGACGAGGTATGCTCGCCCACGAATTACGTAGCGTGCTGGCGCAGGAGCGACGGCATTGTCGACAGGGTGTTTGAAAGAAATCATGACGACCATGAACCTCACCAAACTCGCAGCCTCGCTTTCGCGCTCCCGTCTGGCCACCATCCTCCTCTCGGCGCCGCTCAGCCTGCCGGCCCTGGCGCAGGTGCAGGACATGCCCGGCGGCCCGAAGGTGAACCAGATCAACCTTCATGAGCCCGTCACCCGGATCGCCGAAGGCCAGTACGCGCTTCACACCCTGCTGATGTGGATCTGCGCGATCATCTTCGTGCTGGTGTTCGCGACCATGTTCTATTCGGTCTTCGCGCACCGCAAGTCCCGCGGCGTCAAGCCGGCGACCTTCCATGAAAGCACCACCGTCGAGATCGTCTGGACGGTGATCCCGTTCCTGATCGTCGTCGGCATCGGCGCCGCCGCCACCACCGAAGTCATCGCCCAGAAGGACACCAGCCACGCCGATGTCACCGTCAAGGCGGTGGGCTACCAGTGGAAGTGGGGCTACGAATACGTCAACGGCGAGGGCGAGGGCATCAACTTCATGTCGACGCTCTCCACGCCGCGTGACCAGATCGAGGGTCGCGCGCCCAAGACCGATCACTACCTCTCGGAAGTCGACAATCCGATGGTCGTGCCGGTCAACCAGAAGATCCGCGTCGTCACGACCGCCCAGGACGTGATCCATGCCTGGATGGTGCCGGCATTCGGCGTCAAGCAGGATGCCATCCCGGGTTTCGTGCGCGACACCTGGTTCCGCGCCGAGAAGATCGGTCGCTACCATGGCTACTGCGCCGAGCTCTGCGGTAAAGACCATGCGTTCATGCCGATCGTGGTCGACGTCGTCAGTGCCGAGGACTACAGTGCCTGGGTGGCTGAAAGGCACAAGGAGATGGCGGCACTCGCGGACGACCCCACCAAGGAGTGGACCCAGGACGAACTCGTCGCCCGCGGCGAGTCGGTCTATGCGACCAACTGCGTCGCCTGCCATCAGGCCAACGGGCAGGGCGTTCCGCCCGCATTCCCGCCGCTGGACGGCTCGGCCGTCGTCAACGGCGATTCCGCCGACCAGATCGGGATTCTTCTGGAAGGCGTGCCCGGCACCGCAATGGCATCGTTCGCGCAGCTCTCCGATGTCGAGCTTGCGGCGGTGATCACCTACACGCGCCATGCCTGGAGCAACGAGTCGCCCGACGGCGTGGTGCAGCCGAGCGAGCTGACGGCGGCGCGCTGAGCGCCATTCGAGACACGGAAGACGGAACCGAAGCAGGAGCCATGAAATGAGCGCCGTACTGGACCCACACGATCACGCGCACGACGACCACCACCATACCCCGGCTGGGTGGCGGCGCTGGGTCTATGCGACGAACCACAAGGACATCGGCACGATGTACCTCACGTTCGCGCTGGTCATGTTCTTCCTGGGCGGCACCAACGCGATGCTGCTGCGCGCCGAGTTGCTGCAGCCCGGCCTGCAGATCGTCGAGCCGGAGTTCTTCAACCAGCTGACCACCATGCACGGCATCCTCATGGTGTTCGGCGCGATCATGCCGGCCTGGGTCGGCTTCGCGAACTGGCTGATCCCGATGCAGATCGGCGCCTCGGACATGGCCTTCGCGCGGATGAACAACCTCAGCTTCTGGCTGCTGCCGGCGGCCGGCGTCCTGCTCGTCCTGTCCTACTTCGTCCCGGGCGGTGCGCCGGCGGCGGGCTGGACCATCTATGCACCGCTCTCGACCCAGATGGGCGCGGGCATGGACCTCGGCATCTTCGCGCTGCACATCATGGGCGCCAGCTCGATCATGGGCGCGATCAACATCATCGTCACGGTGCTCAACATGCGCGCGCCGGGCATGACGCTGATGAAGATGCCGATGTTCTGCTGGACCTGGCTGATCACCGCCTACCTGCTGGTGGCCGTGATGCCGGTGCTCGCCGGCGCCATCACGATGGTCCTGACCGATCGTCACTTCGGCACCTCGTTCTTCAACGCGGCCGGCGGTGGCGACCCGATCATGTACCAGCACATCTTCTGGTTCTTCGGCCACCCCGAGGTCTACATCCTGATCCTGCCGGCCTTCGGCGTGGTTTCGGAGATCATCCCGACCTTCGCCCGCAAGCGCCTGTTCGGCTACAGCTCCATGGTCTACGCGACCGCCTCGATCGCGATCCTCTCGATGGTCGTGTGGGCGCACCACATGTTCACGGTGGGCATGCCGGTGACCGGGCAGCTGTTCTTCATGTACGCCACGATGCTGATCGCGGTGCCCACCGGCGTGAAGATCTTCAACTGGGTCGCCACCATGTGGCGCGGCGCCATGACCTTCGAGACGCCGATGCTTTTCTCGGCGGGCTTCATCTTCGTGTTCACCATCGGTGGCCTGACCGGGGTCGTCATGGCGGTGGCGCCGATCGATACCCAGATCCACGACACCTACTACATCGTGGCCCACTTCCACTACACGATGGTCGCCGGCGCCCTGTTCGCCCTGTTCGGCGGAACCTACTACTGGATTCCGAAGTGGACCGGCGTGATGTACGACGAGCGAATCGCCAAGTGGCATTTCTGGCTCTCGATGATCACCTTCAACCTCACCTTCTTCCCGCAGCACTTCCTCGGGCTCGCCGGCATGCCCCGTCGCTACGCCGACTACGCCCTGCAGTTCGCCGACTTCAACCTGCTCTCGTCGATCGGTTCTTTCGGTTTCGGCCTGTCGCAGCTGCTGTTCGTATACTGCGTCATCAAGTGCGTGCGGCGTCAGGGTGAGCCGGCGACCGACCAGGTCTGGGAGAATCCGCACGGTCTCGAATGGACCCTGCCGAGCCCCGTGCCGCACCATACCTTCGAGACTCCCCCGCAGGTTCGCTGAGGCCTGTCGCAAGGAACATGACGACGTATCTGCCCCATGGACGATCGCAAGCAACAACGCTCGAAGAACCTTCGCCTCGCACTGGTGCTGGTGACGATCGTGCTCGCGTTCTTCATCGGGGCGCTTGTCAAGCAGGCGTACTTCGGGTGAGCCGGTCATGAGCGATACCGGAAAACAGCCCGCCACACCCGCCCGTCGAGGCGCCAACGATCGTTCGATGTGGCGGCTGCTGGTCGTCACCGTCGCCATGTTCGGCTTCGGCTTTCTCCTGATTCCGCTCTACGACGTCTTCTGCGAGGTCACCGGGATCAACGTGCTGACCAAGCGGGACGACTCCGCCGCGCACTTTGCCCGCAACACGCAGGTCGACACCAGCCGCTCGATCGTCATCGAGTTCGACACCAACGACCGCGGAGCACTGCGATTCCGGCCGGTGAAGCGCTCCATGGAGGTTCGCCCGGGCGAACTCATGACCATCGAGTACGAGCTGGTCAATACCCGCAACGCCAAGACGGCCGGCCAGGCGATTCCCAGCTACGCGCCGATGGTGTCGGCGCGGTACTTCCGCAAGGTCGAGTGCTTCTGCTTCGAACAGCAGACCATGGAGCCGGGCGAGGTCCGCCGCTTCCCGGTGGTATTCGTGGTCGATCCCGAGCTGCCGAAGGATGTCGGGACCATAACCCTGTCCTATACCTTCTTCGAGGTGGAGGGCGTCGGCACCGAGTCCGCTACGGCCTCGTCCGACAGGCAGCCTCGTGGATGAGCACCATGACAGGCAGGGATGAATACGAGAACAGCCCGCCGGGCTTCATCCGCACGATGAAGACCATCGGCTGGGCCTTCTTCGGGGTGCGTGCGCGTCGCGGCCACGAGCACGATGTGGCAAGGCTCAAGCCGGCGCATGTCATTGCCGCGGGCTTGTTCGGGCTTTTCTTGTTCGTGATGATCTTGATTCTGGTGATTGCTTCGGTCACCTGAGCTACCGTCGAAAACAGGTCTTTGGGGGATACAGCATGACTGCAGGTGCAGGCGGGCACGAGGCAACGGAGACGGCTCCGTACTATTTCGTGCCCGAGCCATCGAAGTGGCCGATGGTCGGCGCGATCGCGATGACCTTCTTCGGTCTGGGCCTGGCGAGCTGGTTCAATGGCGCGCCCTGGGGTCCGTACCTGTTCGCGATCTTCTGCGCGATCCTCGCCTACATGTTCATCGGCTGGTTCACGCAGGTTGCCCGTGAATCCGAAGCCGGCCTGTACAGCAAGCGGGTCGACGTCTCCTTCCGCTGGTCGATGAGCTGGTTCATCTTCTCGGAGGTGATGTTCTTCTCGGCGTTCTTCGGAGCGCTTTTCTATGCGCGCACCTTGGCGATGCCCTGGCTGGGCGATCTCGATCACCGCACCCTGCTGTGGCCCGACTTCACGGCGGTCTGGCCCAATTTCGGCCCGGGCGAGGTGCACGAACCCTTCCAGACCATCGGTCCGTGGCCGATTCCCACCCTGAACACGGCGCTGCTGCTGACTTCCGGCGTCACGCTGACCATCGCCCACCATGCCCTGAAGGACAATCGGCGCGGGCCCACGGCCTTCTGGCTGCTCATCACCGTGCTGCTGGGCTTCATCTTCCTCGGGTTCCAGGCCTACGAGTATGTGCACGCCTACCGTGACCTCAACCTGAAGATGAGCTCGGGCATCTTCGGCTCGACCTTCTTCATGCTTACCGGTTTTCACGGTTTCCATGTCTCGATCGGGGCGATCATGCTGGCGGTGATCCTGTTCCGATTGCTGAAGGGCCATTTCAGTGCGAACAATCATTTCGCCTTCGAAGCGGCCGCCTGGTACTGGCACTTCGTCGATGTGGTCTGGCTCGGCCTGTACATTGTCGTCTACTGGCTCTGAGCATCGAACGGGCCGCCGCGGCGGCCCCCATCGACGAGCGGCCGGGTACTTGCCCGGCCGTTTTGCTTGCCGCGCCCGCACCGACGCATGGCGTCGGCGCGCACTCGCCCGCAGTCGCCGGGCAGGAGGGGGTCCATGCGCCGCCTGATTGCCGGCATTGCGGCGCTCGTGGTGATCGCCGTCACCGTTTCGCTCGGCAACTGGCAGTTGCGCCGTGCCGACGAAAAGACCGAGATGCAGGCTGTCCGCGACCAGGCGCTCGCCGCCGGAGCGCTCGAACTCGCCGTCGGATACGGCGAGGGCGATGAGCTGATCGGCAGGAATCTGCGAATTACTGGAACGTTCGACGACGATCGGACCGTTTTCATAGACAATCGAACGCATAATGCGATTGCCGGCTTCCATGTCGTGTCTCCCATGCACATGAACGTCGCCGGAATCGATCGGGTGGTGATCGTCCTGCGCGGCTGGGTGCCCAGCGATCCGCATGATCGTCGTCGGCTGCCGGATGTCGCCGGAGACGGTCAGCCCGTCTCGATCGAAGGGCTGGTGGAGCCCGGGATCCCGGCCGGAATCCGGCTGGGTGACTGGACGCCGGGCGGGCCGAGGGACCGGATCTGGCCGCATTTCGATGTCGAGGAGTTCGCCGTATGGTCGGGGCTGGACCCCTATTCCTGGGTACTTCGCCAGACCAGCGACTCCGGCGACGGCCTGGTCCGCGAGTGGATCCGGCCGGGCGACAGCATCGACCGGCACCGGGCCTACGCCTTGCAGTGGTACTCGTTTGCAGTGCTGTTTGCCGGCCTGTGGGCCTGGTACGGATTCTGGGCGCCCCGGCGGCGACGCCGGGCGGGCGATCCGGAAGACGGGGACGACGACCGCGACCGTCCGTCCGGTGGCGATGCGCCTTGATCGCCCTGCCATGATGAACGAGGACAATGTCTATAGAATTTTTCGGTCAAGGCTGCGGCATGGCCCACCGTGCAAGGATGGAAGGATTCGAAGCGCCCTGTGCGGTTTGCCACGTCACGGACCCGGATCCGGCGGCGATAATGCCGGCTAGAAGATTCGACTATCGGGCGGCACGGCGCCGCCCCGGACTGATCAACAAGGGTGTGCCCGCATGATTCTGAGCCAGCTCCTCCAGGTCATCAAAGCCCGCTGGGGCTTGGTGCTGCTCGTCTTCCTGATCACGGTCGGGACCACTGCAGCGGTCAGCTTCACCATGGCCAAGCGCTATCTCGCGACCGCTGCCCTGGTGGTCGACATTCCATCGCGCGACGCACTCGGCGGCGCGCTCCATCTGCCGGGAACGGTCAACAGCTTCCTTGCCACCCAGGTCGAGGTGCTCAAGAGCGATCGGGTCGCGAACCGGGTGATCGACCAGCTCGGCATCGACAAGGATCCGGCTGTCGTCGCCGCCTGGGAAGAGGAAACCGGCGGCCACGGTGATCTCCGCGCCTGGATCGCCAGCGCCCTGAAGCGCGACATCGTCGTCGTCGCCGCCCGCGAAGGTTCCTACATCAACCTCCAGTACGAATCCAAGGACCCGGTCTGGGCGGCCAGTCTCGTCAACGCCTTCGCCGAGGGCTTCGTCGATGCAACGCTCGAGATGAAGACCGAGCCGGCCCGCAACTACGCCTCGACCTTCGAGCGGCAGGCCGCCCTCTATCGCGAGCAGCTCGCCGCGGCCCAGGACCGGCTCTCCGCCTTTCAGAAGGAGAGCGGCATCGTCACCGCCGACGAGCAGGCCGATTTCGAGACCCAGCGCCTGCAGGAACTGTCCTCGCAGCTGGTGGCGCTCCAGGCGGCGGTTGCCGAGTCGCGCTCGCGCGCCCAGACGGTGCGTTCGGCCGGCGGCGACATCGCCGAGGTCGTCGGCAGCCCGCAGATCCAGGGGCTGCGCGCCGAGGTCGGCAGGGTCGAAGCCCGCTACCAGGAACTGTCCACCCGGCTCGGCGCGAACCACCCCGAACTGCGCGCCGTCCAAGCCGAACTGCAAAGCATACGCGCCCGCCTGAGTTCCGAGATGGCGCGCATGACGCGCTCGATCACCTCGACCGACACGATCAACCAGCAACGTCTGGCCGATGTCCAGCGCGAACTCGAGGCCCAGCGCCAGAAGGTGCTCGACCTGCGCCAGAAGCGCGACGAGCTGGCCCTGCTGCGCCGGGATGTGGAATCGTCCCAGCGGGCGCTCGACCTGCTGTCCGAGCGCGTGACGCAGACCACGATCGAAAGCAGCGCCAACACGTCGAACGTCTCGATCGTGACGCCGGCGGCGGTGCCCAGCGAGCCGTCGCGGCCCAAGCCGGTGCTCAACCTCCTGATCGGCAGCTTCTTCGGCCTCGTGCTCGGCATCATCGCCGCGGTCACCGTCGAGGGTGTGCAGCGTCCGCTGCGCGACACCGAGGATCTTCTCGAAGCCGCCGGCGTGCCGGTGCTGGCGGTCCTGCCGCCGCTCGGCTCGCGCCGCCAGCAACGCCTGATCGGTGCGACCGGTCCGGTCGTCTCGCCGCCGCTGCGGCTCGGTCACTGAACCCGCGCCCCCTCCAGGAAAAGGACGCCCCCGTGAGCAACGTCACTTCGATGCCTTCCCCCCATTACGCGCCCCAGACGTCGGTCGAGCCGGCCATCGCGCCGAACCGGACCGCGAGGATCGGCGAGATGCTGGTCGAGCGCGGTGTCATGACCCTCGACCAGGTCGAACGGGTTCTCGACGTCCAGCGTACCAATGGCGGACGTTTCGGCGAGATCGCGATCCGCCTCAAGTTCGCCGCGAACGAACATGTCCAGGAAGCACTCGCGCGCCAGTTCGGCTACGCGACCACCCTGCATGTGCAGAACTCGAAGCTCTCCGATGCATTCATCGAGGCCTTCAATCCGGTCACGCCCTTTGCCGAGGCGATCCGGACCCTGCGCAGCCAGCTGACGCTGCGCTGGTTCGACGGCACGCCGGCGCAGTCCTGCCTGGCGGTGACCAGCGTCGATCGCGGCGATGGCAAGAGCTTCATCACCGCGAACCTCGCCGCATCGTTTTCGCAGCTCGGCGAGCGGACCCTGGTGATCGATGCCGACATGCGCAACGCGACCCAGCACCAGATCTTCGGCCTGGCCAACCGGCTCGGCCTGTCGGGCATCCTGAGCGGACGTGCCGGCTACGATGAGATCATCCCGATCCAGGGCCTGCCCAACCTGTCGGTGCTGCCCTCGGGGCCGCTGCCGCCCAACCCGCAGGAACTGCTGGGTCGCCCGGAGTTCGCCCAGTTCCTCAACGAGCTGACCAGCCGCTACGACGTGATCCTCATCGACACGCCTTCCGCCCAGCAGGCATCGGACGCGCAGGTCGTGGCGCAGCGCGCCCGCGCGGCCGTGATCGTGGGGCGCAAGGGAGTCACCCGCTCGAAGGACATCGCCCAGCTTGCCGGCATCTTCGGCAACTCCGGGATCGCGATCCTCGGCGCGACGTTCAACGAGTACTGAACCGGGGGCGCCCCCGCCAACGGGCGGGCATGGGCGAATACGCGCACGCGCGCGACATCGCGACATGCCCGACAACGGCCCGGGGGTTCGAGGGGACGACGATCGTGCGTGCGACGCGAAGGCGTCGCTTCGCGAACATGGATTCAATTGGGCATCGGCCCGGGACGGTAATGGTCAAGCTAGCGGTGGTTGGATTGGGAAAGATGGGCCTGTCGCACTTCGCGATCATCAATGCCCATCCATTGGTCGAAGTGGTCGCGGTCTGTGATGCGACCGGCTACCTCCTCGATGTCCTCGGCAAGTACACGGGCGTGCCGACCTTCGCCGACTACGACAAGATGCTCGACGCGGTCGAGCTCGATGCGGTCGTGATCGCCACCCCCTCGAAGATGCACGCAAAAATGGTGCGCACCGCGCTCGAGCGGGGCCTGCATGTCTTCTGCGAAAAGCCCTTCTGCCTCGATTCCGAGGAGGGCGCCGAACTGATGCGCATCGCCGCGGAGCGCAAGCTGGTCAACCAGGTCGGCTACCACAACCGCTTCGTCGGGGCGTTCCAGGAAGTCAAGCGCCTGCTCGATGCCGGCGCGATCGGTCGCGTCACCCATGTCCTGGCCGAAGCCTACGGCCCGGTGGTGTTGCGGCCGAAGGGCTCCACCTGGCGCACCCAGCGCGCCGAGGGCGGGGGCTGCCTGTACGACTATGCGGCCCATCCGATCAACCTTGTGAACTGGTACTTCGGCCAGCCATCCTCGGTGGGCGGCTCGGTGCTCAATCCGGTGTTCTCGGCCGATACCGACGACGAGGTCTTCGGCACCCTGTACTTCGACGACGGCAAGACCGCCCAGCTCTCGGTGAACTGGAGCGACGAATCCTTCCGCAAGATGACCACCAAGATCACGATCTGGGGCACCGCCGGACGGATCTACGCCGATCGCCAGGAGTGCCAGGTGTTCCTGCGCGATACCGCGACGATTCCGGACGGCTACAAGGAAGGCTGGAACGTGCGCTACACCACCGAACTGACCGAGCCGGTGTGGTTCTACATCCGCGGCGAGGAGTACTCGGCCCAGCTCGACCACTTCGCCCGCAGCGTGGAAGAGCGCGCCGCAGCCAACGAGAACTCCTTCGGCGATGCGGTCATGACCGATCGGGTGATCTCGATGATCATCGCCGACGCACAGGACGGAACACGAACCTCGGCGCAGGCAGCCGCCGCTGCCGCCGCGGCGGCCACGCCCCGGCGCTCGAAGTGGCGCGGCCTGCTCTCGGGCGCGCGCTGATGCCGCTGCCGGGCCTACCGAATACGGAGTTCGAATGACAATGGATCGATTGCTCTTTGGCGACAACCAGTTCTTCGGTGTCAACCACATGTCCGAGGAGAAGGCGCGGGCGCAGGCCATGCGTTTCCAGGACACCCAGGCGATCGTCGACGTGCTCGACATCGCCTACGACGAAGGCATCCGCACCTTCATGTGCACCACCCATGACCGGATCGCCGCGATCTGCGATCACATGCGGATGCACCCCTCGCGCTATGCCGACTACCGCTTCTATCCCTGCATGCCCTATGCGCACAAGTACGCCAACGCGGTCACCGAGTTCGGCATGCTGGGCGCGCTCAAGCGTTTCATGCCCGATGGCGGCCTGATCGACGCCGCCATGCGTGGCGGCATGTCGCTTGCGCGCAAGGACGTCGAGGGCATCACGACCCTGCTGGTCGATGCCGAGATGAAGATGTTCGAGGGCCTGAACACCCCGGTGATCTTCCTGCAGAACGTCGTCGTCGACCTGCTGCTCGGCCTGGGCTTCAAGGATGCCTTCCGGATCTTCGCGAACCATGTGCGCGACAAGTACCAGGCCGAACCGGGTTTCATCACCATGAACATGCCCCGCCTGCTCGACATGCTCGAGGAGGTCGGGATCGACAATCCGATCGTGTGTTCCAATATCAACAAGATCGGTTTTCGCATGTGCGGCGGCTTTGAGGCCTATGCCCGGGCGCTCGAGAACCGCCGCTTCCGGGCGGTCGCCATGTCGGTCTTCGCGTCCGGTGCGATCCCCCCGAAGGAGGCGATCCAGTGGGTCGCCGAGCAGCCCAACATCGAGTCGATCGTCTTTGGCGCCTCGAGCCGTGGCAATATCCAGAATACCCGGGAACTCGTAGACCGTTTCATGCCGGCCAGGCAGGTGGAAACGGCAGTCGCCGGCTGAAGATCCGGCACGGCGCCCGCGCCACCCTTGCGGTCGCGGGCCTCTCGGGCGCCCGAACGGAGTCCGTTTCATCCATGTCCGCTGAACCCTTGTCCGAGAGTCCGGAGGCTGGCGTGGTCGCTTCCCGGCCACCCGCCGACGAGGGCATGCCGGCGACCGGGCGCAGGCCGCTGCGGGTCGCCGCGGTCTACCCCGCCTTCGATCCGGTTGCCAACGAGCTTGCCCAGGTCTGGGCAGCGCTCGCCCGGGATGGCCAGGTCGAATGCCGGCTCATCGCCGGGGCCAAGGACAATCTCAAGGGACATGCGGCCGAATTGCAGGCGAGCCTGCCGGGCCTGGAGATCCGCCGCATCGACGGTTCGCTGCATTCGCGCCGCCACGCACCGGAACTCATCGACGACGAACTGATCCGCTGGGCCGCCGAGCTGCGCCCCGATGTGGTCGTCAGTTCCTGCGATTTTCTCGCGGACTACGGCCGGCGGATCCGCGACATGCACCTCGCGCCGCACCTGCTCCACGTCGAGCAATGGTTTTCGCCGCTGGCGCTGGCCCGGCGCGAGTATCTCGGCATCAGGCCGCTGCGGTCCCTGGCGCTGCGCCTGAAGCATCGGCGCTTCGACGCCATCGTCGACCACTACATGATCGCGAATCCGGCCGAGCGCGCGGCGATGCGCGCGGCGACGGACCCCTCGCGCTACGACTACGTCGCCTGGCCGCATCCGCCGCTGGCCGGGGTGGGTGAGCCGCCACCGCTGGCCGGCCGGGATACCGACCGGCTCGTCTACATCGGCTCGATGTCGCACTGGAAGGGCGCGGCCAATCTCGGTCGCTATATCGACGCCTTCCTCGCCGCGGTGCCCGATGCCAGGGTCACCCTGGTCGGCCCGCCGGGCGACAAGGTCGCCCGGCGGGCCCTGGCCCGGGTCGCCCGCTGGGGTGATCGCTGCACGCACATTCCTTCGCTGCCGCGCTCGCAGGCGCTGCGCCTGATCGGCGAGTCGCTGGCGGTGTTCTGTCCGTCCGACGCGATGGGCTGGGGGCTGGTCGGCGATGCGTTCAACATGGGCACGCCGGTGATCGGCGTGGGCGATTTCTACGAGCTTCGCGACGGCGTCAACGGCCTGGTCGCTACCGAACCGGCGGCGCTTGCCCGGTGCTTCGAGCGCCTGCGTGGCGATCCGGCGCTCTGGTCGCGGCTGGCCGAGGCCGGTCGCCGCTGCGTGCTCGAGGAGCATTCGCCGCAGGCGGTCGAACAGAGCCTGCTGCAAGCACTTCGGCGGGCGGCGGATTCTCGCGTGGCGAGATGAATGATTACTACACGGGCCAGCGCGTCAAGCGCAGCCTGGTGACATTCCTCTTCGGCAAGCTCGGCTCGGGCATCCTCGGCTTCCTCGCGTTCGCCCTGGTGGCGCGCCTGCTCGAGCGCGAGGAGTTCGGCGCGCTGGTCGCGTCGATGGCCTTCGTCGAGATTCTCATCGGCCTGTCGACCTTCGGGGTCGACTGGGCGGCCGCCATCTGGCTGCCGAGCTACCGCATCCATGCCGCCCCGGCCGTGTTCTGGCGTTTCGTCGGGCGCATGATCGCGCTTCGCGCTGTCTTTCTCGTGCTTGCCGCGCTTCTCGCGCTCGCCTTCGCCGAATGGATCGCCGGCTTCGTCGGTCTCGGCGAGTGGATCTGGGTGTTCCGCTGCTACCTGCTGGTCGCCTGCCTGGACGGCATGCTGCGCTACCTGAAGGACACGGTGATGGATTCGCTGCTGATGCAGGGCGCGAACCAGCTGAGCATCTGCCTGAAGAACTTCTGCACCGTGGTGGTCCTGTCGCTGGGCGCGGCCGGCTACTACGTCGTCGACCTGCGGCTGGTGGTGCAGGTCGAGATCGTCACCTTCAGCCTCGCGCTGGCGGTGGTCACCATCGCCCTGCTGTTCGCCCGCGCCCGCGACCGGCGGGCCCCCCCGATGGTGCCCAACGACTGGCGCGAGCCCACCGCATCGCAGCTCTTCGCGGTGGCGCGGCACAACTACCTCACCTCGCTCGCGCAGATCGCCGCGGCTCCCAACGTCTTCGTGCTCGGCATCGAGCGCTTCCTCGGCCTGGGCACCACGGCGGTCTTCGGGTTCGCGCGCATGCTCTCGGACCAGATCCGCAAGTACCTTCCCAGCGAGCTGTTCTTCGGGATGATCCGCACCATGATCATCGCCACGTACGCCCGCACCGGCGACATGCGCGAACTGGCCCTGCATCATTCGGTGCTGCTCAAGCTGGGCCTGTTCCCGATCACGCTGCTGGTGGGTGTGCTGATCGCCCACGGCGACCCGATGATCCAGTGGGTGGGCGGCGACAAGTACGCCGGTGTCGAATGGCTGGTGCTCAGCTTCATGGTGCTGCTCAGCCTCGTGGTGCTCAAGCGCAACCTGGAGCTCTTCCTCAATACCTCGCGCCATACCGACCTGATGCTGCGCAGTTCGCTCGCCGCCCTGGCGGGCATCCCGATCGGCTTTGGCGCGCTCGCCGCTGGCGGCAACCTCTACCATGTCGTGGCGGCGCTCGCGATCGGCGAAGTGCTGGTCATCTGGTGCGTCCTGATCGGCCTGTGGCGGCGCGGCATCCACTACCGGATCTCGTTCGTCGGCATCGCCAAGCTGTTCGTGCCGGCAATCGCCATCGGCCTGGCGGCGCGCCTGCTCAGCTCCGCCGGCAACGTCTACCTCGTCCTGGGCGAGGCCATCATCCTGTGCCTGATGATCACCCTGGTCCAGGGATTCATGGCGCCGCTGTCGGACGACGAGCGGCACCGCTTGCGCCGGATCGTGCGCAGCCTGCGCGAGCGCGGCGGCTCGTCCTCAAGCGCGCCGGCCGGCGCGTGAGGATCCGCGCGAGGCGCGTCGGAAAAGCTTCGTCGCCTTCGCCTGGCGAAGGCCTGGTGCGCCCTGATTTAAGGCCGACTTAATTCCTCCCCGGTAGGCTGCTGAGCACTCCAGGAGGTAGTCGATGAGTGCAGTAGCAGTCCAGGACCCGGGTGTTTCCGCCGCCACCGCGGCATCCATGTTCGACGCCGCAGGAACGCCCCTGCGGGATGCCACCCGGCGCCTTTGCAAGTTCTGTCACGCCCCGCTTTCGCACCGCCTGGTCGACCTCGGCATGCAGCCGCTGTCGAACGCCTTGCGCAGGCCCGATCAGGCCGACGCAATGGAGCCGTTCTACCCCTTGCGCGCACTGGTCTGCGCCAGGTGCCTGCTGGTGCAGGCGCCGGATTTCGAGGCCGCCGAGGATATCTTCTCGGCGGAGTACCCGTATTTCTCGTCGGTCACCGCAGCCTGGGTCGAGCATGCCCGGCGTTTCGCCGATGCCTCGATCGCCCGTTTCGGACTCGGCTCCGACAGTCGGGTCGTCGAGGTCGCATCCAACGACGGCTACCTCCTGCGCTGGTATCGCGACAGGGGAATCCCGGTTCTCGGCATCGAGCCCACCGCGAGCACGGCGGCGGCTGCCGAAGCCATCGGCATCCCCGTCGAGCGCCGCTTCTTCGGCCGGGATACCGCCATCGCGCTGCGCGAGCGCGGTTTCATGGCCGACCTGATGCCGGCGAACAACGTCGTTGCCCATGTGCCGGATATCGTCGACTTCGTCTCGGGTTTCCGGGAACTGCTCAAGCCGGGCGGGGTGGCGAGCTTCGAGTTCCACCATCTGCTCGAGTTGCTCGAGCTCAACCAGTTCGACACGATCTACCACGAGCATTACTACTACCATTCGCTGGGCACCTTCCGCCGCATCCTCGAGCGCTGCGGACTGGGCGTGTTCGACGTCGAGGAACTACCGACCCATGGTGGCTCGCTGCGGGTCTACGCCCAGCACACCGACACCGGCCTGCAGCCGATCAGCGCGTCGGTCGAACGCGTCATGGCCGCCGAGCAGGCCGCCGGCCTCGACCGGATCGAGACCTACGCCGAGTTCGGCCAGCGGGTCGCCGGCTGCAAGCGACGCATCCTCCGGTTCCTGTGCCAGGCCAAGGACGAAGGACGGAAGATCTGCGCAATCGGCGCCCCGGCCAAGGGAAACACCCTGCTCAACTATCTCGGTGTCGGCACCGATTTCATCGATTTCACGATCGAGCACAATCCGCACAAGCAGGGGCTGCTGCTGCCGGGCACCGGAATCCCCGTGCGCCCGCCCGACGAACTCGTGGCGGCGCGTCCCGACTACGTCATCGTCCTGCCCTGGAACTGGATCGACGAGGCCATGGACCGGATGTCGGTGGTCCGCGAGTGGGGCGGACGCTTCGTGATCCTGATTCCGGAGGTCGTCGTCCGCTGAAAATACGGCTTGAAACATGAATCCTTAAGGCATCTAATGTCCCTGGACCTCAGTGACCAGAAAACCGGAGGAGAACATGGGATTCGTGCGCAAGATCCACCACGTGGCCTATCGCTGCAAGGATTCGAAGGAAACCGTCGAGTGGTACCGGAAGTACCTCGACATGGATTTCGTGCTGGCGATCGCCGAAGACAAGGTGCCGTCGACCAAGGATCCGGACCCCTACATGCACCTGTTCCTCGACGCGGGCGGCGGCAACATCCTCGCCTTCTTCGAGCTGCCCACCATGCCGCCGATGGGGCGCGATCCCAACACCCCCGCATGGACGCAGCACATCGCCTTCGAGGTCGATTCGATGGAACGGCTCCATGAGGTCAAGGCCCGCATGGAAGCCGACGGCATCGACGTGATCGGGCCCACCGACCACACGATCTTCCAGTCGATCTACTTCCACGATCCCAGCGGCCATCGGCTGGAGCTCGCGTACAACACGGCCACGCCGGAGATGTCGCGCAAGCTCGACGAGGTCAAGTGGGAGATGCTCGAGGAGTGGAGCCGCACGCGCACGGCGCCCAAGCACGCCGCCTGGATGCACGAGAAGGAGCTCGGCGCCTGAGGACCGCCCGAGACGAGCCGGGGGCGCCGATACGCCCTGGCGCTGCCCGAACGGTATACTGATCCGGAGACCTGTCCCGTGGATGGGCAGGGCATGCGTAGTCGCCAATGCTCACGCTCTATACCTACTTCCGCAGCTCGGCCGCGTATCGGGTACGCATCGCGCTGAACCTCAAGGACCTGCCCTGGGATTCGGTGCCGGTGCACCTGGTGCGCGACGGCGGCGAGCAGGGCCGCCCCGAGCATCTCGCGCGCAATCCCCTCGGGCTGGTGCCGGTGCTGCAGACGGACGACGGGATGCTCACCCAGTCGCTTGCGATCATCGAGTATCTCGAGGAAACCGTCCCCGAGCCCGCGCTGTTGCCGGCGGACCCGTCCGGGCGGGCGCGGGTGCGCGCGCTGGCCCAGGCCATCGCATGCGACATCCATCCGCTCAACAACCTGCGGGTGCTGCGCTACCTGGGCGGCGAGCTCGGCATCGATGAACAGGCGCGGAACACCTGGTACCGGCACTGGGTCGAGACGGGGCTGGCGGCACTGGAGCGGATGCTCGCGACCGATCCGCGCACCGGGACGTTCTGCCACGGAGATTCGCCGACGCTGGCCGATTGCTGCCTGGTCCCGCAGGTGTTCAACGCGAGGCGATTCGACTGCCGGCTCGATGACAAGCCGACGATCCTGCGGATCGTCGACGCCTGCGACCAGGTCGAGGCCTTTCGCCGCGCCGCGCCCGGGAACCAGCCTGATGCTCAGTAGAGCGCCGGCCCGTCGGCCGGCAGCAGCGCGTCGAGGGTGAATCCGAGGGCGTCGCGCCAGTGCGCCGGATGCAGTCCGGTGGCCTGCAGCCGCTCTAGCGCGAGGCGGGTATCGAGTGGTCGCTGGGCGGCCGTGTGGTACTGGCCGCTGCTGATCGGGTCGATGCGCGGAATCGAGCCGATCCCCAGCTTGCGCATCAGGGACGGATGCCGACCGAGATGGCCGAAGATCGCAAGCGCGAATTCATGCCAGCTGCAGTCGCCGGCGCAGCTCAGGTTGAGCAGGCCTTCGGTGGCGGCGCGATCGCCCTGCCGGAGACGGTCCACGAGATGCGCAGTGATGTCCGCGACCAGCCAGGCCGGGGTCGGCGCCGAGCGCTGGTCACCGACCACGCGCAGGGAATCGCCGGCGCGCGCCTGGGCGATCACCGCCCGCACGAAGTTGCGCCGGCGCAGCGAATAGAGCCAGCTGATGCGCAGGAGCAGGTGGCGGCAACCGGATTCCAGCAAGGCCAGGTCGCCGGCCAGCTTGGCTCTTCCATAGGCGTTGACGGGCGAAACTACCGCGTCCTCGTCGTAGGGCGCCCCGCCGGCGCCGTCGAAGACGTAGTCGGTCGAGTAGTGCACCAGCAGGGCGTCGATCTCGGCGCATGCGGCGGCCATCACCGCGACCGCCGTCGCATTGACCGCCATGGCTTCGGCGGCGTTCGACTCGGCCCGGTCGACCGCCGTGAACGCCGCCGCATTGACGACCGCATCGGGTTGCAGCGCCGCGATGTGGGCGCGCAGCTCGGCGGTGTCGCGCAGGTCGAGAGCGGCGTGGGAGGGCGCATGCACCTCGCCCAGGGGCAGCAGGGCGCGACGCAGCTCCCAGCCCAGCTGGCCGCTGGCGCCCGTCAGGAGGATTCGCATGGGCACGGATGCCTGCCTGTCGCGGCTAGCGCTCGCGCATCGCCTCGGCGGCCCGGTTGACCGGCTTGAGCAGGTACTGCATGACGGTCTTGGTGCCCGAGAGCATTTCGACCGAGGCCGTCATGCCGGGGATGATCGGGAGTTCCTCGCCCGCCGGGGTGCGCAGGCTCGTCTGGTTGGTGCGCACCGTTACCCGGTAGAACGAGGATTCCTCGTTGGGGACGTCCGTGGCCGGCGTACCGCCGCGGCGCTCGTCGCGCAGGGTGTCGGGGCTGATGTTCTCGACGACACCGTCCAGCCCGCCGTAGATCGCGTAGTCGTAGGCGCTGACCTTCACGACCGCCTGCTGGCCAGGATGCAGGAAGGCAACGTCGGCCGGGCGGACATAGGCTTCCACCACCAGGGTGTCCTCGGTGGGAACGATCAGCATGATGTCCTGGCCGGCCTGCACCACGCCGCCGATGGTGTTCACCTTGATGCTCTTGATCGTGCCTTTCATCGGCGAACGGATCTCGGTGCGGGCGAAGGTGTCGGCCCGTGCGATGAGCGATTCGCTCGCCTGCGCCAGCTCGGACTCCACCTTGGTGAGATCGGCGGCGGCATCGGCGCTGAACTTGTTGCGTCGGTCGGTCGTCTGCAGGGCGAGGTCGTTGCGCTGGCGCTGCAGGCGCAGGAGCTCGACCTCCGAGACCAGGCCCCGGCCCACCATCGGTTCGGTGATGCGGATCTCGCGGTCGAGCAGTTCGATGCCGCGGGTCAGGCCCTCGATGCTCTCCTCGAGGGCGCGGGTGCGGGATCGATAGACCTCGATCTCGCGCTGCATGAGCTCCGGCTGCGCCTTGACGCTCTCGGGGAACTCGAGCTTGCCACCGTAGGCCTCGGCGCGCAGCCGGCTGGCCGAGGCCGCCAGTGCCGCCGTCTTGGCATCGAGCTCGCGAAACAGCGCCTCGGCGCGGGTGGGATCGATGCGCAGCAGGAGCTGGCCCTGCTCGACCGCATCGCCTTCGCGCACCAGCATCTCGGTGAGGATGCCCGGGTCGAGGCTCTGGATCACCTGTTCCTTGCTCGAGGGAACGATCCGGCCCTGGCCGCGGGTGACTTCCTCCAGCACGGCCTGCGAGGCCCAGAGCAGGAATCCGCCCAGCGTCAGCAGGAGCAGCGTCACGCTGAGGAAGGCGAGTTTCGGGCTTTCCCCGTATTCGAGGCTGGTTGTGCTCATGCTACCGCCACCTTGGCAGCCGGAATCGTGATGCCGCGCGAGAGCGCCTGCATCGCCTGTTCGCGGGGCGCATCGAGGATGATGCTGCCTGCTTCCATCACGATCACCCGGTCGACGATCTCCATGACCTGCGGACGATGGGTGACGATCACCAGGGTGCGTGGCCGTTCGTCGCTGGCGGCCCAGCGCGCGAGCGACTGCAGCACCTGCTTCTCCGTATTGGGGTCGAGTCCGCTGCTGGGCTCGTCGAGCAGGGCGATCGCCGGATCGCGCAGCGCCATCCGGGCGAGCGTCACCAGCCGCTTCTGGCCGCCTGACAGGCCCTGGCCGTCCTCGCCGAGGAACATGTCGAGGCCGCGCGGATGCTGCGCGACGAAGCGCTCGAGGCCGAAGCTGCGCAGGGCCTCGATCAGCTTCGCGTCGTCGACGACGCGGTCGGCCCGTGCCATGTCGAGGTTCTCGCGCAGAGTGCCGAGGAAGAGCCGCGCATCCTGCGGCAGCAGGCCCACCGCCGCCCGCAGCTCGGCGGGGTCGACCTGGCGGGTGTCGATGCCGTCGAGCGTGACGATGCCGGAGCTGGGCGTGTAGAGACCGGCGCCCAGGCGCAGCAGCGTCGATTTGCCGCAGCCGGTGCGCCCGATGATGGCCACCCGTTCGCCGGCGCGGATCGTCAGGTTCAACCCCCGGAAGAGCGGCATGCCTTCCTGGGAGTGGGCGAAGTCGACCTCCCGGAAGGCGAGGTCGCCACGGGCGCCGGGCACGCTCAGGTAGGTACGGTCGGGATCGCGCTCGGTGGCCTTGTCCATCACCGCCTGCAGGCCGTCGAAGGCGGCCCGGGCCTGCTGCAGCCGCACCGCGAGGCCCGAGAGCTGGGCGAGCGGCGCGATCGCGCGCCCGCCGAGGATGACGGCGCCGATCAGCCCGCCCATCGAAAGCCGGGCGTCGTGGATCAGGTAGACGCCGATCACCACGGTGGACACCGTCGCCATCTGCTGGATCGTGGTGCCGGCGTTGATCACCAGGTTGGAGATCATGCGCCCGCGTGTGGAGGCCGTCGCGATGGTGGCGGTGTACCACTCCCAGCGCTGCTGGACATAGCCGAGCGCATTGTTCGCCTTGAGCGTCTCGAGCCCTTCGACCGCCTCGACGGCGAGGCCCTGGCGCTGCGAGCTCTCCTTCATGGAATCGTTGATGTGGCGGGCCATCGGCCGTTGGGCAAGCGCACCGACGATCACCACCAGCACCATCGCCACCAGCGGGACGATCGCCAGCGGCGGCGCGATCATGCCGATCACCAGGACGAAGAGCAGGAAGAACGGGAGATCGACCAGCGCGGTCAGGGTCGCGGACGTGAGCACCTCGCGGATCGATTCGAAGTCGCGCAGGTTGCTCACGAAGGAGCCCGAGGAAACCGGCTTCTCGATGAGCCGGATCGAGAGCAGCCGCTGGAACAGGCCCGAGCTGATCTCGATGTCGGCCCGCTTGCCGGCGATGTCGATCAGCCAGGCGCGCAGGTTGCGGGCGAGAAAGTCGAAGAAGAGTGCCCCGAGGGTGCCGATGGTGAGCACCCAGAGCGTGTCGTAGGTGCGGTTGGGCACGACCCGGTCGTAGACGTTCATGACGTACAGCGACACCGCGATCGACAGCACGTTGACCAGCAGCGTGGCCAGCGCCACATGCATGTAGAAGGGCCGCAGGCCCCAGAGCACCCGCCAGAACCAGGCGCGGGCATTGCGCCGGGCCGGCAGCTCCGAGCGCAGGTCGGGCGCGGGCTTGGGTGTGAGGCGCAGGCAGTGGCCGCCGTAGAGCGCCGCGAGTTCCGGCGACTGCAGGTCGCCGAGGCGCTCGAGCAGGCGATAGCTGCCGTCGGTGCAGGCGGCGATCGCCGGCAGGCGGTCGGTGCCCAGGCCGGCCAGGGAACCGTCGTGGCGTTCGAGCACCAGGCCGCCGGCGCCCAGCGCCGCGCGCAACGAATTGAGATTGGGCGAGCCGTCGGCCTCCAGCGTGACCTGGGCGCCGAGCGAGACCGCCGACATCGGCCGCCCGATCCGCGAAGTCAGCAGCGCGATGCCCTCGAGCAGGGCGCTGCGCGCATCGACGGGTTTCTCGGTGGGCTGGGTCATCAACTACCTTGTTCGAATACCGGGACGAGCTTGCCGGCGGCGTACTCGATCTGCAGCCGCGTCAGGACCAGGTCGACCCGGGCGGCGACCACGGCGCTTTCGGCCTGGTAGAGCTCGTTGAACGCGTTCAGGAGGTCGAGCAGGTTGCGCCGGCCGATCTTGAACTGCTCACGATAGGTGAG
>JBAYRO010000026.1:0-40357 GCA_041676645.1 Burkholderiaceae bacterium | reverse complement strand
GTCGGCGCCACCGTCGCCATGGCCGTGCCGATGCTGCTCCAGAAGCTCGGCCGCGATCCGGCGGTCGGCTCCTCGGTGCTGCTGACCTTCAGCACCGACAGCATGGGATTCTTCATCTTCCTGGGCATCGCCACCCTCGTCTTCACCTGAAACGGGGTCAGGAAACAGGAAATGGGGTCAGACTCCATTTCCATGCTGGAAATGGAGTCTGACCCCATTTCCTGCGCACGCCGCCTCGCCTCAGCGGCGGGGGTGGGCGCTGATGACGTGGCCTACCTGCGGAGGCCTGGGCAGGTGCCGGTGCGCCTCGTGGACCGCCGCCACCCGCGCCAGCAAGGCCTCGCCCATCGGGGCGGTGCGCCGGCTCGCGATGTCGACATGGGCCGATACCGATTCGTAGGTGGCGGCGAGATAGCCTTCCTCGGCGTGGTACATCTCCTGGAAGAAGTGCACGCGCTTGTAGTCGAAGTCGAGCAGGCGGGCCTCGAAGCGCAGGCGGTCGCCCACCTTCACCTCGCGCAGGAAGGCGAGGTGCGATTCGAGCGCGAAGGTCGTGATGCCGTGCGCCTCGCGATATTCGCCGGTGAAGCCGAGCAGTTCGATGAAGGCTTCGGAGGCGATGTCGAAGGCGACGTGGTAGTAGCCGACGTTCATGTGCCCGTTGTAGTCGATCCACTCGGGCAGGACCACGGTGGTGGCGGCGGCGAACGGTGCGGGGATGTGATCGCTCCCCTGGGGCTTGCTGCTGGTTGCGGACATCCGGAAAGATCCATGCAAGGGTTGGATCCGCGATCTTAAATCGGATCGCACGGCCCGGCCTGCGGGCACATCGCTTGCACGAGGCTGCCCATGCGCTCGCCCGATGATCCCGCCCGGGGGCCGCTCCTCGAGCCCGGTCGCAACGTCTGGAGGATAGAGCGGGCCACCCGCGCCGCCGTACTCGTCGACGTCGCCGACTACTTCGCAGCGGTGCGCGCCTCGATGCGTTCGGCCCGGCACTGCATCCGCGTGCTGGGCTGGGATCTGGACAGCCGCACCCGGCTGTGCGGCGACGAGACCCCCGACGACGGACTGCCCGCCAGCCTCGGCCCCTTCCTCGATACGCTCGTGCGTCGGACCCGGGGGCTGCGCATCGATCTGCTCGAGTGGGATTTCGCGATGATCTACGCGCTCGAGCGGGAGTTCCTGCCCGCGGCCAGCCTCGACTGGCGAACCCACCGGCACCTGCGTTTTCGGCTCGACGGCCGCCATCCGGCCGGCGGCTCGCATCACCAGAAGATCGTCGTGATCGACGATGCGGTGGCCTTCGTCGGCGGCATCGACCTGACCCAGCGGCGCTGGGACACATCCGAGCACCTGCCCGACGATCCCCGCCGGGTCGATTCCGACGGGATGCCCTATCCGCCCTTCCATGATGTGCAGATGGTGGTCGACGGTGACTGCGCGCGCGCGCTGGGCGAACTCGCCCGTCGCCGCTGGGCCGATTCGGTCGGTGCGCCGGCCCCGCCGGCGCCGCGGTCGCTCGGCCACGACCCCTGGCCGGCCGGCGTCGAGCCCGGGTTCCGCGACGTGGCGGTGGGAATCTCGCGCACCATGCCGGAGATCGCCGGAACCCCGCTCTGCGACGAGGTTCGTCGTCTCCACGAGGATGCCTTTCGGGCCGCCCGGCTCTCGGTTTACATCGAGAACCAGTACTACACATCGTCCATCCTGGCGCCGGTGATCGAGGAGAGCCTCGCCGGCGAGGAAGGGCCCGAGTTCCTGATGATCTCGCGCCGCGTCGAGAGCGGCTGGCTCGAGGAAGTCACCATGGGCGTCCTGCGGGCCCGCTGGCACGCCCGCCTGCGGCGCGCCGACCGGCACGGCCGCTACCGCCTGTGCTGCCCCGAGATCGCCGGCCTCGGCAGCGATTGCCTCAACCTGCACAGCAAGCTGGCGGTGATCGACGATTGCCTGCTGATGGTCGGCTCGGCGAACCTGAACAACCGCTCCATGCGGCTCGACACCGAGTGCGTGCTCGCGATCGATGCCGGCGGGGACGAGCGGATCGCCGCCGATATCGCAGCGGTTCGCCAGCGACTGCTGGGCGAGCACCTGGGCGTCGAGCCCGCGCGAGTCGCGGCGAGCGAGCAGGCGCACGACACCTTCTTCGAAGCGATCGACGCGCTGGCCGGCGGGGCGCGCTCGCTCGAGCCGATCGAACCCGGCATCGATCCCGAAGTCGACGCCCTGCTGCCGCCCGACCAGGCGCCGATCGATCCGGAGGAGCCGATCGACATGACTCGCCTGGTCGGCCACTTCGTGCCGCCGCCGCGGCGCGCGCCGCTGGCCGGCCGACTCTGGATACTCGGCGTGGCCACCGTCGCCCTGCTCGGGCTGACGCTCGCATGGCGCTACACCGGGCTGGCGGAACTGCTCGATCTCGGGCGGCTGGTCGACCATGCCGGCCAGTTGCGCCAGATGCCGTTCTCGCCGCTGCTGGTGATCGGCGCCTTCATCCTCGCCAGCCTCGCGATGGTGCCGGTGACCGTGCTGATCGCCGTGGTCGGCCTGGTGTTCGGCACGCTCGCCGGCATCTGCTATGCCCTGGCGGGGGCGATCGGCAGCGCCCTGGCCGCCTACCTGATCGGGCGGCTGCTGGGCCGTGATGCCATGCGCCGCTTTGCGGGGCGTGCCGTGAATCGCCTCAGTCGCAGGGTCGCGCGGCGCGGCATCGTCGCGATGGCCGCGGTACGGGTGATGCCGATCGCGCCGTTCACCGTGGTCAACCTGGTGGCCGGTGCTTCGCATATCCGCCTGCGTGACTACCTGCTCGGCACGCTGATCGGCATGGGACCGGGCATCGTGCTGACCGTGGTCTTCATCGACCGGCTCGTCGACGCGATGCGTGATCCCGGCCCGGTCGACATCGGCATCGCGGCGGCGATCGCGGTCGCGATGATCGCCCTGGCGATGGGGGCGCAGCGCCTGGTCGGAAGCCATGGCGATGCCGCGGCCAGGGCATGAGCACCCGCGGCGACGCGTGAACGGACCGGATCCCGGATGCTGCGGATCGCGACCTGGAATGTCCATGAGGGCGTGGGAGCCGACGGCCGCTACGACCCGCAACGGGTGAGCCGTGTCCTGCACGAACTCCAGGCCGAGGTGATCGCGCTGCAGGAAGTCCCCCTGGGTGGCCCGGGTCGCTACGATCTCACTGCCGACATCGACATGCCGCCCGGCTGGCAGATCGCGGTCGGCCCGACGCTCGACACGCCGGCGCGCCGCTTCGGCAATGCGGTGCTCTCACGCTACTCGATCGAGCAGGTCCGTTCGATCGATCTCTCGTTCGGCCGGCGCGAGCCGCGTGGCGCGCTGGACGCCGACATCGAATGTCGCGGTCGCCTGCTGCGCGTGGTCGCGACCCATCTCGGCCTGGCCGCGGCGGAAAGACGCGCCCAGGTGCGCCGCCTGCTGGCCGCCTTCGATACCGACCGGATGCCGGTGGTGCTGCTGGGCGACATCAACGAATGGTTCGTGCGCGGACGCGCCCTGCTCTGGCTGAGGGCGCATTTCGGGGTCACCCGGCCGGTGCGCTCGTTCCCGGCGCGCCTGCCGCTGTTCGCGCTCGACCGCATCTGGATGCACCCGATCGAGCGCATGGTGGACGTACGTGCGCACCGTAGCCGAACCGCCCGGGTCGCGTCCGACCACCTGCCGGTGGTGGCGCGCATCGACTGGCCCTAGTCGTCCTCGTCCTCGTCCTCGTCGTCACCGTCGGGGATGACGGCGTCGGCAACCGCGCCGACACCCTTCGCCGTGACCTTGACGGCCGTAGCGGCGACGGTGACCGCGGCATCGGCCACCGCGACGACCGCGCAGGCGTTGGCCAGCATCGTGGCGCCGAGAAGGATGGCCAGTCGGAGGAGTCCTTGCATCGAGGGGTACGAACGCGGGGTAGCTGCCGATTGCGGATGATAGCCCGTCCGGCCCGCGATTCCCCCGGGCAATGTAGCATCGCCCGATGCCTTCGAACGATCCGAACCCCCTCGACGCCGCCGCCCTCGTGTGCGAGCGCCTCGCTCCCGACCTTGCCGGCCTGGTGTCGCGTCGGGTCAGCATCGGGCCGCCCGGGCCCGGGCAACTGCTGGTCGCGGTGCGCGCGGCCGCGCTGAATTTCCCCGACCTGCTGATGTGCGAGGGACGCTACCAGTTCAAGCCGCCGCTGCCCTTCGTGCCCGGCATGGAAGGCAGCGGCGTCGTGCTCGCGGTGGGCGCCGATGTCGACCCGGACCGGGTGGGCCAGGCCGTGCGCTTCTCGAACAAAGGTGGCGCGCTGGCCGAGCGGATCCGGGTGCCGGCCGAGAAGGCATGGCCGGCGCTCGCGCGGCACGATTTCGCGCAGTCGGCCTCGTGGCATGTCGGTGCGGTCACCGCCTATGTCAGCCTGGTGCGCTTCGGTGCGCTCGAAGCGGGGCAGACGGTGCTCGTCCACGGCGCGACCGGCGGCATGGGCCATGCCGCGATCCAGCTCGCGCGGCATCTCGGCGCGACCGTGTATGCCACCGCCCGCGATCCTTCCGACCGCGAGCGGACGGCGCCGCTGCTGGCGGCCGGCGCACGCGCGATCTGGCCGGCCGCCGGCTTCCGGGAGGCTGCCCTCGAGGCCACCGGCGGGCGCGGCGTCGACCTCGTCTTCGACCCGGTCGGCGGCGACGTGTTCGACGAGTCGCTGCGCGTCATTGCCTTCGGCGGCAAGCTGCTGGTCGTCGGTTTCGCGAGCGGGCGGATCCCGACCGTGGCCGCGAACATCCCGCTGATCAAGGGCATCGCCGTGGTTGGCGTGCGCGCCGGCGAGTTCGGCCGGCGCAATCCCGCCCTCGGCGCCGAGAACCTGCGCGAGGTCGCCCGGCTCGCCGAGGCCGGCGTGTTCGATCCGCTGATCGGGGCGCGCTTCCCCTTCTCGCAAGCCCTCGATGCGATGCGCGCGCTCGCCGAGCGGCGCGTGGTGGGCAAGATCGTCGTCGAGATGGGTGGATGAGCCCGGAGGCGTGATGACGGCGGCGGCCGCGCCCATGCCGCGCTGGATGGCGGTCACCTTGCTCCTGCTGGTCGCGACGATCTTCGCGGGCAACCATATCGCGGCGCGGCTGGCCTTCGACCACGGCCTGGACGTGGTGACCGCCGTCGCGGTGCGCTCGGGAACGACCGCCATCGTGGTGTTGCTGTTCCTGCGCCTGACCGGCGTGCCGCTCGCGGTCGACCGCCGGACGGCGGGCCGGGCGGTCATCGTCGGCCTGCTGCTGGCGGTGCAGAGCTATGGCCTGTATTCGGCGGTCGCGCTGATCCCGGTGGCGCTTGCGCTGCTGACCTTCAACAGCTTCCCCTTCCTGCTGGCGCTGGTCTCCTGGGGCGCAAGCGGCGTGCGCCCGGCTCCGCGCATCCTCGTGGCGATGCTGTTCGCGCTCTTCGGCCTGGCGCTGGCGCTCGATGTCGTCGGGCGGGTCAGCCTCGATGGCGAGGTCGGCTTCGCCGCCCGCTGGGCGACCATAGGGCCGGGCGTCGCCCATGCGCTGGTCGCCGCGCTGGCCTTCGCTTTCGTGCTCTACCTGACGACGCGCTGGCTGGCCGATCTCGAAGGCCGGCTGCGCACCGTGCTGACGATGGGGGTGGTGTCGATGGTCGCCATCGGCGCCGGCCTCATCGGCGGCGGACTGGCCCTGCCCGCGCATCCGCTCGCCTGGACCGGACTGGCCCTGCTGACCATCTTCTATGGCACGGCATTCACGATGATGTTCGCGATCCTGCCCCGGGTGGGGGCGGTGGACAACGCGGCGCTGCTCAACTTCGAGCCGATCGCTTCGCTCGGCCTCGCCTGGGCGATCCTCGGCCAGGCGGTGGCTCCGATCCAGGTCGTGGGGGCGCTGATCGTGATCGCCGCGGTGATCGCGATCGGGCTGCGACGCGGCTGAAGCCAATCAGGCGTCGGCGACGAAATCCCCCGACCGCCCGCCCGACTTCTCCAGCAGCCGGATGCGCTCGATCACCATGGCGCGGTCGATCGCCTTGCACATGTCGTAGATCGTCAGCAGGCCGATCGAGACGGCGCTCAGCGCCTCCATCTCGACGCCGGTCTGGGCGGTGCACTCCGCCCGGACTTCGCAGTGCACCCGGCTTTCCTTCTCGTCGATGTGGAACTCCGCGCTGACCCGGCTGAGCGGAACCTGGTGGCAGAGCGGGATGAGTTCCGCGGTGCGCTTGGCGGCCTGGATCGCGGCGATGCGCGCGATGCCCAGGACATCGCCCTTGCCGGCCGAGCCGTCGCGGATGCGCGCCAGGGTGGCCGGCTGCATCCGGATCGCGCCGGCGGCGACGGCGATCCGGCGGGTGGCGGGCTTGTCGCCGACATCGACCATGTGGGCGCGGCCGCCGGCGTCGAAATGCGTGAGGGTCTGCGGCTTGTCGCTCATCGCTCGGGTTGCCGTTGGGGAGCGGCGCTATCATAGCCCGTGATGCGGTATTTCGATCGCCCGCCCGGCGCGGGCACGGGCAAGCGCCCGTTCATGCGAAGCGGCCTTGCCGGCCTGCTTGCGCTCATCCTCGTCCTGTCGAGCCCGGCCCCCGCGGTGGGGCAGGACATGCGGTCCGGGACGGTGTTCGATGGCCTGCCGCGGATCGGCGAGGCCGCCGCCGACGAGCTCTCCCCCCAGACCGAGCGCGACATCGGCGAGGCGGTGCGGCGCGATTTCCGCCAGCAGGGCCTGCTCGTCGAGGATCCCGAACTCGTCGACTATCTCAACCAGCTCGGCGACCGCCTCGGCGCCACCGGCCCTGCCGCTGGCTACAGCTTCGAGTTCTTCGCGGTACGCGACAACACGCTGAACGCGTTCGCCGTCCCCGGCGGCTTCATCGGGGTGCATACCGGCCTGATCATCGCCGCCAACAACGAATCCGAGCTCGCATCGGTGCTTGCCCACGAGATGGGCCATGTCACCCAGCGCCACATCGCGCGCATGCTGGCCCAGGGCCGCCAGTCGAGCGTGGTCTCGCTTGCGACCGCGGTGCTCGCGGTTCTCGCCGCGCGTTCCAATCCGCAGGCCGCCAGCGGCCTGGTGGCCCTCGGCGGCGGGATCGTCCAGGACCAGATGCTGGCCTTCTCGCGCGACGCCGAGCGCGAGGCCGATCGCGTCGGGCTCGACATCCTGCGCCAGTCGGGATTCGATGCCAACGCCATGGTGGCGTTCTTCGGCCGCCTGCAGAACGCCACCCGGATCTACGAGAGCGGCGCACCGACCTACATGCGGACCCATCCGGTGACCACCGAGCGGATGGCCGATATCCAGAACCGGCTCTCGGTCGAGCGCTACCGCCAGCATGTCGACTCGGTCGAGTTCACTCTGCTGCGGGCCGGCCTCGAGGCGCGCGTCAATGTCGGCGTCGACGGACTGGCGCGCGCCCGCGCATCGATCGAGCTCCGCCTGCGCGATCGAAGCTTCGTCAACGAGGCGGCGGCGCATTATCGGCTCGCGGTCGTCGCCAACGAGCAGGGCGATCACGATGTGGCGCGCGAGGCGCTGGCCGCGACCCGGACCTCGCTCGGCGCGTCGCATGCGATGCTCGAACGCCTGGCGATCGACATCGACATGCGCGACGCTCGCCACGAGGCCGCGCTCGCGGCGTCGACGGAAGCGCTGGCGGCTTTCCCTTCCTCGCGCGCGCTCGTCCAGCAGCACGGCGCACTGCTGCTGCGCATGGCGCGCTTCGAGGAGGCCGCGAACTACCTCGAGTCGCAGGTGCGCCGCTATCGCGCCGACTCCGCGCTCTGGCGCATGCTCTCCGAAGCGCGCTTCGGCGCCGGTCAGCCGATCGCCGGCCGCCGCGCGGCGGCCGAACACTATGCCCTCGACGGCGGCCTGCTCGCCGCGATCGAGCAGCTGCGGATCGCGCAGCGCGAGGCGGGCCGGAGCTTCTACGTCGGTTCGCAGATCGATGCCCGGCTGCGGGAGCTGCAGGCCCGCTACACGCGCGAGCAAGCCTCCATCGGCGGGCAATGAGCTGGACACCATGGTCGCCCGGGTCATGGCGGGCGACCGGTCTCCCGAGTCGTAGGTTGCGCGCCGCCCCGAGCATGACTACCCTTGCCACCGGTAACGGGGACTGCGCCGCGAAGGGGGCGACGATGGTCAGGTATTTCCTGCTGGGACTGCTGGTCGGCTGGCTGCTCGAATGGATCATCGACTGGGCATGGTGGCGTCGTCGCGCCGATGCGCCGGCCGATGCCGCCGTGGATTCCGCGCGCGCACTGGCGGCCGACGTCGACGGGCATGGCGACGACCTGACCCGGGTCGAGGGGATCGGGCCGAAGATCGCCGGCCTGCTCGACGATGCCGGCATCCGCAGCTTCGCCGATCTCGCCGTGACGCCCAAGTCCCGGCTAGCCGAGATCCTGGTGGCGGCCGGCCCCGCCTTCCGGCTCGCGGATCCCGGGACCTGGCCCGACCAGGCGCTGCTGGCGGCGCGCGGCGAATGGGAGGCGCTCGAGCGCCTCAAGGGACAGCTGCGCGGCGGTGTCCGTGTCACTTCCCGATAGGCGGAGACGAGCGATGCCGCAGATCAACGGTCGCAGCCTCGAACAGGTACGCCGCTACGATCTCTTCAAGCTCGCGGTGGCGGTGCTGCTGTTCATCGCCTGGCTGTTCTTCACCGACCGGATGCCGATGGGACCGTCGCCCGGCGCCCCGGCGGACGACGCGGCGGGCATCGCGGCCGACGCCGCGTCCCGCCCGGCTGCCGACATCGTGCCGACAGCCCTGCGGATCGAGTCGGTCGACGGGCGGATTCGCCTGCACGGCAGCGTTCCAGACGAAGCGACCCGCGATGAATACCTCGCTTCGGTACGCAAGGCGCTGGGCCCTCCTGGCCACATCGACGACGACCTGAGCGTGGTGGCGGGCGCCGCTCGGCCGGAATGGGTTTCCCGTGCGGGCCCGGCGATCGGCATGCTCGCCGACCAGGATGGCGTGTCGGTCCTGGTCGATGCGCAACAGGTTGTCCTCGAAGGCGGGGTCGCCGGCGAAACCCAGCGCACCGGTATCGCCGATGCGGTGACGGCGGCCTTCGGTGCGCCGTTCACCGTCATCAACCGGCTCGTCATCGTGGAGCCCCCGACCGCTTCGAAACCCGCCCTGCGGATCGCCCCGGCGCCGGTGTCGGTCTTCTTCGGGGAGGGGGTTGCCGCGGTATCGTCGGGCGACGACGAGAAGCTCGCCGCGCTGGTTCGCCATGCCCGTGACGAAGGCGTCGCCCTGCGGGTGTCCGGCTTCCACAGCAAGACCGGTTCGGCCCAGCGCAATGCCGAGATTGCCAGGGAGCGCGCCGTCGCGGTGCGCGATCTCCTCGTCGGGCTCGGCGTGGCCGCCGGGAAGATCGTTCTCGACAAGCCACAGGAGACCCTCGGCGAGGAAGAGGACCGGCGGGCTCGCCGGGTCGATGTCGCCATCGACGGCTGAGCAGGCGTTCACGGGCGTCGCGGCCTTTCTCACGGGCGCCGCCGCCTTGCGGTTGCGAACGACGACCGGATCAGTTCGCCGGGCGCGGCCTGGCGACGAAGCCCAGCCGGGCCGGGGGATCGGCCCATTCGGCCAGCGCGATGCGTCGCTCCCCCAGCACGAGGACACCGGCCTCGCCGTCGCCGCCGGCCTCGATCAGGAGCGATCCGAGATCGAGATCATGGATGACGGCGCCGCCGCGCTCCATGGCCAGCAGCAGCTCGCCGGCCGGCCCGACGCCGGCGGCCTCGATCGAATCGATGTCGATCTCGACGCCGGTATGGTCGACCAGGCCCGGGCGCTGCGCGCTGCCCAGCACGCGAACGACGAGCGGCGCGGTCTCCAGGTCGACATAGACTCGCTGCGGTCCGTTCTGCCAGTACCAGCGGCCGTCGGCTTCGGCCTGGTAGTTGCGGCCGATGAACTCGTTGATCTGCTCGTTGCCGATCGGGCTGCCGTCGCCATGGATCCGCTCATCGAAGCCGGGACTGTTGCGGTCGATCAGGAACCACTGGCCGCGGCGGCCCAGCCGCAGCCAGCCGTACACCGCCGGCACGTTCGGCCATCGCGCCATCGCGCGCAGGACCTGCTCATCCATCGATCGTCTCCATGGCGGCCGGGCATCGATGCGCCACGACCGGTGGTTCGACACCGCCGGCCAGCCGCGATACGTCCACATGCTGCCCGAACCAGGCGAGGATCCGGCGCGGCAGCCAGGTATCCATGCCGGCGAGCCGGTTCTCGAAGAAGCCGACATGGCCGCCGGCGTGTGGATAGTCGAGGCTCACCAGCGGCGAGACTTCGGCCGGCGTGGCGAGATGGCGCCAGGGCAGGAAGGGGTCGTTGCGGGCATTGATCACGAGCGTCGGCGTGCGGATCGCGGCCAGCCACGGCTTGCAGGAGGCGCGCGTCCAGTAGTCGAAGCAGTCGCGAAAGCCGTGCAGCGGCGCGGTCACGAGATCGTCGAAATCATGGAAGTTGCGCGCGCGGCGCACCGGGTCGGCGTCGTAGAGTCCCGGCCAGTTCGCGAGCTTGGCGAGGCTCTTGCGCTTGAGCGTGACCAGGAAATGCCGGGTATAGAGTCGGTTGAAGCCGCGCGCGAGCGCATCGGCGCCGGCCTGCAGGTCCTGGGGCGCGGATATCCCGGCGGCGGCCGTCACCAGGCTGGCGGCTTCGTCGCCACGCTCGCCGAGCCACTTCAGCAGCGCATTGGCGCCGAGGGAGACACCGGCGACGCACACCGGGGCCCCGCCAGCGCGCGCGACGACGCGACGGATGATCCAGTCGATCTCGTCGCTGTCGCCCGAATGATAGGCGCGCGGCGCGAGATTCGGTTCCCCGCTGCAGCCCCGGAAATGCGGCACGATCCCCTGCCAGCCGGCCTGGTCGGCCGCGGCCATCAGGGCTCGCGCATAGTGGCTCTGCGAAGAGCCTTCGAGCCCGTGGAACAGCACCAGCCCGGGCGCGCCGGCGCGCGGCGCCGGCCGGGTGAAATCGACCTCGATGAAATCCCCGTCCGGCGTCGTCCAGCGCTCGCGCCGATAGTCGATGCGCGGGCCGCGCGCGAACACCGCCGGAAAGATCGTCTGGGCATGGGGGCCCCGCAGCCAGCCCGGGGCGCGATAGGCCGGCGCGTTCAATGCAGCGTCGCGCCGGTGCTTGCCGGTGCGGATTCATCGGCGTCGCTGGCCGCCGAGGCATGGTGCAGAATGATCCGCCAGCCACGCGCATTCTTGACGAAGACATTGGTCGCCACGCAGCGCACGCTCTCGTCGCCGGCGATGCTGATTTCCTCGATCACGCTGCTCACCGCGGTGGTCATGGTCTCGTAACGCTGGATCGAGAGGGCGCGGATGTCGAGCTGGCCGGCGAGCACGCTTTCCCAGGCGCGTCGCACCGCCGGCACGCCGGTCGTGCGCGGCCCGCCCGGCTGGACGCAGACGATGTCCTCGTCGTCGGCCCACAGGCTCATCAGTCCGTGCAGGTCGCCGCGCGCGAGCGCGTCGTAGAAGGCTTCCTCGACGGCTGCCGGCGTGGTGAATATCGGCTTGCTGGTCTTCATCGCGCCCCCTGTCGCCAGTGTAAGCCGGGCGGACCCGAGCGGACTCGCGCGCCAGCGCCGAGCCCCTAGTGCGGAGGCTTGGGCGCGGTTTCGAAGCGCATCGCACCGCGCAGCGATGCCATGACCCGCGACGGCTCGATGTGGTTCAAGCAATTGGTATGCCCGAGAGGGCAGGTCCGCTCGAAGCAGGGGCTGCAGTCGAGATGCAGCCATTCGATCCGCGCCCGCGGCGAGCGGGGCGGCGTATGGCGCGGGTCCGAGGAACCGAAGACCGCCACCTGGGGGCGACCGTAGGCGGCCGTGACATGCATCAGCCCCGAATCGTTCGAGACGACGCCCTGGGCCTGCGAGATCAGGGCCAGCGCTTCGTCGAGGGAGGTTTCGCCGCTGAGGTTGCGGATCGCCCGCCCGCTGAGCGCCGCGATCTCGGTCGCCAGGGGCCGCTCGCTGGCCGAGCCGAGCAGCAGCAGGGTGGCTTGCGGCCATTCGGTGGCGACCATGCCGGCAAGCGAGGCGTAATGCCGGGCCGGCCAGCGCTTGGCCGGGCCGAACTCGGCGCCCGGGCACAGGATGACGAGCGGGCCGTCGGTCCGGATGCCGAATTTCTCGCGCGCCCGGTGCTCGGCCTCGGGGCGGCGCACCAGCACCGGATCGGGAACCCGGCCGGGCAGGGGATGGCGCGGCTCGAAGGCGAGCGCCGCATAGAACTCGACCATCGGCTGCGCCTTGGCGCGGCCATCGTCGTGGACCTGGGTGAGGAACATGTTGCGGGCTTCGCCGCGGTGGCCGATGCGTCGCGGAATACCGGCCAGCCACGGCGCGATGGCCGATTTCAGCGAATTGGGCAGGATGAAGCAGCGGTCGTAGCCGCGGGCGCGCAGTTCCCGGGAGAATCGCCAGCGCTGGGCCAGATGCAGCCGGCCATGCATGTTGCGGGCGAGCAGGACCTCGCCGATCTCCGGCATGGCCCGCATCACCGGTGCGATATGCGCGGGAGCGGCCGCATCGATCGTGCCGCTGGGATCGAAGCGCTTGATCAGGGCGATCAATGGCTGGGCCATGACCGCATCGCCGATCCAGTTCGGGGAAATGACGAGCGTCTTCAAGGCTCGAACTCGGAGTCCGTCTGGCTGGTGACGGATTGTCGCGGGAGGCCGACCGGCTGTCCGCGCAGTCCGTCACAGTGCGGCGCGATTGCCTTCGCCCTGCCGGGAGGAAGCCCTAGTGGGAGTCGACGACCGCGCCCGCCTTCAATGTGTAGACGGTACCGCAGTAAGGGCATTGCCCTCTGTTGTCGTGGTTAATCTTGATGTAGACGCGAGGATGCCCGCTCCAGAGGGGCATCTTCGGGTTCGGGCAGTGGGCGGGCAGGTCGTCGGCGTCGAGTTCGACCACCGGCACGGGTTTTTCGCTGGGCATTCGTCTCGTTCCGGGCGGGTCTGGGTCAGACCGGCATGAGCCAGTGACGGTAGCGTTCGTTGCGTCCCGCGACGATGTCGAAGAACAGCGACTGCAGCTTTTCGGTGATGGGGCCGCGGCGGCCTTCGCCGATCGGGCGGTCGTCGAGCTCGCGGATCGGGGTGATCTCCGCCGCGGTCCCGGTGAAGAAGGCCTCGTCGGCGACGTACATTTCGTCGCGGGTGATGCGCTTCTCGATGACCTCGATGCCGAGGTCGCGGGCCATGGTGATCACCGAGTCGCGCGTGATGCCGTCGAGGCAGCTGGCGAGGTCGGGGGTGTAGAGGCGGCCGGCGCGCACGATGAAGACGTTCTCGCCGGCGCCTTCGGACACATAGCCCTCGGTGTCGAGCAGCAGCGCCTCGTCGTAGCCGACCGAGGTGACCTCGCGGTTGGCCAGGATGGAGTTCAGGTAGTAGCCGCTCGCCTTGGCGCGCACCAGGGAGATGTTCACATGGTGGCGGGTATAGGACGAGGTCTTGACCCGGATGCCCTTGGTGATGCCTTCCTCGCCCAGGTAGGCGCCCCAGGGCCAGGCGGCGATCATGACGTGGACGGTGTTGCCGACCGGGGAGACCCCGAGCTTCTCGTCGCCGAACCAGGCGAGGGGGCGCAGGTAGCAGCTCTCGAGCTTGTTCTCGCGGACCACGGCCATCTGGGCCTCGGAGAGCTGCTCGGCCGAGTAGGGCAGTTCGATCTGCAGGATCTTGGCCGAGTTGCTGAAGCGGCGAGTATGGGCATCGAGCCGGAAGATGGCGGTGCCGGATTCCGTCTTGTAGGCCCTGACACCCTCGAAGATGCCCATACCGTAGTGCAGGCTGTGAGTGAGTACGTGGATATTGGCGGCACGCCAGTCGACCATTTGGCCGTTGAACCAGATCAGTCCGTCGCGATCGGACATCGACATGAATTTCTCCAGACAGGGCAACACCCGGTAGCGGCCGGGCCCCGACGCCGCCGGTGTGCCCACTGGGGGCTTTCGGCCTCGATACCCGGATTCTAGCGAAACCGCCCGGCGCTGCTACACTCGCGCGGCCCCGATCCCCCGGTGGATTGCCGATGTCCCGCCCCGCGTTCCGATCCCCGCCACGATGGCGGGGCGCCTGGACCCGCTCCCGGGTCCGTCGCACGGCGCTGCGCGACGGCATGTTCGCGGTGGCGCCGCTGCTGCCCGGCACGGCGTCGTGGGGGCTGGTCACCGGGATCGCGCTGGTCAAGGCGGGCTTCAGCACCGGCCAGGCACTCGGCATGGTGGCGCTGGTCTTCTCGGGCACGGCGCAGCTCGTGACGATTCCCCTGATCGTCGCCGGCGCCTCCCTGCCGGTGATCATGATGACGGTGTTCCTCACCAACCTGCGCTTCATCGTCTACAGCGCGACGCTGGCCCGCGACCTCGGGCGCTTGCCGCTGCCCCTGCGCCTCGGGCTCGGCTACCTGACCAGCGACACGGCGCTGGCCGCGTATCGCCTGCGCCGGGACGAGGACCGGCCGGTCCAGCGGGTCGCGCTGTTCGCCGGCTGCTGCCTGCCGGTGTACCTGGTGTGGCAGATCGGTTGCCTTGCCGGCATCGGCGTTGCCCACCTGCTGCCGGCGGGCGCCGGCCTGGGCTATCTCGCGACGCTGGCGATCGTCGCGATGGCCGCCGCCCTGGTACGGTCGGCCGCGTCGGCGACGGCCGCGGCCGTCGCGATCGGGGTTGCGCTGCTCGGACGCGACTGGCCCTACAGCCTCGGGATGTTCGGTGCGGTGGTGGCCGGCATCGCGGCCGCGATGCTGGTCGAAGCGCGGTCCCGGCGCCGGGAGGCCGCCGGACGATGAGCGGCCACGATTCCGCCACGGTCTGGATCACGATCATCGTGGTGGCGGTGATCGTCGCCCTGGGGCGCTGGGTCTTCCTGGTCCTGCCGCGCGAATGGCGCCCGCGCGGGCTTCTCGAGCAGGCGCTGATGCATGCGCCGCTGGCCGCGCTCGCCGCGCTGGTCGCGCCACGGGTGCTGGCGCCCCTGCTCGATCCGGCCGCCGGGGCGGGCGCGCTTGCCGGCCTCGTCGACCCCCGGCTGCTCTCTGCGCTGGCGGCGATCGTCGCGGTGCATTGGCGGCGCAGTGTCTTCGCCGGCGTCGCCGCCGGCGTGATCGTCTACCTGCTGCTCGCCGGTTTCAGCTGAAGAGGGACGACCACGCCTGCCTGACCGCGGCGGCTTCGCCGGCGACCTCGTCCGGTTCCACCCGCGCGTATTTCGCTCCGTCCAGGCGCAACGCATGCTGCAGCCTGCGGTATCGACGATAGGCGTCGGCCAGCTCCAGGGCACTTTGCGCATCGAACAGGCCGGCATCGGCCGCCCGTCCCAGCAGGGCGATGTTGCCGGCATTGTCGAGCAGCGCCGGATGGCTGGCCCCATGGCGCAGTACCAGGTACTGCACGATGAACTCGACGTCGACCATGCCGCCGGCATCGTGCTTGAGGTCGAACTTCTCGCTGCGGTTCGGATGGCCCTGGTGCATGCGCTTGCGCATCGCGGCGATCTCCTCGCGCAACTTGTCGGCATCGCGCGGGCGGGCCAGGATCTCGCGACGGACGGCTTCGAAGCGCGCGCCGATATCGGCATCGCCGGCGCAGAAGCGGGCGCGGGTCAGCGCCTGGTGCTCCCAGGTCCAGGCTTCGTCGCGCTGGTAGGCCTCGAAGGCGCCCAGCGAATTCGCGAGCAGGCCGGCATCGCCATTGGGCCGCAGCCGCAGGTCGATGTCGAAGAGCACGCCCGCGGCGGTCTGGGCCGAGAGCCAGGTGGTGAGTCGCCGCACCAGGATCGAGTAGGACTCCTGGGCGCGCTTGTCCTCGTCATCGTAGAGGAACACCAGGTCGAGGTCCGAGGTGTAGCCGAGTTCCTTGCCGCCCAGCCTTCCGTAGGCGATCACCGCGAAGCGGGGCTGCTCGCGATGGCGCTTCGGGGATTGCGCCCACACGTACTCGATGGCGATGGCCAGCATCCGGTCGGCGATCTCCGAGAGCAGGTCGGAGAGTCGTTCGACCGGCAGCATGTCCTCGATGTCCTGCGCGAGGAGGCGGAACGCAGCGGCATGATGGACTTCGCGCGAGATGTCCATCTGGTGCTCGGTGTCGGGCTGGTCCTCGATCACTGCCGCCTCGAGGCGTTCGCGCAGCGCGGCTTCCCAGGCGTCGAAGTCGAACGGTTCGAGCAGATGGCCGGCGATCAGTTCATCGAGGACGATCGGATGGCGCACGAGGTAGGCGGCGGCCCATTGCGACTTCGAGATCATGCGCAGCACCCGGTCGAAGGCGTCCGGATGGCGGGCGAGCAGCGCAAGGTAGCCGGGTCGGCGGCAGACGGTCTCGCAGAGCTCGATCAGGCCCGCCATGCCGCGCGGCGGGGTGTCCTTCGCCTGCGCGATCGCGAGCAGGCGCTCGATCGACTGGCGCGCTTCGTCCTTCGCCGCCCGGTAGCGGGCGCCGTCGCGCATCGCGGTGAGCAGGCGCGCGACATCCTCGTCGAGGCTCGCCTCGTCGATGCCGCCGTCCGGCTCGTCCTGGCCGTCGGGCTCGGCGAGCAGGTCGTTGAAGATGCGATCGACCGCCGTCGTCGCGTCCGACAGCGCCGCTTCGAAGTCGTCCGCGGCCATGCCGAGCATCGCGGCGACATCGGCGCGCACCGCCGGATCGTCGGGCAGGCGGTGGGTCTGCTCGTCCTCGCGGTACTGCAGCATGTGTTCGACACGTCGCAACAGTCGGTAGGCGTCGATCAGCAGGTCGACGTCGGTGGCCGGCAGCAGGCCGCGTTCGCCGATCGCCGCCAGCGTCACCAGCGTGGCCCGGTCCTGCAGCCCCGGGTCCCGTCCCCCGCGGACGATCTGGAAGAGCTGCGCGGCGAACTCGATCTCCCGGATGCCGCCGCGCCCGAGCTTGACGTCGAGCCCCTGGCGGCGCGCCTCGCGCTTGCGCGCTTCCTTGCGGATCAGCCCATGGACCGTGCGCAGGCCGTCGAACACTTCGTAGTCGAGATAGCGGCGAAACACGAATGGCTGGATGATCTGCGCCAGCGTCCGCTCGTCGTCCTCGCGCGCGGCCTCGCCGGCCATGCCGGAGTCGGCGACGACCCGGCCCTTGAGCCAGGCGAAGCGCTCCCATTCGCGTCCCTGGGCATGGAAGTACTCCTCGAGCATCGGGAGCGAGGCGACCAGGGGGCCGGAATCGCCGTTGGGACGCAGGCGCGTGTCGATCCGGAACACGAAGCCGTCGGCGTCGACTTCGGCGAGCAGCCCGATCGTGCGCCGCGCCAGCCGATGGAAGAACTCGGCCGATGCCAGGCGGCCACGGCGCGCCGGCGAGCCGTCGGCCTGCACCGTGCTGGTTTCGCCATGGTCGCGGTGCAGGAAGACCAGATCGAGATCGGAGGAGACATTGAGTTCGCCGGCCCCGCCCTTGCCCATCGCGATCGCCAGCAGGTCCTGGGGGCGGCCCTCCGCATCGAGCGGGATGCCGAACTGCTCGACGAGATCGGCGGCTGCCGCGCGCATCGCGATCACGCATGCCTGGGCGGCGAAGCTGCTCATCGTCGCGCAGACCTCCTCCAGGGAGGCGTCGCCGCGGATGTCGCGCTCCATGAGCGCGAGCAGGAGGCTGCGGCGCGCCCTGCGCAATGCGCGGCCCGGATCCTCGGCGGGGCGGAAGGATTCGACCAGCTTCGCGATGCGCGTCTCGTCGATCGGGGCGGCGGCAAGGCCTTCGATCGCATCGAGCGATGCGCCGCCCGCAGTGATCGCGAAGCTCGAGCGGCGGAAGTATCCCGAATACGATTCGGCGCGAAACGACATCGACGCGAGCTCCCCTGCGGCGCGACCTGACGGGGTATTCTAGAGTGGTCGGCATGCCCCGGGTGGGGCCGGTCGGCAGGCCCGCCGATCTCCTGCAACCCCTCCCCGGATCCCCGGCCCCGTCCCGATAGCCGAGTGAGTCCCAACGACACCAACGCGCCCGAGCGAATCCAGCCCCCGCCGTCGCGGTCTCGCCGCGCCTTGCGCCTTGCGGTCGCCTTCCTGCTGCTCGTGTACTTCCTCGCCGGCATCGGTTTCCTCGTCATGCGCCACTGGGTCTGGCCCCGCGTCGACCAGTGGCGTCCCGTGATCGAGGCGCGGCTGTCGAGCGAGATCGGCGCCCCGATCCGGCTCGGGCGGCTGCATGCCGACTTCGACCGCCTGCGTCCCCGCCTGCTGGTCGATGGCGCCGAGATCGGCCATGTCGACGAGGGCGAGGCGGGCCTGCGGCTGGACCGGATCGAGGCGCTGGTGTCGTGGCGCAGCCTGCTCGCGATGAAGCCCCTCTTCGAGCTGCTGCGCATCGAGGCGCCCCGGCTCGAGATCGCGCGCATCGACGACACGCGCTTCACGATCTCGGGCCTGGTCCTCGATATCTCCGCCTCGACCCGCGATACCGGGGATGAAACCCGGGCCGGGGCGGCGCTGGCCGACTGGCTCGTCGCCCAGCGATCGATCCGGATCCAGGGGGCGAGCCTGCGCTACACCGACCTGCGCAGTACCGCGGCGGCCGAGTTCACCGAGGTCGACATCGCGGTCGATTCGACCGGTCGCCGGCACAGGATGCGGGCGAGCGGCAGTGGCGAGCCATCTCCGGCGGGCAAGGCGCTCGCCCCGATCGGCGGCTTCGAGCTGATCGCCGACCTCGAGCGGGCCGGGGACGCGGCGCAGGGCGCCAGCTGGACCGGGCAGGCCTATGCCTCCTTCGAGGATGCCGACGTGCTCGCGATCAATGCGCTTGCGGCGATCCGCTCGCCACTGGCGGGTGGACGGGGCCGCGGCCGCCTCTGGTTCGAGCTCGCCGCCGGCAGGCTGGCCGAAGCGCATGGCGAGATCGACCTCGCAGCGCCGGTCCTGCGCACCGCCGATGGCGTCGGCCGGCTCGATGTCCTGGGCGGACACATCGGCGCGCGCTGGCTTGACGATGGCGGGATCGAGATCACCACCGAAGGCGTCGAGCTGGTCGATTCGTCCGGGGTTGCGATCGATGCGGCGGCCGGCCGACAAGCGCTGGTCCTCGACGCCGACTGGCGCCTGGACAGCGCACGGATCGGCCTGTCCGCGGCCGAAGCCAGCGACCTCCTGCAGCTTGCCCGGGCGATGCCGCTGCCCGCGGCGCTTGCCGAGCGCATCGCGCGATGGCGGGTCGATGGACGGATCGATGGCGCGAAACTCGACTGGCGGGCGACCGGCGAAGCGCCCCAGTACACGATCGATGTCGAGTTCAGCGATCTTGCGCTCATGCTCGGGGGGACGCCCCGCGGCGGCGATGTCCCGGGCGTTCGCGGCCTGAGCGGCACCGCGCGCCTCGATCCCGAAGGTGGCCGGCTGGCCCTGGTCGGCGGCGAGGCGGTGCTGCGCCTGCCCGGCGTGCTGGAACAGGCCGACATCGGACTCGATCGCTACGATGCGCAGGTCGACTGGCGGCGCGATGCCGACGGCGAACTCGAGGTTTCGATCGAGCGCTTCGGCTTCGCCAATGCCGATGCGGCCGGCGAACTGCACGGCAGCTGGCGGATGGCCTCGCGAGGCCCGGGCATCGTCGATCTCGAAGGAACGCTGGACCGTGCCGACGGCACGCGGGTCTGGCGCTACCTGCCCTTGCGGCTCAACGGCCCGGCGCGCCGCTGGGTGCGGAGCGCGATACGGGCGGGCGATGCGCGCGAGGTCCGGATGCGCCTGCGCGGCGACCTGCTCGACTTCCCGTTCGTCGATCCCGACCGGGGCGAATTCCTGGTCACGGCGGAAGTCGGATCGGGGCAGCTCCACTACGACGAGGCATGGCCAGCGATCGAGGCGGCGGAAGCGAGCTTGCGCTTCGAGAGGGCCTCGATGTCCGTCGCCGCCCACAGCGCCAGGATCTTCGATGTCGAGCTCGGCGAGGTCGTGGCGCGCATCGACGATCTCGAGCATGCGGTCCTGCATGTCGATGGCAAGGCCGAGGGCCCGGTGGCCGACATGATCCGGGTGCTGCGGGAAAGCCCGCTGCGCGAGCGCCTCGGCGAGGGCCTGGATCGGCTCCGTTTCGACGGGCCGGGCAGCGCCGTCCTGCGCCTCGAGCTGCCGATCGCGGACATCGATGCATCGAAGGTGGAGGGCAGCGTTCACCTGGCGGGCAACCGATTCGAGCCGCTGCCGGTCCTGCCGGCTTTCGAGCGGGTGCGCGGCAAGCTCGACTTCACCCGCGACGGCGTCGCCTTCGAGGGCTTGCGCGCCGACTGGCTGGGCGGCGAACTGGTGGCCAGTGGCAGCAGCGCCGATGATGTCCTCACGATCCGCGGCGGCGGCCGGGCGACTGGTTCCGGACTGGCGGCCTTCATTCCGCCGCGCTTCCTGGAGGGACTCTCGGGTGGCTTCGATTACCGCGGTGAAGTGCGGGTCGACCATCAAGGCGCCACGGTCGGCGTCGCCAGCGATCTGGTCGGCCTTGGCAGCGAGCTGCCGGCGCCGCTGGCCAAGTCGGCGCAATCGGTCCGTCCGACCCGGCTCGAGGTGGCTCCGGCCGACGGCGGCGAGCGCATCCGCCTGCGCATCGGCGCGGATGGCGCAGGCGGTGCTGACGGCGTTCCCGGCGTCGTCGGCGCAAGCGGCACCGACGTCATCGAGCTGCTGGTCGATACCCTTGCCGATGCGCCGCGGCCGCAGGACGGGGTGCGCCGCGCCGCGCTCGGGGTCGGTGTCGAGCCCGACCTGCCCGACAGCGGCTTCGCGCTACGCCTTCGGCAGCCGGAACTCGATCTCGATCGCTGGCGCGGGTTGCTTGCCGCCGACACGAAGCGGGCCCCGGGACCGTATGCGCTGCCGGACCCGGACCGGATGTCGCTGCGCGTGGACGTGGCGCGCATCGGCGGCAAGACGATCGAGGACCTCGAGGTCGAGGCGAACCATCGCGACGACGCCTGGACGGCGCGGGTGCACTCGCGCCAGGCCGACGGCCGGATCGAGTGGCATGATGCGGTCGACGCCGGGCCGGCCGGCGCCCTGGTCGCACGTTTCTCGCGGCTGGAGATTCCGGAAAGCGACAAGGGCGACATCGGCTCCCTGCTCGACGAGGCGCCGCGGACCCTGCCGGCGCTCGACGTGCGGGCCGACCGCTTCATGATCGGGGCGATGGATCTCGGCGCGCTCGAGCTGTCGGCGCGCCAGGAAGGCCAGGGGCGCCGCAGTGACTGGCTCATCGACCGGCTGGTCCTGGAGCATGCCGCCGGGCGTCTCGAAGCGACCGGTCGCTGGGCGGCGGCCGCCGCTGCCGAGTCGGGCGATGCGGCGCCGGGCCGGCCGGCCCGCAGCATGACGCTCGATTTCGGCCTGGGCATCGGCGATGCCGGCCGGCTGCTGGGCGCCCTCGGCTTTCCCGACCTGGTTCGTGGCGGCAGCGGCGATTTCACCGGCGGGGTGACCTGGCAGGGGTCGCCGCTCGCGATCGACCTGCCGAGCCTGACCGGAGAGCTGCGCCTGGACATCGGCCGGGGGCAGTTCCTGCGCACCGAGCCGGGCATCGCCAAGCTGATCGGGGTCCTCAACCTGCAGTCCCTGCCACGGCGCCTGAACTTCGACTTCCGCGATGTCTTCGCCGAGGGGTTCGCCTTCGACGAGATCCAGGGCGGCGCCGCGCTGCTGCGGGGCGTCGCGCGCACCGAGGACCTCGCGATGAAAGGCCTGCAGGCGCACGTCAACCTGCGCGGCGAGGTCGACCTGGTGCGCGAGACGCAGTCGCTGCTCGTGAGCATCCAGCCCCAGGTCGATGCCGGCCTGGCATCGCTCGCGTATGCGGCGATGGTCAACCCGGCCGTGGGCATCGGCTCCTTCATCGCCCAGTGGGTCCTGAGCAAGCCCCTGTCCGACATGCTGGCGACCGAGTTCGAGGTCGAGGGCGACTGGCGCGACCCCCAGGTCAGCCAGCGCATGCGCGAGCCGGTGACGCCCTTCGTGCCGGAGGAGCCGATTCTGCAATGAGGCCGCCCGCGAGGATGGGGCCGCCCGCAATGATGAGGCCGTCCGCGAGAATACGGCTCGCGCGGGGCTTTTCCGCGGCCGATTCGGCCGGCCCTTGCGGTAGCATTGGCACATGAGAATCGCAGACCCATCGCTGGCCGGCCTGGCCACCGCCCGGAGCGTCCTGCTCGAACCCGTCGGACTCGACGAATCGCAGCTGCAGCGCGCACTGGCCGAGATCTTCGAGCATCGCGTCGACTACGCCGACCTCTATTTCCAGTATTCCCGCAGCGAGGGCTGGAGCCTCGAGGAAGGCATCGTCAAGTCGGGCAGCTACTCGATCGACCAGGGCGTCGGGGTGCGCGCCGTCGTCGGCGACAAGACCGCCTTCGCCTATTCCGACGCCATCGGCCTCGAGCCCCTGCTCGAAGCCGCGCGCGCCACCCGCACGATCGCCCGGCGTGGCGGCGGCACCCGGCGACTCGCGTCGAAGTTCCAGGCCGGTGGCGGACGCCGGCTCTACGCCGAGAACGATCCCATCCAGACGCTGGAGGCCGCGGCCAAGGTCGCATTGCTCGAACGGGTCGAGAAGCGGGCGCGGGCCGCCGATCCGCGAATCCGCCAGGTGATGGCCGGGCTCGCCGCCGAGCACGACACGATCCTCGTTGCCCGTTCCGACGGCCTGATCGCCGGCGACGTCCGTCCGCTGGTACGCCTGTCGGTCACGGTCATCGCCGAGCAGAACGGCCGGCGCGAGCAGGGCTACAGCGGTGGCGGCGGGCGCTTCGACCTCGACTATTTCACCGACGAGATCATCGACGGCTATGTCCGCGCCGCGGTCGACGCCGCCCTGACCAACCTCGAATCACGGCCCGCACCGGCCGGCGAGATGACCGTCGTGCTCGGCCCCGGCTGGCCCGGCGTGCTGCTGCACGAAGCCGTCGGCCACGGGCTCGAGGGCGACTTCAATCGCAAGCGCTCCTCGGTGTTCGCCGGGCGCATCGGCGAGCGGGTGGCGGCGCCCGGCGTGACCGTCATCGACGACGGCACGATCGAGCGTCGGCGCGGTTCGCTCAACATCGACGACGAGGGCAACCCGACGCAGCGCAATGTCCTGATCGAGGACGGTGTGCTCAAGGGCTACCTGCAGGACACGCTCAACGCCCGGCTCATGAAGACCCGCAGCACCGGCAGTGGTCGGCGTGAATCCTTCGCCCACCTGCCCATGCCGCGCATGACCAACACCTTCATGCTGGCCGGCGAGCACGATGCCGGCGAGATCATCGCCTCGATCGACCGCGGCCTGTATGCGGTCAATTTCGGTGGTGGCCAGGTCGACATCACCAATGGCAGGTTCGTCTTCTCCGCCTCCGAAGCGTATTGGGTCGAGGGGGGACGAATCCAGTATCCGGTCAAGGGCGCAACCCTGATCGGCAACGGTCCCGAGACTCTCAAGCGGGTCACGATGATCGGCAATGACATGCGGCTCGATCCCGGCATCGGGGTTTGCGGCAAGGATGGCCAGAGCGTGCCGGTCGGTGTCGGCCAGCCCACGCTGCGCATCGAGGGCCTGACCGTCGGCGGCACCGCCTAGCGCCGCCCGCCCACGCAGACCGCGGATGCGCCGACCCCGACCGTGAGCCAGCGCGAGCGCTTCGATCCCGATTCCCTTTCCCCGGACGGGCCCGCCCTGTCCGGCGTCCGGGGCGAAACCCGCGCACCCGTTGCTCGGCGGCGCCGCTCGCGGATCCGGCTCGTCGGTCGGCTGTTCAGCTGGTTCCTCGCCCTGGTCGTGCTGTCGCTGTTCGTCGCCTACTTCGTGGTGCCGGCCTTCGCCAAGCAGCGCGCCGAGCGCTGGCTGGCCGAGGAACTGTCCCGGCCGGTCTCGATCGAGCGCCTGCGCTTCGATCCGCTCACCCTGGTCGCCGACCTCGAGTCCCTGCGCATCGGCAACCGGGAGGGCGAAGGCAGCCTGCTCACGGTGGCCGGCGCCCATATCGATTTCGCCTGGACCAGCCTGCGCCGTCGCGGACCGATCATCGAGCGGCTGCGGGTCGACCGCCCGGCGCTGATGCTGCGGCGCGAACGCGGGGGCGAGCTCGACATCGCCGACCTGCTGCGTCGCTGGCGCGGAACCGGGGCGGATGCCCCCGACTGGCTGGGACGGTTCTCGATCGCGAACATCGAGATCGAGGACGGTTCGATCCTGCTCGATGATGTCGCCACTGGCCAGAAGCATCGGGTCGAGGCCCTGTCCCTGAAGATTCCGTTCCTCTCGAGCCTGCCGGTCCACGGCACGATCGATGTCGAACCCTCGCTCAGCGCCCTGGTCAACGGCGCCCGCTTCACCGCCACCGGCCAGGCGTTTCCCTTCGCCGAGGACCGTTCATCGACCCTCACGCTCGACATCGGCACCAGCGATGTGCTGCGCTATGTCGACTACCTGCCGGTCACACTGCCCTGGCGGATCGTGTCGGCGCAGGTCGCGGCGCGGATAGTGCTCGGCTTCGCCCAGCCTGCCGGCGGAGATCCGTCCCTGCGGCTCTCGGGCGCACTGAGCGTCGCCGGGCTGGAACTCGCCGAGCCCGATGGCCGGCCGCTGCTGTCGCTGCCGGGCGCCAGTGTCGAGCTGCTCGAATACGACCTCCAGGCCGAGCGCCTGCGCATCGGGGAAGTGCTGGTCTCCGCGCCTCGCCTCGACTGGCGCTATGTGGCGGCATCGGCCGAGCCGCCTTCGGTGGCCGGCGCGGGGGCCGGGCAGGGGGACGACGGCCTGGACTGGTCGGTTGCCCGGCTCGGCATCCTGGACGGTCGCGTGCGCGTCGACGGTCGCTTCGCCGACGGGGCCCGGCTCACGGTCGACGCGACCGACGTGCAGGCCGAATTCGGCGAGATGTCGTCCGACGGTACGCTGCCGTCGCGCTTCCAGGTATCGGCGGCCTTCGGCGCCGGCGAGACGATCGATGTCGAGGGACGCTTCAGCCACGAACCCCTGCTGGTCAGCGGCCGCTTCGATGTCCATGGTGCGCAGCTGCAGCGCTGGCTCACGCCGATCGAGGCGCGCCTGCCGCTGCGGGTGCGCAGCGGTGAGCTCGACCTGTCGGGCGGTTTCGAATACGGCCAGCGCGACCTCGCCATGGCGCCGGATGGCGTGGACGGCGCATGGCCGCTGCATCTGCTGACCTGGAAATCGCGTCTTGCCGGGCTGCGGCTCGAACCCGTGCCGGGGGGCAGGATTCCCCATCCGCAGTCGCTCGACTCGCTGGTCGCCGATGGCCTGACGGTCGACTTCGCGGAACGGCGCATCGGTTTCACTCGGGCGCGCGCCGACGGCCTGGCGCTGGCGGCGGTTCGCCAGGCCAATGGCGCGATCGACCTCCAGGCTTTCCTGGAGCCCGTCGCCCGCCCGGATGCCGCGGCGCCCGCTGCGGCATCCGGGTCGCCGGCATCGACGCCGGGCCCCGGTGCCGCCGCTTCGTCCGGTCCCCGCCTGCTGGGCGGATGGCGGATCGATCCGGGGGAGTTCAGCCTCGGCGCCGCCCGGATCCGCCTGGACGACGAGACCGGCGGTCCCAGCCACCAGCTCGAGATCGCCAGCTTCACCCTCGGCGCGCGCGGCGAGGACGGCTTCGCGCCCTTGCGTTTCGACGGCCGGGTCGGCGAAACCGCCTCGCTCCAGGCCCTCGGTCGCTTCGCGGTCGATCCCTTGCGACTCATGGTGTCGATCGATACCTCGGGCTTCGCGCTCGCACCGTGGCGCGAGCATCTCGGGCTCGGCCCGATCGGCCAGCTGGCAAGCGGCACCCTGGAGGCGCACGGCAGCCTCGCGTACGAGGCGGGCGCCAACGATGAGCCGGCGCGCCTGTCCTGGGACGGTGCCGCCAGCCTTGCCGACCCGCGGCTGACTGTGACCGGAACCGATGTCGAACTGATGCACGCCGGTCTCATGCGTACCGATACGCTGCGCCTGCGGACGGCTCCCCTGCGTATCGATGCCGGCGAGCTCGAGCTTCGGGGGCTGCATGCGCGCTTCGAGATCTCCCCCGACGGCGGGATCGGCCTGGTGGCGGCCGACGGCAGTCCGCTGGCCGGGTTCGATGCCGACACCGGTGACCCGGACCGCACGGCCGAGGGCGTGTCCGAATGGCGCATCGCCGGCCTGCGGCTTGCGGACGCCGAGATCGGGATCGATGACCGCCGCCATGCCGACGGTCCGTCCCTGGACCTGGCCGGGCTGGTGGGCACCATCGGCGCCATCGAGCCGGAAACGGCGAGCGAGTTCGCGCTCGTCGCCCGCCTGCGCGCTGGCGGCACGATCAACGCAAGCGGCCGGGCGACGATGCTCGAGCCGCTGCAATCGCTCGAGCTCGACGCCACCATCGAAGCGGTCGAGCTTGCCAGCCTGTCGCCTTACGCGCGGCGCCATGTCGGCTATCCGCTTGACGCAGGCAGCCTCGATGCGAAGCTCGAGTACCGGATCAGCGACCGGCGGCTCGAGGCGCGCCACGATCTCGTCCTGCATGGGCCGGTGTTCGGCGAGCATGCCGGCGATGCCGGCGAGGAACTGCCCCTGGGCTTCGCGCTGGCGCTGCTGCGCGATCCGGACGGCATCGTCGAGCTGTCCCTGCCGGTTGCCGGCTCGCTCGACGATCCGGCGTTTTCCATCGGCGGGATGCTGGGCGGCAGCTTCGGCGATTTCATCGGCGAAGTCGTCCAGGCGCCGTTTCCCCGGCTGGCGAGCCTGGTGGACGCTTCCGGCGAGCAGCTCGCCCATGTCGGTTTCGCAGCCGGCTCGGCCCGGCTCGCCGATCCGGCCGCCGCCAGTCTCGGCCTGCTCGCCCGGGCTCTCGGGCAGCGGCCCGGCTTGCGGCTCGGCATTGCCGGGATCGCCGACGGCAACGGCGATCGTGATGCGCTCGCGCAACACCAGTTCGAGCGCATGCTCAAGGCTCGCAAGCTGCGCGGCCAGGGCGGCAAGGCGGGCAACCTCGATGCCGTGACCATCGGCCGCGGCGAGTACCCGGTGCTGGTCGATGCCCTGTTCCGCGAGGCCAGCCTGCCGCTGCCCACCGGTCGCGACGGTCGGCCGCGCGACATCGGCGTGTCCGAGAAGGCCAAGGCGCTGATCGCAACCGTTCCGGTCGGGGACAGCCAGCTCATCGACCTGGCCGAAGACCGCGCCCAGGCGGTGCGTCGCTGGCTGAGCGGCGAGGGCGGGATCGATCCCGACCGCCTCTCGGTCGGCGAGGCGGTGGTCCAGCGCGCTGCGGGCTCGCTACCGGCAAGCCGTGTCGATTTCGGCCTCGAGGTGGACTCGGACTCGGCTTCGCTTGCATCGCAGCAGGAATCTTCGTAAACTGCCGTCCATGATTCGCAGCTCGTTTGCTTACTTTCGGTTCTTTGGCTTTTCCTGCGCCAGGCGGGACGAGTCGGGAGCGCGTTCGAAGTAAGCACTGAACCCGAATCCGAAACGACCGCCGGCGCCGACCGGCGGTTTTTTTTTGCGAATCCGCCCCAGCACCGGCTCCCGATCGAATCCGCCCAGGAACTCCCATGAGCAACGCCACCGTCATCGATGATGTCCGAATCCGCCGGATCTCGGAACTTTCCCCGCCCGCCCACCTGCTTCGGGAGTTCCCGACCGGATCCGAAGTCGGCCAGCTCGTGTACGACACCCGCCAGGCCATCCACCGGATCATCCACGGCATGGACGACCGGCTGCTGGTCGTCATCGGGCCCTGCTCCATCCACGATACGGCCGCGGCGCGCGAATACGCGCAGCGTCTGCAGGAGCAGCGCAAGCGCTTCGCGGGCGAGCTCGAGGTGGTGATGCGGGTCTACTTCGAGAAGCCGCGCACCACGGTCGGCTGGAAGGGCCTGATCAACGATCCCGATCTCGACAACAGCTTCCAGATCAACAAGGGCCTGCGCACCGCGCGCCAGCTGCTGCTGACGATCAATGAACTGGGCGTGCCGGCCGGCACCGAGTTCCTCGACATGATCACGCCGCAGTACGTCGCCGACCTCATCTCCTGGGGAGCCATCGGGGCGCGCACCACCGAGTCGCAGGTGCATCGCGAGCTCGCCTCGGGCCTGTCCTGCCCGGTGGGATTCAAGAACGGCACCGACGGCAGTCTGCGGATCGCGTTCGATGCGATCAAGGCCGCTTCGCAGCCGCACCATTTCCTGTCGGTGACCAAGGGCGGCGTCTCGGCGATCGTCTCGACCAACGGCAACGAGGACTGCCACGTGATCCTGCGTGGCGGTCACCAGCCCAACTTCGACGCCGCGTCGGTGGATGCCGCCTGCAACGAGGCGGCCGAGGCGGCGCTCGCCTGTCGCCTGATGATCGACGCGAGCCACGGCAACAGCCGCAAGAACCATGAGAACCAGTGCGCGGTCGTCGAAGACGTCGCCGGCCAGATCGGGGGCGGCGACCACCGGATCTTCGGGCTCATGATCGAAAGCCACCTGGTGGCGGGTCGCCAGGACCTGCGGCCGGGTGAGCCACTCCAGTACGGCCAGAGCATCACCGATGCCTGCGTGGGCTGGGAGAGCACCGTCCCGATGCTCGAGCAGCTTGCCGATGCGGTGGCCCGGCGGCGTCTCGTGCAGAGCGAGTGAATACCCTCGTCCGCGCACGGGGTAAACCGCCATTCGTCGGTCCGATCGGGTTCTTCGCTCCGGTCATGGGCTTGTCCCGGGTCAAGTAGTGCTATAAGTCATTGCAAATGCCCGGAGTGCTGTATGGATACTGTGCAGGGAACTGAACAGCGTGCCGGGACGGGCGCCGCCACGGCGACCCGTCGCACGCCACACGAGCGACTGCTCGCCCTCGGCCTGAAGCCGGTTGGCCGGGCGACCGAGTACGCCGACCAGATCTACACCCTGATGGCGAAGACGCCGCTTTTCTCGGGTCTCGACATCGACGAGACCCGCAAGCTCGGCGCTTTCATGTACGTCTACGAAGCGCCGCCCGGCGTGACCGTCATCAACGAGGGCGAGACGGGCGACTTCATGGTCCTGCTCATGGAAGGCATGGTCGACGTCCTGCGACGCAATCGCTACAACTACCCGTCGCGCATCGCCGTCGCGCAGGCCGGCCATGCGCTGGGCGAAATGTCGATGTTCGACGGCGAACCGCGCTTCGCCTCCTGCGTTACCCTCGACAACAGCCGGCTCGCGGTGCTCACCCGCGATGCGCTGATGCTGGTGCTCTCGGACGAGCCCAAGCTCGGCAACAAGATCCTGCTCAAGTTGGTGCAGTTGCTGTCCGATCGCCTGCGCCAGACCAGCGCCAAGCTGGTCTCGTACCTGGAAGCGGCCCGCGAAGCCTAACGATCCCGTGAGGCCGTTCCGGCGCCACGCTCGCGGTTCCACATGACGTCGCCGCGTCCGGCGTCGCGGTTGGCGACCCGGGCCAGCACGAAGAGCAGGTCCGACAGGCGGTTCAGGTAGGCCTGGGGTTCGCGGCGCAGCTGCGCCTGCCGCGACAGCACGACCACCGAACGTTCGGCGCGCCGCGCGATGGTGCGGGCCTGATGGGCAAGGGCCGCGGCCCGGCAGCCGCCGGGCAGGATGAATTCCTCGAGCGTGCCGAGCCCGGCATTGGATTCGGCGAGCATCGCATCGAGCCACTCGATGCGGGTGGCTGCAAGGTTCTCGTAGCCCGGAATGCAGAGCTCTCCCCCGAGCTCGAAGAGGTCGTGCTGGACTTCGACCAGCAGCTTCGCCATGGTCGTCGGCATGGCTTCGGTGAGCAACAGGCCGATCGCGGCATTCAGCTCATCGACATCGCCCAGGGCGGCGACGCGCGCATCATCCTTGCCGACACGCGAGCCGTCGCCCAGCCCGGTCGAGCCATCGTCACCGGTGCGGGTTGCGATCCGGCTCAGGCGCTTGCCCATGATTTCATCTCCGTCGTTGACTTCGCGCATGGACGCGGCTGCCGCTATCCACGACAATGCGCGCCATCGAAGCTGTCGAATGGACTGTCCGATGCCCATTATCGACACGAATGTGGTGCGGGTGCTGCTTTTCGACCTCGGCGGTGTGCTCATCGAGATCGACCCGCAGCGCTCCTACGAGCACTGGGCCAGGGCGGCCCGTCTCGATCCGATGCTCCTGCGCGGCCGAACGATCTGCAAGGACGATTTCATGCGACACGAGCGCGGCGAGATCAGCGAGCCGGCCTTCTTCGAGGCCTTGCGCACCCGGCTCGGCCTGCAGCTCGACGATGCCGCGATGGCGGCCGGCTGGAATGCGCGCCTGGGCAAGGCGATTCCCGCGGCCCGCGCCCAGCTCGAGCGGGCCGCCGCGATGCGGCCCGTCTATCTCTTCAGCAATTCGAACCGCACGCATCGGGAACACTGGACGGCGCGGCATTCGAAGATGCTCACGATCTTCGCCGACAGCTTCATTTCCTGCGACATCGGCCGGCGCAAGCCGGAGCCCAAGGCTTTCCTGGATGTCGCCACCCTGATCGGCTGTGCGCCGGGCCAGATTCTTTTCTTCGACGATCTCGTCGAGAATGTCGAAGGCGCGCGGCTCGCCGGCCTGCAGGCGGTGCGCGTACGCGAACCGGCCGATATCGCGCAGGCGCTCGACATCATCGAGGCGGCCGGGCGCCACTGACAGTCCCGGTGTATCGTCGACGATGCGCCCACTGGAGGAGTTTCGTCATGAACCATCCCACCCTCGCGCCCGGGGCCGTGCGCCGGCCCGTGCCGGCCGAGCTCATGGACGAGTTGCGCGACCGCTTCGGCGAGCACTTCTCGACCGCCGCCGCGGTGCGCGAGCATCATGGTCGCGACGAATCGCCCTTCGCGGCCATACCCCCCGATGGCGTGGTCCATGCCCATGATGCGGACGATGTCGCGGCGGCGGTGACGGCTTGCGCCCGCCATCGGGTACCGGTGATCCCCTACGGGGTGGGCACCTCGCTCGAAGGACACCTGCTGGCGGTGCAGGGTGGAATCAGCATCGACCTCTCGCAGATGAACCGGGTCGTGTCGATCGATGCCGACGACCTGACGGCAACGGTGGAGCCCGGCGTGACCCGCAAGCAGCTCAACGATGCCCTGAAGGACACGGGACTGTTCTTCCCGATCGATCCCGGAGCCGATGCGAGCATCGGCGGCATGGCCGCGACCCGGGCTTCCGGCACCAATGCGGTCCGCTACGGCAGCATGCGCGAGAACGTACTCGGCCTGGAGGTGGTCACTGCCTCGGGCGAGCGTATCCACACGGGCACTCGTGCGCGCAAGTCGGCCGCCGGCTACGACCTCACCCGGCTTTTCGTCGGCTCCGAAGGCACGCTCGGGGTGATCACCGCGATCACCGTGCGCCTCTATCCGCAGCCCGAGGCCCTGTCGGCGGCCAGTGTGAGCTTTCCGACGGTCCGGGCTGCGGTCGATACGGTCATCCAGACGATCCAGCTCGGCGTGCCGGTCGCGCGCTCCGAATTCCTCGACGCGTCCGCGGTGCGGGCGATCAACGCCTACAGCAAGCTCGAGTTGCGCGAGCAGACCACGCTTTTCTTCGAGTTCCACGGCTCCGAGGCCGGCGTTGCCGAACAGGCGCGCACGGTGCAGGAACTCGCCCGCGAGAACGGCGGCGAGGATTTCGAATGGGCGACTCGGCCCGAGGATCGCAGTCGACTGTGGAATGCCCGGCACAGCGCGTTCTTCGCCGGCCTGCAGTTGCGCCCCGGCGCCCGCGCGATCACCACCGATACCTGCGTGCCGATCTCGCGCCTGGCCGATTCCCTGATCGGCGCGCACGAGATCCTCGAACGGGCGACGGTGCCGACCACCATCCTCGGTCATGTCGGCGACGGCAATTTCCACTGCATGCTGCTCATCGATCCGGACAATCCCGACGAAGTCGCCGAAGGCGAGCGGCTCAATGCCGAGATCGTGCGCCTGGCCATTTCGATGGACGGTACCTGCACCGGCGAGCACGGCGTGGGTCTTCACAAGATGGAGTTCCTGCGCGAAGAGGCAGGCGATGGCGCGATCGCGATGATGCGCAGCATCAAGCGGGCGCTCGATCCCCACGACATCATGAACCCGGGGAAGATCTTCGCGCTGTGAACCGGCGGCGATGCCGCTGCGATCGATGTTTTCCGCCAATGGCCATCCGGGCCGACAACAAGGAGGAGCAGGAGATGTCGAGATTCAACGGGGAACTCAGGCGCCGCACGGTGCTCAAGGGAACGCTTGCCATTGCGGCGTCGCCCGCGATCATCCGGTCGGCGGCAGCGCAGCCCACGATCCGCTGGAAGCTGCAGGCCTATTACCCGAAGGCGTCCGCGTCCTTCAAGGACAGCCTGGGGGTGCTTGCGAGCGAGATCCAGGCGCGTACCGACGGTCGCCTCGAACTCGAGCTGTTCGGGGTCGGCGAACTTGCGACCGGCCCCGAGATCTTCAACATGGTGCGTCGCGGCGTGATTCCCATGGCGACGACGTACCCCGGCTACAACCTGGGTGAAGCGGACCTGATGGGCATGTATGCGGGGGTGCCGGGCACGCTGCGCGAGCCCTGGGAGATGATGCATCTGACCAAGAATCTCGGGCTTGAAGAAGCGCTCAACGAGGAGTTGCGGCCGAAGGGCGTCTTCATGATGGCCGACAAGGCGCTCACGCAGGAGGTGGTCCTCAAGGAGAGGATCCAGCCTGGCGACGATCTTGCCGCCGTCAAGGTGCGCTCGACGGGGGCAATGCTCGAGTTCCTGGATGCGGCCGGCTTCGCCCCCGTGCACATTGCGGCTCCGGAAATCTACCAGTCGCTCGCAACGGGCGTCATCGACGGCGCCAACTGGGGTGGCCCCGTCGGCATTCTGTCGGCTCGGCTCTGGGAGGTTGCCAAGGTGTACATGCGGCCGACCGCGCTCATCTCGAACGACTGCTATGTGATCAACATCGCCGCCTGGGAGCAGTTGCCGGCCGACGTGCAGACGATCTTCCGATCCCTGCTCGAGGAGCGACACTTCCAGCGCTCGATCGAGTACCAGCACCAGAACGCCGTTGCCCTGCGCACCGGCCTGGAGAAGCTGGGAGTCGAGGTGCAGCGGTTTCCGGACGACATCATGGCGAAGTTCGCGGAGTCCTCCAGGGCCATCCTTGCCAAGGAGATGGCCAAGGGGCCGAAGGCAAAGGAGATCGGCGAGAAGCTGGCCGGCCTGATGAAGGACCTCGGCTACGCCTGATCAGCGCGGTGCGATCTCCACTTCCGCCTCGATCTCCACCGGGATGTTGAACGGCAGTTCGGCCAGGCCGACGGCGCTGCGGGCGTGGGCGCCGCGTTCGGGGCCGAACACTTCGAGGATGAGATCGGTGAAGCCGTTGATCACCGCGGGTTGCCGGTTGAAGCCCGGCGCCGAATTGACCATGCCGAACACCCGGATCCAGGCGATGATCCGGTCGAGGCTGCCGAGTTCGGCCCGCAGGCTGCCGAGGATCGCCAGGCCCGTCAGGCGGGCCGCCTCGTAGGCCTGCTCGGGACTCACCTCCGCCCCGACCTTGCCGAGCGGGCCGGCCAGCGAGCCGTCGGCACGGGTCGGGCCGTGCCCCGAGACGATGGCCCGCGTGCCGCTGATGCGAACCCAGGGGAAGGGCAGCTTGGCGCCCGGGGGCAGCTCGAGCGGGGCCGGCAGTTCGAGGCCGAGGGCGCGCAGGCGATCATCGATTTCGGACACGGGGTGCTCCATGGTGCGGAGCCCCGAGCTTCGGCCAGTTCGCTTGCCCGAGTCAATGATGGCGCGCGACGAAGGGGCGTCTGGCCGATGCGGGAAGGGTCGGGTAGGCTGGCGGTTCGATCCCGCCACGCCCGGCCTTCAATGCCGGCATGCCCAGGACGATGCTGACAGAAACCGATCTGCGCCATTTGCGACGTTGTGTCGAACTCGCCGAGAAGGCGCTTGCCGGCGGCAACCCGCCCTTCGGTTCGCTGCTTGTCGGCGCCAGCGGGGAAGTGCTCTTCGAGGATTGCAACCAGACGGCTTCCGGTGACATGACGCATCATCCGGAATTCAGCATCGCGCGATGGGCGAGCATGCACCTGCGCCAGGCCGAGCGCGCCAGCGCGACGGTGTATACCTCGGGCGAGCATTGCCCGATGTGCGCGGCCGCCCACGGCTGGGTCGGGCTGGGGCGAATCGTCTATGCGAGCTCATCGGCCCAGCTGGGCGAGTGGCTGGCGCAATGGGGCGTCGCGCGTTCGCGCGTGCGTACCCTGCCGATCGAGCAGGTCATCGAGGGGGTTCGTGTCGATGGCCCGGCGCCCGAGCTGGCCGATGCGATCCGCGAACTGCAGCGCCGTCATTTCGACTCGGGCGCCTGATTCACGACGGGCGATACCGGGAAACACGCCCGATACCGCCGCCGGCTCTACTTGCGCCAGTAGTCGTTGGCCGCGGCGATGGTCTGGAAATGCGTGGCCACGACGTGCGAGACGGCGATCAGGCTGTCCGGGTCGTGCGCGTAGACCGGGCGCAGGGATTTCCGGACGCTGGCATCGGTCTGCACGGTGGAGACGCCCTTTTGCGAAAGCTTCACCGCCAGGGCGAAGCCGGCTTCGGGGCTTTCGGTGATCAAGGTGGTGAGCCCGGCGCTCATCGCGGCTTTCGGCTTGTCCTGGGCCGAAGCGATACCGGCGCCGCCCAGCGCCATCGCCGTTGCCAGTGTCATCGCCAGCAGCGCATGTTTTCCGATCCGCCTGTGGGCTGTCATCGTGTCCATCTCGTCCTCCGGTGAAGGATCCGGAGATCGCGGGCGGTTTCACGGTCACGGCGCCCGGAGTGCAGCGGATCATAAGATGCATAAGGAGTGAATCTTATGCTAGATCCGCAGTCGTCACTTCGTCAACCTGGCGCGCAGGCTGCCGCCTGGCGGGATAGCGCGGTGATCCCGTTCCAGTCGCGTGCGGCGATGAGCTTGCGCGGCGTCGGCCAGGAGCCGCCTACCGCGAACACGTTCGGGCGAGCGAGCCAGGCGGCGGCGTTATCCGCATCGATACCCCCCGTGGGACAGAAGCGGATTTCGGGATAGGGACCGGCGAGCGCATCGAGCATGGCCATGCCGCCGGCCGCCATGGCCGGAAAGAACTTCAGCCGTCGCAGTCCCTGGCGCTGCGCCGCCATGACTTCCGAGGCGGTCGCGACGCCGGGCACCCACTCGATGCCGGCGTCGTTCGCCGCGGCGAGCATGTCGCCGGCGAAGCCCGGCGAGAATGCGAAGCGGGCGCCGGCGGCGCGCACTTCGGCGAACTCCTCGGGTCGGGTGACGGTGCCGGCGCCGACTCGCGCCTCGGGAACTTCGGCGGCGATCCGGCGGATCGCCTCGAGCCCGACCGGTGTGCGCAGGGTGATCTCGAGCAGGTCGAGCCCGCCGGCCAGGCAGGCCCGGGCGAGGGGCACCGCGTCGGCGGCGTCATCGAGGACGATCACCGGAATCACCGGGCAAGCGGGCTCGATGCGGTTCGTGGGAGGCGGCATCGCGTGTTCTCCGTTCCTGCTGGCCGTGGCACGGGGGCCGATCGGCTTGATGTGGGTCAAGCGTAGCAGCGGGGGCGCCTGCTAGCGTATTCCGCAAGCCGGTCGTGGGCACGCGCGCATCGCGGGCCCGGGTGATCGACACGGCGTCGGAGGCCTGGATCATGACCGATGGATCGCCGAATCCCCTGGACGATGGCCTGGCGGTATTCGGGCACTGTCATGCCGGTATCCTCGAGCATATCGACCGGCTGCGTCGCCTGCCGGACGAGCTTGCCGCCCGCGGCACGGCCGATGCGCTTGGCGACCTGGCCCGCGAGGCGAAGGCGATCGCCGATTTCTTCCGCGCCGAGGTCTATGAGCACCACAGGCAGGAAGAGGAGGTGCTCTTCGTGGAGATGCGCCGGGCGGCGCCGCGCGCCGGCGAGACCGCACTGGTCGATGCCTTGTGCAATCGGCTCACGCGCGAGCATCGCGACATCGAGCAGACCTGGGAGCGGATCGAGCCGCTGCTACGCCGGCTCGCCGACGGCTGGCGGGTGGAGTTCGATCCCGCCGACATATCGACCATGGCGGTCGCCTATGCGGCCCATGCCCGGTTCGAGGAGGCGATGGTGCTGCCGATGTCGGTGCGCCTGCTTTCCGACGGGGACAAGGCCGCCCTCGGCCTGCAGCTGCACCTGCGCCATCGTCGCGAGAACTACCATCCGTACATCTGAAGGCTCGTCCACGAGTTAGTTGCGCTTGTACTGCTTGGGGACGAACGGCAGCGACACGATCCTCACTTCGGGGCGACGCTCGCGAACGCGCGCCCGCAGCCCTTCGCGGGCAAGCGCTTCACGGGCGACCATCGCGAGCATGATCGGATGCCCGAGGCTGGGCGAGACGGTGCCGCTGGTGACCACGCCGAGTTCGTTCTCGTCGGCATCGACGATGGCTGATCCGGCCCGCACCGGAATCGATTCGGAAGACACCAGGCCGACCAGCTGTCGGGACGGCTTGCCGGCGGCCTCCAGTGCCGCGGCGCCGGGAAACCCGCCAGCCTTGGCGGCGCCGGGCCGGCGCGAAGCTGCGATCGCGAACCCGATCCGGGCTTCCGCCGGCAGGACATCCGGTCCGATGTCGTTGCCATGCAGGGCAAGCCCGGCTTCCAGGCGCAGGGTGTCGCGCGCGCCCAGTCCGGCCGGCGCAACCGCCGGGTGGGCGAGCAGGCGGCGCGCGATCGCCTCCGCCTGCGCCGGCACCGAGATCTCGAAGCCGTCCTCGCCGGTATAGCCCGAGCGTGTCGTGAGGCAGCGCACACCGTCGATCGTGAGCTCCGCCGCGTGCATGAAGGGCAGCTGCGCCGCACTGGCGTCGAAGCTCGCCAGGACCTCCTCGGCGCGCGGGCCCTGCAGCGCGAACAGCGCCGCATCGATCCATTCGAAGTCGAGCGTCGGGCACAGGGCGCGCAGGCGGACGAGATCGGCCTCGCGATTGCCCGCGTTGACGACGAGTCGCACTTCGCCGGGCAGGCGGATCGCCATCAGGTCGTCAGCGATGCCACCGCTGTCGGTGAGCAGCAGGGTGTAGCGCTGCAGGCCATCGGGCCAGGCCTCGAAGTCCAGCGGCAGCGCCGCCTCGAGGCCGGCATGCAGGGCGGCCTCGCCTTCGGGCGAGGTGACGCGCAGCTGCCCCATGTGCGAGACATCGAACAGGCTCGCGCTCGCCCGGGTGTGCAGGTGCTCGGCGCGCAGCCCGGCCGGATACTGGATCGGCATCTGGAAGCCGGCAAAGCTCGACATCCGCGCATCGAGCTCGCGGTGCAGGTTGTCGAGCGCGAGTCGGCGCGGCGTATCGTTCATCGGTCGGTCTCCAGGTAGGCTTCCATCGGCGGGCAGGTGCAGACGAGCTGGCGGTCGCCCGCCGCATTGTCGACGCGCTTGACCGCCGGCCAGATCTTGGCTTCGCGAAGCCACGGCAGCGGGAACGCCGCCTGCTCGCGCGAGTACGGATGTTGCCACTGTCCGGCGATCTCGGTGGCGGTGTGCGGCGCCTGTCGCAGCGGATTGTCCTCGGCGTCGAGCTCGCCCCGGCCGATCGCGGCGATTTCTTCCGCGATCGCGATCATGGCGTCGCAGAAGCGGTCGAGCTCTTCCTTCGATTCGGATTCGGTGGGTTCGATCATGAGGGTGTCGGCCACCGGGAAGGACAGGGTCGGCGCATGGTAGCCATAGTCCATCAGCCGCTTGGCGACGTCCTCGGCGGTGACGCCGAAGCGCGCCTTGAGGTCGCGCATGTCGAGGATGCATTCGTGCGCGACACGCCCGTTGGCGCCCCGGAACAGCACCGGGAAGTGCGCCGCGAGCCGGGTGGCGATGTAGTTGGCATTGAGGATCGCGAACTCGCTCGCGAGCCGGATGCCGCGCCCGCCCATCATGCGCAGGTACATCCAGGAGATCGTGAGGATGGAGGCGCTGCCATGGGGCGCCGCCGACACCGCGCCCACGCCGCTGGCGAAGGGATCGCCGGGCAGGTGCGGCGCGAGATGCGCGGCCACGCCGATCGGCCCCATGCCCGGGCCGCCGCCGCCGTGCGGAATGCAGAAGGTCTTGTGCAGGTTCATGTGGCAGACATCGGCGCCGATGTCGCCGGGACGGGCGATACCGGCCATCGCATTGAGGTTGGCGCCGTCCATGTAGACCTGGCCGCCGGCCTCGTGGACCCATTCGCAGGCCTGGCGGATGCCTTCCTCGAATACTCCGTGGGTGGACGGGTAGGTGACCATCAGCGCGGCCAGCGCATCGCGGTGCGCATCGATCTTCGCGCGCAGGTCGGCCAGGTCGATGCTGCCCTCGGCATCGCAGGCAACCACCACCACGCGCATGCCCATCATGCTCGCCGATGCCGGATTGGTGCCGTGCGCAGACGCGGGAATCAGGCAGACATCGCGCGCCGAATCGCCGCGCGCTTCGTGCCAGGCGCGGATCGCGAGCAGCCCGGCGTATTCGCCCTGGGCGCCCGAGTTGGGCTGGAACGACACGGTGTGAAAGCCGGTGATCTCCGCCAGCCAGCGGCCCAGCCCGTCGATCATCTCGCGGTAGCCGGCGGTCTGCGATTCCGGCGCCATGGGATGGATCTGGGCGAAACCGGGCCAGGACAGCGGCGCCATTTCGGCCGCCGCATTGAGCTTCATGGTGCACGAGCCCAGCGGGATCATGGAATGCACCAGGGAGATGTCGCGGTTCTCGAGGCGCTTGAGATAGCGCATGAACTCGGTTTCGCTGTGGTAGCGATTGAACACCGGATGGGTGAGCACCGGATCGTCGCGATTCAGCCCCGCGGGCAACTCGGCGCGCGCCGGCATCACGGCGGCGCGGCTGGCGACCCGCTCGGCATCGATGCGCTCGCCGGTCAGCACGAAGGCGAGGTCGGCGATGTCGACGATGCGGGTGGTCTCGTCGATCGCCACGCCGAAGCGTCCGGCCGGGCCGCCCTCACGGGCATGGTCGCGCAGATTGATCCGCAGCTCGGCGGCGCGCCGGCGGATCGCATCGGCATCATCGCCCGCATCGAAACTCAGGGTGTCGAAGAAGTCCGCATGGCGCGCCGCGCGCAGCGGCGCGCAGAGCGCCGCGAGCAGCTTCGCCAGGCCGTGGACCCGGCGGGCGATGCGTGCCAGCCCCACCGGGCCGTGCCAGATCGCGTACATCGCCGCCATGTTCGCGAGCAGCGCCTGCGCGGTGCAGATGTTGCTGGTCGCCTTGTCGCGGCGGATGTGCTGCTCGCGGGTCTGCAAGGCCATGCGATAGGCGATGGCCCCGGCGGCGTCACGCGAAACGCCGATGATCCGTCCCGGGAGCAGGCGCTGCATGTCCTTCGTGCCGGCCATGAAGGCGGCGTGCGGGCCGCCGAAGCCGGGCGCGACGCCGAAGCGCTGCGTCGAGCCGACCGCGAGGTCGGCGCCCATCGCCGCGGGCGAGCGCATCAGCACCTGGGCGAGGGGATCGACGCCCACGCAGACCCGGGCGCCGGCGCTTTTCAAGCGGATGATGGTTTCGGTCAGGTCGCGAATGCGACCCTCGGTATCCGGGTTCTGCAGGTAGGCGCCGAAGATGTCGGCCGGATCGACCGAGTCGACATCGCCGACCTCGAGCTCGATGTCCATCCAGCGGGCACGGGTGCGGATCACCGCCAGCACCTGCGGATGCACGCCGGCTTCGACGAAGAAGCTCGTCGCCTTCGATTTCGATGCCCGCCGGCAGACCGCCATTGCCTCGGCCGCGGCGGTGGCCTCGTCGAGCAGCGAGGCATTGGCCAGCGGCAGTCCGGTCAGGTCGACGACCATCTGCTGGAAGTTGAGCAGCATCTCGAGCCGACCCTGCGAGATCTCGGCCTGGTAGGGGGTGTAGGCGGTGTACCAGCCCGGATTCTCGAGAACATTGCGGCGGATCGGCTCGGGCGTGTGGGTGCCGTGGTAGCCGGCGCCGATCACGCTGCGCCAGCATTCGTTGCGCGCCGCGATGGTCGCCAGTTCGGCCAGGGCCTCCGGGGCGTTGGCCGGCTCGCCGATCGCGAGTTCGCGATCGAACCGGATCTCGGCGGGAACGGTCTCGTCGACCAGCGCGGCGCGATTCGGGCAGCCGATGGTCTCGAGCATGCGGGCTTCGTCGGCCGGGGTCGGCCCGATGTGACGGGCGTGGAAATCGGCGTGGCCGAAGGAATCGGCGAGCGATTCTTCACGCGGGTTCGACAGGTCCATGTCGCGCCTCCTGGGTGCGCAAGCGTCAACGGCCGCCGATCGGCCTCCCGGGCCGTGGTCGGGCAAGTACCGGACGCGATGATGGGGCAGAAATG